>JBBINF010000106.1:0-5159 GCA_037444045.1 Sulfolobales archaeon | reverse complement strand
GGTAGGCAATAAGGGGTTCCCTACTCTTCTTGATCCCCGGGATAGCACTTCCCGTCCTCTGGCACGTACCCCTCTTTTTTGCCCTGGCCGGGGCGTACTTGCCCTGGAGGATAGCCAACGACTTGACGCTTTTCCTGGGGGGCATATCAGCTGGGATGACGGTCTATAAGATGAGCAACGTGCTGAAAGTCCTCCTCTTCGTGCTATGGATGAGCGGGGACAGCGTCCTCTCAGTCGTGCTCATTGTGGGGCTCCCGGCTTACTCAAATAGAGCTTATCCATTCTCTCCCTTCCCAGTCTCCCAAGAGCCCGTAACGGGGCTAGTGATGTTCGGGATAATGACGGCGGTGTTCGTCTACGTGTTAATTAGCCTTGTGAAGTCCATGTTCCACATATAAATTTTATAACGCCAGGAGGTATAGACACCTCATGTCATTGTTTAAAAAGAAGGAGAAGATACACCACGTGAACCACTTGCCTGAGGCGATGAGGAAGGCTATAAAGACCCTCATCGACTCCTCAATACCCGACGTGGCAAAGGCCTACGGCTTCAAGTACTTGACTCCCAGGATAGGAGAGCCCTTCTTCGTCCCGTTCTCTGAACTTGACGGCAAGTTCAAGGACACGAGGCAGGCATACGAGACCATCTTGACTGAGCTTAGGCTGAGGAGGGAAGAGGCTATGAACAAGTTCAGGGAGTGGTACCCAAACGCAAAGGAGATAGAGCACTTCCGCTTCACCTTTTACTCCTACGTTGACCCCAGGGAGGGGATGGACTTTGGCATAGGAGCTAACCCCCTTGCCTCCCTCCCAGAGGGTGAGTTCAAGTTGGGAGAGATCGAGGGGATAATAAGGGAGAAGGACGTAGTGTCCCTTACCCCAGCCCTAGCAGGTTACGTGGCCAACGGCAACTCTCCCTTGAACAGGACGAGGTCGTTCAAGTTCCTAGACCCCATGGTCGAGAGGAAGGAGGAGATAATAGAGGCGTACATGTGGGCCAGCGAGACGTTCCACGCCAAGTACGACAAGGAGAACGACTACGACCCAGTTCTAGGTAAGTACTACATGGAGAGGCTCTTCGAGATAATAGACCAAGAGGTAGGTAAGTACAGGGCGGACAAGGTGGACGGAGAGGTGGCGTTAGTGCCGGTCTTTATGCCATTTGCGGGTACCTCAGGGAAGAGGATACTTGAGGCCTGGAAGTCGAGTCCTGAGTTCGTCGAGTTAATCGATGAAGGCAGGTTCTACGACCTCTCAGTAGTACCCTTGGTCTTAAACCTACATAAGGTGAAAGAGCTCGTAGAGGAGGCAAAAAAGGTGGTAAACACCGTGGTTATTCTGTCAGATAAAAAGATGCATCCAATCGCCAACGATAACTTCCTGGACTTACAAGGAAAGGTGGTAGTGGACAAGGAGTTCGTAAAGGTCATTGAGCTTCGTTAATTACTTGAAGTATGTAGTTTTCAGCTTGAGCTATTTGGCTTGGAACTTGTCCGCTCTGTATTTCTTGGTACAGAGAGTTGGCGTTCTGGTTTATTTGGAGTAGCTCTTGTGGGGTCAGCATGTAGGGATAGCCGACCATTAGCCAAGTACCGTTAGGGCCAGTTATTACCAACGTTGTGGGTATGTGGCCGTCCAATAACGCTATGGGCTGACTGAAGCCAAAGTTGGGGTTCTCCACCTCCCATTGGTAGACCAAGTTGTAGACCCAACTAGGTAGGCTGGAGTTGATCTCCTGAAGTCCCACCTGTATTAACTCTGACTTTGGAATTGGCTGCCCAGAGGGGGTAGCGTTCAAGTATTGGTTGTATATGTACAAGTAGGTGAATTCCACGGAGGAGTTGGGGGTAAAGCCGTTAAATAGAAGCCCTGGGACTGGGGCACCTATGTCGGCCTCCACTATTGAATAGTGTGGGGTGACGTTAACGTGGCCGTAGTGGCTTAACGCCAAGTAGAGGGGCCAAGAAAGCGTGGCACCAAAGGGGCAACCGTACCAGCTTATGAAGTAGACGTGGACGGTGTTGGAGTACCCTTGGTTTGAGACCTTTATGAGGGTGCCGAAGGAGTCCCCTTGTGCAACGGTAGGCGAGCTATTTGACTGGGACTGGTGTATGTAGGGGAGAGAGAGGAAAACGCCTATGAGAATTGCCAGGAGGACGAAGGGAACGTAGATGAGCTTGCTCTCTTTCTGGTTTCCCTTTGTCTTTGCCTTCTTCTTATTTGCCATTAAACTCCTTTCCGTTTCACTATTTTTAAGTCTTATCACAATTATAACACTTTATAACAAAAACCTACAAGTAGCATACCTTGACCCCTTGGACTACTTCTAGGGGATTGCACTCAGCCCTCTTTATCCCAGTCAACTTCTGCAACTCCTTTAAGAGCCCTTTGTCCACGTATGACACCTTGTACGCAGTGATGAGGTTCCAGTAGTCCGAGTGCCTCTTCAGCGTGACCAACGTGGGCTTAAGTGAGAGGAGCTCGCCCAGGGACTCCTCCCTCCTCTTAGTTGAGACTAGTCGGTACTCCTTAACCACGGCGTCCCCAGAGACCCCGTTAACCTCGTAGCCGTCGACGTAGATGGTTATGACTAGGTTGAGCTTTAGGGAAAGGCTGAACTCCTGCCCATCTAGGGCTATCTTGTACTTCTCGAGGTAGTTACTCCACCTCTCCTGTTTCCTCCCCCTAGTCTTGTACCTAACTATCCCCTGCAGGCTCATGGTAGAGACTGCCTCAGAGGAGGTGAAGGTGAGGAAGTCTGGGTCCCTAAAAATACAGACCCCGTTGCACTTGGTTTCAGTCAGTTCGTTCCCGCACACGTATGAGAACTCTGGAAGGGGTGGCACTAGGACCTCTTCCGGCTTTTCAACCTTAAGCTCCACAAAGTGATAGGAGTTCTCCCAATTAATTTTATTAATCTCTCTTCATAGGAAAATGCAGGCTGTAGGGATTCAACTAAGTTGATATACTCCTAACAGGGTATTTACTTGTCTTGAAAAAATTAACTCATTGTTGAAAGATACAATCGAAAACGAAGAGGTTTAGAAATAAGTGTATTATCTTTCAAAAAAAGATATTAAAGGATCTCAATTCAAGAAGTTAGTGCCATGAACGCGTACTACGTAGCTATGGGCTTCGCGTTCCTAATAGACATAATACTATACTCCATCTACCCAGTTTTCAACAAGGTACAGCCAGAGCTACTTGGACTGCCGTTCTTCTACTGGTACCAAATACTGCTGTTAGTAATTACGACTGTCCTAATGGTAGGGGCTTCAGCAATAAAGAACGGGGAGGTGAAGGGAAGTGGCAGTAGGTAACATTGACTACGTCACGTTGGGAGTGTTCATAGTCCTTTTTGCCGTGTTCGCCTTCCTAGGCTTCTACGGCGCCAGGTTTAGGAAAGGGGACTTGAGGCAGATAGAGGAGTGGAGCCTTGGAGGGAGGAGACTGGGGACCTTCCTAGTGTGGTTCCTACTTGGTGCTGACCTATTTACAGCTTACACCTTCATAGCCGTCCCAGCTGGAGTGTTTGGTTCCGGTTCCCTTTACTTCTTCGCAGTTCCCTACGTAGCGTGGGGCTTCTTCGTCGCCCTACTCACAATGCCTAGGCTGTGGACTGTCGCTAGAAATAGGCACTACGTTACAGCTGCTGACTTCGTAAAGGACAGGTTCAACAGTAAGAGTTTAGCGATAGCAGTAGCGGTGACTGGTATAGTAGCTGAGCTCCCCTACATTGCACTACAGATAGTCGGTATGGAAGCAGTCTTGGAGGTAATGCTCCTCGGACTAGGGGTGAGCAGCAGGGCTGTTACCGAGCTCTCCCTGGTTCTGGCGTTCATAGTGCTTGCAGCCTTCACCTTTACCAGCGGCCTAAGAGGGGCAGTAATTACTGGGGTCTTCAAGGACGTGCTAGTGTGGCTCACTGTGATTACCATAATCATCGCAGTGCCCCTACAAATAGGGGGCTTCTCCCACGCCTTTACCGTCGCTCAGAGCACCAAAAAGATATTTGAGACGTTGTCTCCGACCTTGTACACTGCCTACTTCTCCCTCGCTATCGGTAGCGCCTTTGCCCTATACCTCTACCCCCACGCCATAAACGGGAGCCTTAGCTCCAACGACAAGCAGAAGCTGAAGTACAGTACTTCCCTCCTTCCAATATACGGCATTGGACTGGCCTTGATAGCCCTCTTCGGCATCCTGGTCTACGGGGTCCCCGGGGCACTGGGTTTAATAAAGCACACGGGGAACGCAGCACTAGCAGTTCCAGCGTTAATAGCTTACACTATGCCGGACTGGTTCGTGGGCATAGCAATGGCGGCTGTGTTCATAGGGGGACTGGTACCTGCAGCCATAATGGCAATCGCCATAGCTAACCTGTTCTCCAGGAACGTAGTAAAGGAGATTAACCCCAACATGTCCCCGCAGACGGAGACGACGCTGACCAAGTGGATGTCCACGGTCTTCAAGTTCTTAGCCCTAGGCTTCGTGTTCGTAGTCCCTGCCTCTTACGCCATACAGCTGCAGCTGTTGGGAGGAATTATAATAACCCAGACCTTGCCTGCAGTGTTCTTGGGGCTGTTCACAGACAAACTAGAGCCTAGGTCGACGCTTGCTGGTTGGGCAGGTGGGATAATAACCGCAGTAGGGCTTGCCTACTACAGGAACTTCGTGCAACTTCACCAGACCGCTTTCGTGACCTCGCTATACCCGTTATCTGGGCAGTTAATTTACATGGCTCTGATAGCCTTGGGCGTAAACTTGGCGATAACGTTAGTAGGGACTGCCATAGCCTACGCAGTAGGGTGGAGGCCGAAGAGCTCAATAGCCAAGCAAGAGCTAGAGGTAGTGGTTCAAAGGTCTTCTTGATTTTTTAGAAACAGTTTGAAAATGTCAGACTCTCCAGTTTTTTAACAAGACGTACTTATTAAAAATTCCCTTTAGAACCAGAACGGGTCTAAGAATGCTAGGTCTTGGAGCAGCATCGCGTCTATTAGAGAAAGGGCCATCAACAAGTAAATGTCGTCTGCGTATTCTTGAACCAGGTCGTAGTTCCCGCTCTGAATGGCGTTGATAACTTGGTTCGCCCTCTCCTCTAAAGCCTCCTTGGCTTTCTTTGCCTCCTCAAGTCCAGTTGGCGTAAGCTCAAAGACCCT
>JBBINF010000105.1:3751-5181 GCA_037444045.1 Sulfolobales archaeon | reverse complement strand
ACTCGGCAATCGTCTTTGTAGGATGCGTCATGTAGACCCCAATGGCTGAGAGCAGGGCGCCGTCGTTCTCTATAGTACTGAAGGCGAGTAAGCCCTTAACGTGTTCCGAGACGTACGCGTATAACGCGCCAAAGAACACAGAAAAGGCCCCTATCCCCATAAGGACGTAGCCGAGGGTAGGGAGGTCAGGGGACAACAGAGCAACCTTGACTATCCCATAAGCCGCGACCAGCGTCATACTGGCGCTCAGTATTGCAGATAAGTTTGCTGGGGAGTTCCCGTGAGCGATGGGCAGCCACTCGGTGACTAAGAACGGGAATATGCCCATCTTTATCATGAAGCCAAAAGTGGCCACGACCAACGGGACATACGTGGGCAGGGCTGTGAAGTAGAAAGAGCCGGTGACCAAGTAGGCGTAAATAAACCCCGAGAGGACCAGTACAGTACTCAGCTCCCCGAACGCCATAAACACAAACGCTGGTGAATCAAGCCTCCTGTTTAGGCCTATTATGGCGTACGCTGGGATAGTCATGATCTCCCAACCAGCTAGAAACTCCAGGTAGGTCTTAGCGGTCAGGGCTATGGCCATGCCCAGTATGGACGTTATAAAGAGGGGGGAAAGCCACCTCCCGTAGTTGTCGTACGCTATGGAGAAGACCGAGGAGAAGAACCACACCAGCCCAGCTATTACAAAGAAGTCGCCGTAGACGTTGCCCGTGGTTATGCCGTAATACACGAAGGCTATTGAGGTAACTGCGGAGAGCGAGTAGCCCGCCCTCTTGTTGAATATCGCGAGGACTGCCGACAGGGCGAACAACAACACGTAGATGTAAGAATAGGTCAAAGCGTAGGTATAGGTCACAGCTTCTCACCCTTTGCCTTAACCAACGCCTTAAGTATCACGTGTGGGCTGGGGGGACAGCCCGGGATTACGACGTCTGGCCTTATGGGCGAGCCGTTGCCCATTATCCCACCAGATATGGCGCAGGCCCCTAACGCTATGACTAGCTTGGGCTCCGGCATCGCCTCATAGGCGTTTAACAGCGGCTCCTTCATCCTCTCAGTCAGTACCCCCATGACAAGTAGGGCGTCCGCGTGCCTCGGCGTGTTGGTGAAGAATATCCCGAACCGCGTCATGTCGTACTGCGGCGAAGATATCATCTTCAGCTCCAGGTTGCACCCACCGCAAGTCCCTACGTCCACGGGGTAGATGTAGAAGGACCTCTTGAACAGCTCGACCTTTCTGTGGACCTTGTACACGTCTATGTTCCCCGTAGGGGAGTAAGACGGGTAACACCTCCTACAGTAGATGCACTTCTCCGGGTCCCAGTGCCCGTCCCCTATAGCGCTGGTTGGGCATGCCACGCTACCTTTGCCCCCCAACTCCGTAGACCACGGGGCTACGTCAACTGGGTCTCCCTTGGGGAACC
>JBBINF010000105.1:0-3697 GCA_037444045.1 Sulfolobales archaeon | reverse complement strand
ACCTCAGACACCCATATGCCAAAGCTTTCCCAATTGAACGGGAAATCCGTAAAAATGTTCCTTACCATTGACTTGGCGAAGAGCCTTATGTTCACGGAAGAGGGGGAGAGCAACGCCAGATCCACGACCTTACCCCCTCTGCCGACCTTGACCCAATACGCTAGGTCCCCAGATGGGCTCTCCACTCTCCCTATCCCCTCCCCCTCCTTTACTTCGGCCTTGTACTGTCTAGGTCTTACCTTTATTTCAGAAATAATCCTCAACGATTCAAATATTTCTTCACCCCTGACGATCATCCTACCAAAGGCGTCAGGGGAGTTGTACGTGGTTATCTTGAAGCCGAAGTCCCTATACGGCAGGGATTCGTCCTCTACCCTGGCGTCGTAGGTAAGTCCCGCCGCCCTAGCTGCGGGGCCTATGCTCCTCTCGTCCTTGACCACCCCGTTGCCCTGCAGCCTGTCTATGAATATCCTGTTCTCTATGACGCCATTGAAGACCTCCTTGAACTCCCTTTCAACGTCGCTGAAGTCCACTTTGGCCTCGGCGACGTCAACCTTTCCTAAGGTGTTGACGCCGAAGAAGTACCTATGGCCAAAGAGTTTGCCTATCTTTCTGTCTACTTTTTCGATAAGGTACAGCAGCTGGTACGTGGGGACCTGGAACCCCGCGGACTCGGCGAGCCTCTCTATTACGAATAAGTTGTTCCTCACCCTCTCCAACTCTATTTGGAGCACCCTTAAGTACAACACGTCGGCGTCTACTTCGACCCCAGAAGCCCTTTCAACGGCTGACAGGAAGGCTATTGTGTGGGAGGCCGAGAAGGCTGCGTTAACCCTCTCTATGTACAGTATTGCGTCGTCCACGCTGTTGCCCAGTACTTTTATTTCCCTTAACTTGTAGTATGGGTCGACCTTGACGTCACGTATGTACTCGCCAAAAGTGTCGATGTCGATACCCACTGACTCGAATAGGCCACCAGCAGACGGGCCGTAGGTGAAGTTGAACGCGCCGTAGGGAGGACCGTGGTGTGAGCCCCCGCCCTCCTCTTTGAGGTTGGGGCACTCCCCTTCAACGTAAGCGTCGGAGTAGAGGCAGAACCTCCCCAGTTGCCCTATAACCCTCCCCATTGCGACCACCACACCAGGAACAGCCCCATGGCTAAGGGGATCACGGAGGATATCAACGAGACTACCCCCATCAAAGCGTCTTCCCTAAGGGCCCTCTCCCCCTTGAACACCATCCTGCTGACGTGGTAGTTGACGGAGATGAAGGCTATGGCTAAGAGCGGGACAACTACTGAGAACTCCAGGGGTGAGGACCTCAACAGAGAAGACAGTATAAGGAACTCCCCCACAAACGTACCAAAGGGCGGGGCACCAGTGACTGCTAGGGAAGAGAGCAAGAGCGAGTAAGGGGTAAACTTGAGCCTCCAGAGCCCGTACTCGTCTATCCTCTTGCTCCCAACCATCTTAAATACTGAGCCGGAGGAGTAAAAGGCGCCAGCTTTCCCAAAGGCGTGGGCCACGAGGAGGACTACAGCGCCTATGACGGAGCCCGAGACTAGGCCAAGTAGGGCGAGGTTCATGTTCTCTATGGTGGAATAAGCGAAGAGCCTCTTGAAGTTGGTCTGGCTAGCCATGCTCAACGACGCCACCAATATCGACAGTACGGAGAGGGAAGAGTAGAGGGCCGGCAAAGGGGATATCTGGTACACTATGTACAAGACGTACAGGGCAACTGGAAGTAGGACCCCAGAGAAGAGGGCGCTCACGGGGGCGGGGACCTCGCTGTGGGCGTCCGGCAGCCACGTGTTTACCGGGAAGACGCCCACCTTTGTGCCAAAGCCCAAGAGGGCTATTGCGGAGGCCAACTGCAGGACTAACGAGTAGTGAGCGCCCAAGATCGAGGACACTTGGAGGGTGTGCAGGCCGTAGTACACTAGGATCACTGAAATGAACGCGAACGTCACCCCGGCGGACACTATTATGACGTACCTCCACCCGGCCTCTATGGCGGTCTCAGTTCCCTCCGTTATGACCAAGACCACAGTGGACACCGTAGTGGCCTCTATGCCGACCCACATGAGCCCTAAGTTGTTGACCACCAAGGTGAAGAGCATCGAGGAGGTGAAGAAGTTGAGTAACGCGAAGTACTCCCTCTGGCTTATCTTGGTCTTCTCGCCCTTGAGGTAGCCGTGGGAGTAGATGACCGAGAGTAAATAGATTGAGGCCACCATCATGATGAAGTACCACGTGGTCCTAGTTACGTAGAAGAGTGGGTCTACTACGGGCAGACCATTGAGCAGGGAAAGAGACAGCACAAGTTCTACTACTCCTGCTACTACACTCGAGTACCTTATGCCCCTGAAAAAGAAGGCGTTAGCTATTACTGGGACTGCCACTAGACCTATTACTTCTACGTCTGTAGGCCTCAACCTATCTCACCTCCTAGAGATAGGCGTCATCAGCCCTCATAGAAATCGGGCGGTTCGGGATAGCCCCAGGGGGACGCCATCCCCTGCCTCATTAGATCGGCAATCCACATATTCTAGGATAGTTTATAAGCTTTGCTTACGAAAAACCCGCGGACAACGGTTCCGTCAACCCGCACTCCGAGTCACGCCAATAGGCTTTGAGCGTTGTGGGAGAACGCTTTTGGGGTTTGGGCCTCATCTAACTTCACATAACTTGATGTCAATCCTCAACGCTTGGACTTCAAGGGAGTCCGGCTGGTTTTTGTTTTCACCCCCTACGCCCCATTAGCGGGGTGACCCCTACCCACCTAGACCGGTGTAGTATTGGGGGGGAACCCGCACATCTTGAAATATGTCCGTGTACTAGCCTTTCGGGATACACGCCCAAACCTGACGTTGTGCGAAAACATAAGTACGAAGTTATATAGAACTGATTCCCTTACTGAGACTTACCACGGCTAGCCAAGGGGATAAAAATCGTTCACTTTGAGAAGGCGTTCAAAAACCCTTACCTTAGGTCACGTGTCCAGCTCTTTAAGTATCCTATGCATAGGCCTTCCTTCTAGTATGGTCCTTCCGAAATTAATTGTATTCTTATACTCTTCACTTAGAGTGAACTTTTTGAAAGACTCTACGTCCTTCCACACGGTGTATATTAAGTACTCTGTGGGGTCTTCCACAGACCTGTAGAGCTTGGCCTCAACCAGACCCGACCCCGTTTTCCTCAGTATTCCCAACACCTCGAGGAACTTCTCCTCGAAGTCCTTCTCGTGCCCGCTCTTCACCTTATAGTAAAGCCCTACGTTTATCACAGCCAACCACCATCTAGTCCTTCCTGTAGACCACGTAGTGGTATAGAGATATTGCCTCTCCTAGCATTATGAATATCAGCCCTAGGTCGACCCCGAACAAGTTGGACAGGTAGCCTGTCGCGGGGATTACCCACAGCTGAGCCGCCAATATGACCGAGAAGACGAAGAGGACGCTTATCATCACTTCAGCTATTCTCTTCTTTAGTTCCCTGTTCCTCGGCGTTTCAGGGGCTATCACGGTATGCCCCTGTTTCTCCACCTTCAGTGCTATTGGCGACACGTTCCTTATAGACAGGGCAAATATCAACGCGAACAGGGTGAACGCAGTGGCAGTCAACAGCGACGGGGAGGCGATAAGGGTCACTAGGGCCCCACCAAACAGCACAGAGGTCACCAATAGGGCTAAGACGCT
>JBBINF010000104.1:0-5212 GCA_037444045.1 Sulfolobales archaeon | reverse complement strand
TTCTTTTTTAATTTATAATTACACTTTACATTTTGTGATGAACTAAAGATAAGAGTTAGACTAATACTCTGACGATGCTAGTTAACAAACGTTTTGGAAACTCTTTGGACTATGATGATAAAAATTTTTAGACTTCTACACACTCGGGTAAATATGTCACAGCAGGAAAACCTCCCATTTGAGGAGCGTTATTACCAACCGCCCTACAAGGCGCTGTATAGAGAATCCATGGAATACCCAGAGAGGTTCTGGCGTAAGATGGCCGAGGAGTTAGAGTGGTTCTCCCCATTTGAGAAAGTGTTAGACGATTCCAACGCTCCTTTCTACAGGTGGTTTGAGGGGGGCAGGATAAACATAACTTACAACGCTTTGGACAGACATTTAAAGCAAAGGGGAAACAAGGTAGCCTTGATTTGGGAGAACGAGAAAGGAGAGAGCAAATCCCTCTCCTACCTGCAGCTCTACAACGAGGTCAATAGGTTCGCGTATGCGCTACAGCAACTGGGCGTCAAGAAGGGCGATAGGGCGATCATATACTTACCGCTGATGCCAGAGCTCCCTATAGCTATGCTAGCCCTCGCCAGATTGGGAGCAATCCACAGCGTTGTCTTCTCTGGCTTCTCAGTGCAAGCCCTAGTTGACAGGATAAACGACGCAAAGGCAAGGTTAGTCATCACCACTACCCACACCACCCGTAGGGGGAAGAGGATAGAGCTAAAGGGAGTTGTGGACCAAGCAGTCGAGCAGACCCCCTCCGTTGAAAAGGTACTGGTTATCAAGAGAGACGAGGAGCCCAAGGTCAACGAAAAGAGGGACGTAATATACCAAGAGCTGACGAGGAGGATGCCCTACAAGAAGGTGGAGCCTGAGGAGACTTCTGCCACTGATCCTCTATTTATATTGTACACCTCTGGGACGACTGGGAAGCCAAAGGGCATATTCCACCTCCACGGCGGCTACGGCCTGTGGACTTACCTGACTACAAAGTGGGTGTTCGACCTCAAAGACAACGACGTGTTCTTCAACACTGCGGATATAGGGTGGATAACTGGGCACTCCTACATCGTCTACGGGCCCCTACAGAACGGGGCCACTACCCTCATGTACGAGGGCGTGCCGGACTACCCAGCCCCAGACAGGTGGTGGGAGCTAGCGGAAAAGTACGGCGTTACGGTCTTCTACACCTCTCCCACAGCAATTAGGACGCTAATGAGGTACGGCGAAGAGTGGGTCAAAAACCACGACCTCTCTAACCTTAGAATACTAGGTAGCGTAGGGGAGCCGATAAACCCTGAAGCTTGGAGGTGGTACTTCAAGAACGTTGGGAACTCCCAGCTCCCCATAGTCGACACGTGGTGGCAGACAGAGACTGGAGGCATCATGATATCCGCCACCCCTGGCCTAGGTAACTACATGCTGAAGCCGAGCGCAAACGGGCTACCTCTCCCCGGGGTTGACGCTGACGTCTTGAACGAGGAGGGGCTGCCGACTAAGTCAAGGGAGAAGGGGTATATAGTGGTGAAGAGGCCGTGGCCCGGAATGCTAGCCGGAGTATGGAACGACCCCGACAGGTACATAAAGACTTACTGGTCAAGGTTCCAAGGGATATACTACCCAGGCGACTACGCAGTTAAAGACGAGGACGGGTTCTTCTACATTTTGGGGAGGGCAGACGAGGTGTTAAAGATAGCTGGGCACAGGATAGGGACTAGGGAGATAGAGGACATACTAATATCCCACCCGGCCGTAGCTGAGTCGGCTGTAATAGGAGTACCAGACCCAGTAAGAGGTGAGGTAGCAGTAGCTGCGGTAGTCCTTAAGCAGGGCTACTCCCCAAGCGATCAACTAAAGAAGGAGTTAGAGGACTACGTGAGGAAGAGCCTAGGCGCAATAGTTGTGTTCAAGGGCATCTACTTCGTTACCAAGTTGCCAAAGACTAGGTCAGGGAAGATAATGAGAAGGCTAGTTAGGGCCATCATCTCCGGGCAGACGTTAGGAGACACTTCAACCCTTGAGGACGAGGCTTCAGTGGAAGAGCTGAAAAAGGCCATTGAAGAGTTCGCCAAAGAGATAAGGGATCAGCAAAAAGCCTAAGGGCTTTGGCCAACCTCCAAGGTCTTCTGTCTTTTTGTCTGTCTTTTTGAATAATTTTGAAAACAACTAGTTCATACACTCCTGGAACTTCTAACACGCCAAGAAGTAACTGCGATCTTTCCTCTATGACAATTCAGAGGGGAGTTGATTAGGAGAATTACGTAATACAGAGAGTGCTAGCGCGTTTCTTAGACAGACATCGAGTAAGATCCACTAAGAAAATAGACCGCCGGAGTGAAAACCTATTCCCTAGCTTGTGTCCATGCACTATAAAGTTGAAATCTAATTGTGAAGGTGAGACAGTAAATAGTACAGTAAAATTTTTCTGAAATGGACATTATTGCTGTGGACTGAATACTCAACAGACTATGGTTGATTAATTGTTATATTCACTGTTTAACGCGTGAAATATCCATATTGATTAGGATTAGGCTTACAAATAGAATTAAACCCCAACGGTTGACGCGTAGTTAAAGTAGAAAAGCGAGTGTCCCTAACTGCAACATTCTCTACTTAACTTTCCGGCCCATATTAGGTAAACAAAACCTATCTAAGGAAGGATGCGAAGCCCTTAAAAGGGCTATATTACAATTTATGCCATAAATTCAGGATTATCCCATTATGTTTTAGTTTTTCAGGATTTATATTAAATGTCTGAAAATATAGAGACATATAGTGTTCTATACAAACAAAACTATATATACACCCTATTGCCGGAGAATTTTAGACGTAACTGATACTCACCTTGTAAGTACCTTTCTTAACTAAGTAGTCCAAGGCCTCATTACCCTTCAGTTCTCCGCAAACGACAAACTCCATCTTTCCCTTTTTAAAGGTTAGTTCGCATTCGTCTACCTTTATCCTTACCTCCCCCTTATACTCCCTGCTCTGCTCTATGCCTTCATTTATTAGCGATGACAAGTCCTGAAATACATACACTTGGGAGCTACCAGTTAATTTCTCTGCAAAGTGGCTCAGAAAGACCTTCATTGGAGCCTTTGCAAGCCTTTCGAGAGGCCCAGAGTACTCTCCCCTTATTACTACGTCGACCTTTCCCTTGGAGGGGTAGACCTCAACGACAAAGGAAAATAACGCCTTAGGCCACTTCATCTCTCCCCAATGCTTTACGCTGTTCAAGTACCTCTCCCTAGTCATCAGGAACTTAAACTTCATGAACACCCTGAACTCCGCGTAGTAGTGGATTTCATCGACTTGCTCTATCCTCTTGAGGAACATCCACCACCTAACTAGGTTGTTAACGTCAAACACCCTGTCGAGTACTTCCTTGGGATCCGCTCCTTCAATTGTTGCAGATACAGTCTCACTAATCACACATAATTCTTTAAATTATAAATTATAAAAGTTTTTCCTACTTACTCTCTTTAATAGCTTTATGTACTGTTTTAGTTTAAAATATACATACCAATTTAAGTATTCCTAATTTTGACAGAAGTGTTTAACTATGTTTAATATAGCGAAATAAGCTTATCATGAACAAGAATATAAGGGCCAGTAGAAAATGGGAGACATGCTAAGGCCGCTAATTGCGATAGACCTAAACTCCAGGATTGACTACTTAAAGCTCTATAATTTCGTGGAAAAGCTGCTGAGGAAGTTCAAAGTAGTGGACGCCGTGTTCATAATAGACGACAAGAGCATACTCGAAATAGACAGTCACAAGGTCTTCAAGGTGTCCGACTCCTACTCTCTCGTAGAGGTAGTCAAGGAGCTGAAGGGGTTATCAGAGCGCAAGGGGAACCTAGACCTTGGTAGTCTGGTAACGCTGAAGAGGGAATTAAATAGGAGCGTAGTCGTGGTGGTAAGCGATAGGAAAGCTAAGGCTAACGACAACTTGCTCTTTGTGTTCGACGGACGTAGGATTAAGACGATAAGTGGTAACTAAAAATTGTTTTGTTTTCTAGGTTCGTCTATTTATGAGTTATTAGCTAAAATAATTGAAAAATCTGTTTACCTTGAGATTATTTGGTCGTTCCAGAACATAGCGAAAAACGCTATTGCCGAGGCTATAACTGGTATTAACAGCACTAGGAACGATAGACCTAAGCCTATTACCTCCGAGAGCGCACCCACCACTATGGGAACTACAAAGAACAAGATGTTGTTGTAAGCCAAGAAGTAGGAGTTTACCGCGTTCCTCTCCTCCTTAGTGGTCGCACGAGCTATCATTATGGTAGACATTGGAAAGATAGAGCCGTGAGGTATTCCAAGAAGGGCCATAAAGGCTATGAAAGTTATGTAGTTTGGAGAAAATACCATTCCTATGAGCCCCAACACTGTTATGACGATAGACACAAGTAAGGGAATCCTCAGCGACTCAAGTTGCCTAATAGTAATGAACAGCCTAGTTAGGAAAGAGGTAGTGAAGAAAGGTATGTAGGAGAAGTAGGCCAGACTCTTTGGTAGTCCAAGGACATCTATGCCGTATATGGTGAGGAAAGCCGTTAAGGCGGCAAAAGGCACGTTATAGGTAGTTATGGAGAGGACAGAGGAGATAAACCCCTTGTTTTTCAAGCTGCTGAGCCCTCTTACTTCCCTTTTACTCGCTGGGAACTTGACGCTCCAAGACAATAAAAAGCCCAGAATGGAGAAGGGGACAAAGGCCAGAAACACCTCCCTGTAGCCTACCCTTGAGAGCACGTAGCTTTCGATTGAGGGGCCTATTATCAGGCTAATGCTTAGACTCATAGAGTAAAGGGAGAGCAACCTCTCTGCCTGTCTTCTGTCGTCTACTAGGGAGGCGGAAGTTATCAAATTAGGCATGATCAAGCCAAAGGCTATTCCAGCCAACCCCGTCACTATCCAAACAGTTAGGGGATTGGAGAAGTAAAACCCCAGTAAGAGGACCACTATGGCTAAGTTGGAGGCTATGAACGCCTTCCTCCTGGTAGACGAAGAAAGGGAAGGGTTAATGTAAGACGTGGAGATAAGCGTGGTCATGAAGATCAAGGCGTCTATTAACCCGGCCATAAGGTTGTTAAACCCGAACACGTACTTAGCTAAAGGAGATATCGTAGTGGTGACCATGTTGTTCGTTGCCCTATTTGCGATTGTAATCAACGAGAGCGTCAAGGCCATATATATGAAAGACCTTCTGTCA
>JBBINF010000103.1:0-5291 GCA_037444045.1 Sulfolobales archaeon | reverse complement strand
CGTCGACTTTAACGTGGCCTAGGTAGCCCTTCACTTTCATGCTCTGACCACCTCTCTCTCAATCTCTTTTACAACGGTCGACCAATTGGTCTTTACCGCGTCGACAACCACTATCGTGTTGTTTATGTAGGCTATCCCAAGATCGTCCAATATCATTGCGAACCCCATAAAGGATCCCAAGCCCAGCTTCTTCGCTTCCTCTTCCCCAATCCTCATGTTCTCCATCAGTATGTTGACTAGCTTCTGTTGGTCTAGTTTCAGATCTTCCCCATACACTTTCACCACGGATCCACCGGAGACTCTGTAGACGCCGATTAAGCCTGGTATATCCTTATACGACATTTTGATCAATATATGTATATGTGTAAATTAGCTTATAAATGTTTTCTTTAAAAGTTGGAAGTTATAATAAAAAATATTAAAAAACATTTTTTTGTAGGTATATGTAACTGTAACAAGTTATAGGACGTTCTGCACTGCACGTAAAACGCAGTTGGAAAACTATTGGGCGGAATTTTGAGAATAAAAATGAAAAAAGAAAAAGAAATTAGCTTCTTAGCTCCAAAGGTACGAAGTCCTTTTTTATAGGCCCTACATAGAGGGCCCTTGGCCTTATGAGCCTGTGCTGTTCCTCCACGTACTCTATCACGTGGGCTAACCACCCCAATACCCTAGACAACGCGAACAATGCTGTGAACATGTACACTGGGAACCCGAGGGAGTAGAACACTATCCCCGAGTAGAAGTCAGTATTTGGGTATATCTTCTTCTCTCCGAAGTACTTTATCCCTACCTCCTCTAGGCGCTCCGCTGTAGCCAACAACCTTCTCGACTCCGGGGTCTTGGCTAGCCTTTCGGCGTAGCTCTTGAATAGCCTTGCCCTAGGGTCGTACGTCTTGTACACCCTGTGCCCAAAGCCCATTAACCTCTTCTTCTCCTTGATAACGTTGTCGTTAAACCAAGCCTCCACGTTTTCTGGGCTTTTTATCTCTAGGAACTGGTAAAACGTGGCCTCCGCTGCACCACCGTGGAGTGGCCCCTTTAGGGCTGCTAAAGCCGCGACAATGCACGAGTACATGTCAGATAGAGTGGACGACGTCACTAGCGCGGCTGTAGTCGACGCGGGGACCTCGTGGTCGGTGTAGAGCACAAGGGCTGCGTTCATGGCCTCCACCTCCTCGTCTGACGGTTCCCTGGAGAAAGCCGCCCTCAAGAAGCTCCTCGCGTAGCTATCAGAGGGCTCTGGGATCTGCGGCCTAAGACCTTCCTTTAGCCTGTAAACGTTTGCCACGATTGTGGCGGTCTTGGCTATTATCTCTACTGCCCTCTCCCTGTTCTCCCCCTTCTTCCACTGGTAGTTGTAATGGGAAGCGAGGGCACTGAACGCGGTCTCCATAATGCCTATGGCGTCGGAATCGTAGGGCAACTCCTCCATTACGCGTATAACTGAGGGGGGAACGTCGTAGCTCTCGTTTATCTTTTCCCTTAGCCTCTTGAGCTGTTCCGCGTTGGGGAGGTCTCCGTAGAGCATCAAGTAGACCACCTCTTCGTAGCTGCAGTTCCTAACTAGGTCCTCAACGTCGTAACCGCGGTACCTAAGTATCCCGTTCTCTCCGTCGATGTAGGTCAAGGAGGTTGCCTTTATGAAGACGTTCTCCAGACCCCTACTGATCTGGCTCACCCTCAATCACTCCCCACGAACTCTTCCTCAGGGATGGAGGACAACGCCCTCAAGACGTGGGACTCCCTTATTATGTCCCTCACTGAGATGACGCCCCTCAACTTGCCCTCGCGGTCTAGGACTATGAGGTGTCTGACGTTGTGCTTTGCCATCTTTTCTGCCGCGACGTAGACGCTGTCGTCTTCGTTTACGGTCACTAGGTCTCCAGTGGTGCCTAACTTCTCCACTGGCTCAGCGATCGGCACCCCACTGGCCAGCGCCCTAATTACGTCCCTCTCAGTGACTATCCCCACGACCTTGCCGTGGTCCACGATGACCACTGAGCCCAAGTTGAGGGAGGCCATGAGCTTCACTGCCTCCGTGGCCGGAGTCCCCCTCTCCACTGTGACCGGCGTCCTGCTTATTAAGTCCTTTACTCTCCCAGTCATAATGTATAATATGCATTTCTATAATTATAAAAGTTTCCCAAGTTCCTTATCTAAATTTTCATAGAATGAATAGTTTATAATCTCGTACTGTTCCTTTCTGGTCATCATCTTGTCCATCAACGACCTCTGGCTACCCTCGGCCTTTAAGACCTCTAGGGCATCCTTCATAGCCTTTGCTGCCACCCTAAATATCGTGACCGGGAATATTACGTACTTGTACCCCATGGCCCTAAACTCGCTCGCCGAGATCAAAGGCGTCTTCCCGAACTCGGTCATGTTGGCCAATAGAGGTGCCTTTACCTCCTTGGCGAACCTCTCGAACTCCTCCTTTGAGTGTAGGGCCTCTGGGAAGATTATGTCCGCCCCTGCTTCCACGTACTCCTTTGCCCTCTCTATGGCGTCCTCTAAGCTGATTACGTCCCTGGAGTCCACCCTGGCTATTATTAGTGCGTTTTTCCTGGCCTTTAGTGCGGCCTTTATCTTGGTCACCATGGTCTTCCTGTCCACTACCTCCTTTCCCTCCAAGTGGCCACACCTCTTTGGCATCCTCTGGTCCTCTATCTGGATAGCGTCAGCCCCAGCACCCTCCAGCACCCTAACAGCCCTGTAGACGTTTAATGCCTCCCCAAACCCGGTGTCCGCGTCCACTACCAGCGGTATGCTAGTCACTTCCCTTATCTTCCTGACCATGTAGGCAAGCTCCTCAAGGCTTATTAAGCCCAGGTCGGGTAGGCCCAGGGAGGAGGTAAGGGCACCACCCGAGAGGTACACCGCCTTAAACCCCACCTTTTCCGCCAACAACGCGGTAAAGGGGTTAAATACGCCCGGGATCACGAGGAAGTCCTCTTTAAGGATTGACAATCTCCTCAACCCTCATGTTGTCCATTTCCCATAGCTTGCTTATTTGCTTTTCACTCATTCCAAGTCTAACGGCCTTTTCCTCTAGCTCCCTGTCGCTCAAGGGGTTGCTGTAATAGCCCCTTGGGATCCTGACCTCTCTCTCAAACCTCCCCTTGTCCGTCACCACCACCAAGTTGACGGGCAACTCCCTTGGGTACACATTCGTGTATTCCTCCCTTTCCTCCACCTCTATCTTCCTCATTAGCTCGATTACCCTCTCGTCCTTGATTATTGAGTAGTTGTCGAGCCACATGTCCTTGAGCAAAAGAGTGGAGGCCACTATAAAGGGTAGGCTGTGGTCTGCGGTCTCCTTGTTCTCCGGGCTCCACTTCTCCCTGTCAGCGAGTATCGAGACCGCTGCCTCGTAAGTCTGTATCACCACTTTCCTTATCTCCCCCTGGTACTCAACGCTAAGCGCGGCCTCAACCGCGGCCTGGGCGTGGTACTCCACTGGGTACCTCTTCAAGCTCGTCTCCAGGATCTTTGAAGTCCCCATGTTCTCGAACTTTGAGGTGTCCAACTCGGCTATTAACTTAAACCCCATGTCACCAGAGAAGGGGTCTACTGGCCCAGTGAACCCCTCCTTTGCCAACAGGGCAGAGAAGACCGCGTTCCTCACCGCCTCAGCTGCCGCCCCCGCCTTCCACATGGACAACTTTCCCCTGCGGGTCTGCCTTAAGGCCACGTGTGGGATTAAAGAGATGGATATTGCGTTGTACACTGCGTCCCTGTCTAGGTTGAGGAGCTTGCTTACTGCCGCCGCTGTCGCTACTTCGAGGAAGTTCACGTGGTCAAACCCCCTCTTCCTCAAGGAGGCGGAGTCGCAGAGCCTAGTCCCGACCTCGTACCCAACTACCGTGGCCAGGATGAGGTCCTTCCCCGTCTTTCCCCTACCTAGGGCTAGCAGGCCCCCAATCATGTCGCTCGGGTGGAGTGGCTCTAGCGAGAGGTAGGTGTCGTTGAAGTCCAAGTACCTTATCAGGAGCGTGTTGTAGAACGCTGAGGCGTCTGGGCTTGCCCTCCCTCCCCACAACAGTAGGGAGTCCCCTGGGTAGCTGGGGAGCAACCTCCTCACTATCCTCGCCGGCTCAGAGTCCACCGAGGCCTTGGCAACTGCCAACGAGTCGATTACCCTCCTCTTTGCCTCGCGTATTTCGCTTTCTTTCAAGTCCTCATAGCTCACCGACGTCACGTACTCTGCCAAGACTTCCGCCAACTCCATAACATTCACTTAAAAACCATCAAATATAAACTTTATAAGAAAAGTTTAAATAAATTCTTGAGAATATTTATCATGTGGGATAATGACAAAGATAGCGTTTGTCGGTATAGGGAAAATAGGGCAAACTATAGCGTACTCCTCGATAATGCAGGGGATATTTGACGAGGCTATGGTGTACGATATAATCCCGGAGCTACCGGAGAAGTTTGAACACGAGCTGAGGCACGCGTTAGCCAGTAGGGGGATAAAGACGGAGGTGGTCTCCTCAAACAGCCTGGACGACGTCTCTGGGGCAGACATAGTGGTCTTGTCTGCGGGGAAGCCCAGGAAACCGGGGATGAGCAGGAGGGATCTTTTTAAGGACAACGCTAAGATAATGATAGACCTAGCTAGTAAGTTACCTAGCAGGAACCCCGGGGCAATATACGTAATGGTGACAAACCCAGTGGACATGATGGCGTCAGTCTTCGCCAAGTACTCCAAAGAGATGACAATTAGCACTGGAGACCAAGTGGAGACCATGAGGATGAGGTCCTTTATTGCCAAGAAGCTCCGCGTACCCGTGACAGAGGTGAACGGCTTTGTTGGGGGAGAGCACGGTGAGGACGCCGTAGTGCTCTGGAGCACCGTGTCCGTAAAGGGGAAGCCCATAGACCAGTTCAACGTCAACAAGGAGGAGGTGTCAAACTACGTCAAGCAGATCCCCGGGGAAATAATAAGGGTGATGGATGGGACTACTTGGGGACCCGGGACAATAATCTCTGACATAATAAGGGCTATTGCGCTCAACGAGAACAAGCTGATGAGCATAGCCATACCAAGGGTGTTTGAAGGGGAGATAATACACGTGAGCGTGCCAGTAGTGGTCGGGAGGACTATTGGGCCCTCAATTGAGTCACTACTTGACGAGAAGGACAGGTGGCACTTAGCCACGGCAATTAAGGACTTCTACGACGCGTACAAGGAGATGCTGAGTTCCCTGGGAGAAGTGACCTTGTCGGAGTAAACGTCAAAAGCTTTTTAGTACGCTTTTTTAGAAAGCGTTTTTTACTGGGGTAAA
>JBBINF010000102.1:2855-5312 GCA_037444045.1 Sulfolobales archaeon | reverse complement strand
CCGAAGTTTCTAAGTAACGCGGCAGCCTTAACGTGTTGGGGCGTGTTCTTGGTGTAGGAGTCGATATCCCTAGACAGCATAACTCTAAAGGCAAGCTGATCTAGGTTGTAACCCTTGTTCTTCAGGTTATCGTAGATCTCCTTTACTTTCTCCTTGATCTCTTTCTTAACGCTTTCAAGGTCTGAGGGGCTGTTAATCTTCAGCATTAGATCCTTAACTTCCTTAAATGCCTCCTTGAGGAACTCTGGGGTGTTCCTCTTCTTGACCAGCATACCCTTTATGTCGACGGAGTTGTCGGTGAACACCCCAAAGTAGTTTTTCTTCAGCCCGGAGAACGCCACGAACTTATAGCTCTTGTCCAGCTCAAGATCCAAGTTGAAGGTCTCCTTTACCCACTTTACGATCTCGTCAAGCTTTTCCTTTGTCGGCTGATAAATGAAGAGCGAGTCGGTGTCGCCGTACAACACCCTCAAGCCTAGCTCATTGGCCTTCTTAACAGTACTCGTTATGACGTACCTGCCCAGAGCAGTTACGCTCTCCGCAACGGCTGGGGCGTAGAGGGGGAAGGTCTCAGCGCCGAAGACACCGTAGGTAGCGTTGATGAACACCTTCATACCCCTCTGCACCACATCGTAGAGCATTTTCCTTTCCTGGTCTAGACTGGAGTGCTTTGCTTTTTTCTTGTAGATCTTTACCCTGAAGTCCCTCAACAGCCCAGTTATCACCGCTGTAATCCCTGGCCTATCCATGCAGACAGTGTGAAGGACCTCCCCTGTCTCGTCCTTGACCTCCACCTTCTTTCTGCACTCCTCAAGGTCCACCGTCTCGTAGCTCAAGTTCCAGTTCCTTATGATAGAAGGGTACAGGGACGCGAAGTCCAAGACAGTTACGTTGAAGAATACTCCAACTGGTGGGTCTATTACCACCGCGCCCTTGTATCCCTTACCCTTGATTATTGCAGAGGTCTTTAACTTTGAAGCTCTCTCCAGTATCTCTTCCTTAAGTGGGATCAGCCAGTTCCTCTGCCTATGTTCCCAGTAGTACAAGTTCTTTACCCACGCTGAGATCTCCGTCCTAGTCAGCTCCTCTATTCCAAGCTTCGATATCCTAGAGAACAGGACTATCAGCTTCCACACTAAGTCGTTATTGAAGGTCGTAAGCTTCAGGGTTATCTCGGAGTCCCTGAAGTTGTACTGTACCAGCTTAGAGAGGGAGAGCTCACTGATGGAGTCGACCTTTATCTTGGATACGCCTAGGAGGGCTGAGGCGACGGCGTCTAGGTTGTACTCGCTGTACTTCCCTTCAAAAGCGTAGTTCCTCACCGCCTTGTTGAAGAAAAACTTGTATAGGTCTACGTGAAAACCAGCTAGGAACTTGGTCTCCCTGTTTCCTAGCTCGAATGGTATCTCCTCAGGGAAGAGCCCTAGCTTCAAAGACCTAAAGAAGATGTAGGGAACGTCGAAGTCGTCGCCGTTAAACGTTAAGATGAGGGGGAACTTGGTCACTAGCTCAAAGAACCTCCTCAACAGCTCCTCCTCGGTCTCGAACTCCTCCACCACTACCCCTTCGTTGTTGACGTTTCCTTCCCCCACGTCGGGCCTCTTGATGAGTAGGACTACCTTTGTACCGTCCGTCCCCGCTATTGAGATACTTATTATGGGAAACTCCGCCTTTACGGGGTCTGGAACCCTACCCATGGCGGGCGTGTAGACCTCTATGTCAATGGCTGCCCTCTTGATGGAGGGGACCACAGACTCAAAGAGCGGGGCCCAGTTGAGCGCAGTCTCCTTTGTCATCTCGTCTGAATCGGCAAAGGCCTTCACTAC
Source organism: Sulfolobales archaeon (assembly GCA_037444045.1). Taxonomy (GTDB): domain Archaea; phylum Thermoproteota; class Thermoprotei_A; order Sulfolobales; family Sulfolobaceae; genus Aramenus. The sequence continues at coordinate 3,486 of JBBINF010000102.1, read as the reverse complement.
CTCATCTACGTTTACGTCCACCTTAACTGACTCTAGCCTTCCTCTCTTTACCACATACGGCATTCCTGGGATTAAGCCCATGTCGTAGATGTAGTTGTTGTAGTACTTGATGTGGGCCTCGTAAGCCCTTGGGACGTGGTTCCTCATCCTCCTCACGGCCAAGGGGTCTTTTACGACTACCTTTGTGAGCTTAATCTTCTTCTGAGTGTAGGGGTCTATCTTGTACACCACTTCTAGGTGGTCAAATGAGGGATCCTTTATTATCTTAGGTATCTGCCTCACTTGTTCAGGCTCTAAGTCGACGAGGAAGTAGGACTTGTGGCCAGTGCTGTCGTAAAGTACCCTTACCTCCTGCCTCTCAGGGTCGTAGAGCTTACACACTGCCTTACCTTTCTTCCCATCATAGTCCACGGATAGAAGATAGTAAGTCCTTCCCTCCTCTGCCTCCTTTATCCAGTCCCCCTCTCTTCTCTTCCTCTGGAACTCCTCCTTAGGTTCCTCAACCTCCTTCCTCTCCTCTTGGCGTTGGTTATTCCGTCCCACCTTTAGCGATGAGAAGTCAAAGAGCGTGATCTGCTTAGCCACATATACTATCTCGAAGAAATACTCTTTAAGTGTTAACCCTAAGCGT
>JBBINF010000102.1:0-2755 GCA_037444045.1 Sulfolobales archaeon | reverse complement strand
GAGAAGAATACTAGATAAGATAATTTTAATTTCAAATGGTCATAAATTTCGAATGGACCCGTAGCTCAGCTAGGACAGAGCGGAGGCCTTCGGAGCCTTAGGTCGCGGGTTCGAATCCCGCCGGGTCCGTTGTGGTTACAAACTCACAACACTATGTTCTCTTTCGAGTCAGAGTAAGGGTTGCTTTAGTTAAAATAAGCAGTAACGTCCTATTCCCCACATCTACCGTTTTCAAAACGATATATAATAGGTTTAGAAAAAATTTTTGAAACACGTAGATTTGGGTAAATCCTTTTAAAAGCTATTGACTCCTCAAAGACAGACCAAATATGGATGGAAAAACCGTAGGTTTCGCAGTAGTTATTGTAATACTCTTAATAGCGGCTATAGCAGGTTTTTACGAGTACTCTACGGTCTCAGGCAAGTACAGTTCGCTCCAGTCTTCCTACTCTTCGCTGAGCACCAGTTTGAACTACGCCCAGGGTAACGAGACCTACTACATGAAGTTGGCTGAGAACAACTACACCGCCTATATGAAGCTAGAGGCCATGTACTCAGCGCTAGAGCACAACTACACTATGCTGATGCAGATGTACAAACAGCTAGAGGCCAACTACTCCCAGGCAGTTTCCCACGTAGGGTCACAGTACCTAGAGGGAGCTTCCTTAGACACGGTCTTCTTAGTGTGGGACGGCATTGCAATAGAGAACCCCAACGACGTAACTCCCTACTTAGCTCCTAACTTCACGGCGAAGGTGACCGGCGTTCCGTTCCCTGGCACCTACAACCTGCAGACCTTCAACTCCACTTGGTTGGCCAACTTCTTCGGCAACTATGAGACGGTCTACTTCTACACCACCGCCCTACCTACCGTAACTCAAGTCAACAACAACACGTTCACGGTCTCTGCAGTAGTGCAGTACTTTGTCGCTCCGACCCAAGACCCAGTGTACCTACAAGTGTTTAACGCCTCCTTTACCGCCACCGTGCAGACAATCAATGGGAAGCCCATGATAACTTCCATTACGTGGAACGGCAACGAGGTACCGCCCTCGGTGGTCATCGCAGGGTATCCCTCCCAGCACCAGCTAGAGGCCAACGTAGTGCTGTCTGAGGTACTCTCCGAGATCAACGGCCTAGGAGGGGAGTTTGCCCCCAACATAATAGCCCAGAACTTCGCCCCAGGCGCTGTCCTCAACATCACTGGTCAACTACCTCCAGGCTTGAAGAACGGCACTTACACGGGGCTAAGCAACATAGAGAACTTCTTCTCCAGCTGGGACGGTTACTTTATCTTCGTGGCCGAGTACTCCCAGAACTTGTTAAACGGCACTGCAATACCTCCGTCGGTTAGCGTCACGTTGATGCCCAACATGACCATGGCTGTAGTTAAAGCCAACGTTACCCCGTTCATAGGCTTCGTAAATCAGGGTCAGCCCGGCTTCCCAGGGATATACGACATACACGTCGACCTAACTGCCTACCTAATGTATAACTCCACCACTGCCAGCTGGCAGATAGTCAAGGAGGACTGGATGACAAGCCTGATACCAATACAGCAGGACACAATGTTCTACAACTTGAACACCCCGACCTTCAACGTAATAGGCGAGAGCACAGTGACGGTTAACGCCAGTAAGGGGGCTGTAGTGCAGGCCGGCAACATAGTGACTGTAGTCCAGCCTGGCACTTACGCAGAGCTGCCTAACGGCTCCTTGCTCTCTGTGTACAACTTCTCCTTAGTAATAATGAGTGTACAAGCGGTGTACTATCCTCCGGGATACATGAACTTGACCCCGACCTACGCCTTCGCCTTCGCCATAAACGGCCATATATCTCCGCAGTACTCTCTAGTCAACATTGAAAAGAAGCCCAGCCCAGCAATAACCATAGTCTACGCACCAGACACGTGGACTAGCTGGACTTGGTTCGGAGGAACCTTTAACGGCACCACCTACGTGGGAGGAAACTACGTATTCCCAGACCACTGGATCTACGGCAACGGCGTGATGGTCAACGTGCAGTTCTTCAAGCCAGTAATATGGATATTCGAGGCATCGGAGACCCCTGTGGCTACTCCACCTACCCCAGCTAGCGTACCCGTGGGAGAGGCATACGGTCTAACCCCAGTAGCTGCGTACACCTACACCGTTAACGGAAAGGAGGGAGGAGTGATAGTGGCAGGAAACATCATTACTGTCATCAAGCCAGGTACCTTCGTTAAGACCCCGCAAGGCCAGAACTTGACCACCTATAACTTCTCCGTGGTGTTCTACGCCACCAGCGGCTTACCTAACGCCCCATCTGGTCAGACCCCGTTCCTAGCGTTTGCCTACGCTGTAGACGGAAACGTGAACTTCAGCTATCTCGCTACACAGCCCTTCATTACGATAATCACAGCACCGAGCCATGGAGCCGAGATGTGGACGTGGGGGGCTAAAGGCTACATGTTCCAAGACCCAATACTGGTGGGTAACGGAATAGTGATCAACCTCACCTTCATAAAGCCAGTGCCGTGGATACTGACGTTGCCCTATTTAGTCGCAACTACCTCAACTTCGATGACGAGCAGCACATCAGCCTCCACATCTAGTTCCTAATGAGAATAATATTCAAATTCTTTTTTAATTTATAATTACACTTTACATTTTGTGATGAACTAAAGATAAGACCTAGACTAATATTCTGACGACGCTAGTTAACGAACATTTCGGAATCACTTTAAACTATGATGATAAAAATTTTTAGACTTCTA
>JBBINF010000101.1:0-5404 GCA_037444045.1 Sulfolobales archaeon | reverse complement strand
CGACCCGTTTATTATGATGCCAAGGTTTATGAACGTATTAACGTTGGAATTAATATTAGTATGGCCCCTATTAGAACCACCATCTTTCCTGCGGTGGAATAGGGGCCGAACCTAAAACCAGCCAACGTCTCCGTTAAGATACTGTCTATATCGATCAGTTTGAACGTCAGAATCCCTGCTAGTGCTGTGAGCTTGCTTATCCTAATACCACTGCCCCATAGAGAAAATTGGGGACAACAAGTAAAATATCAAAGCTATAATACCCACTGCGCCCACAGCTATCTCGGTGCCCCCAGCCCTGACGATTTCGACGAAATAGAGTATAAAAGCCCTGCAGCTAAAATTATTGAGAGACCTAGGAGAAGTTTCACCACCTTCGTAAGTTTTGGCCCGTGGAGAAGGGCCTTATTTACCGCCTCGGTCACAGATGCAGTGGACACTGCTGACTGGTATGGTTGGTACGGTGGCTAAGGATTTGGTTGGGGCTGCATTGGCTGTTGTACCGCGGAGAAGCCAAATCCACACCTCATGCGAAACCTTGCGTTATCAAGGTTCTGGGCTCCACATTAAGGACAGTATTTTACCATATCTAACAAATATAATGTATACTAAAAACTTTAACAGGAATCGCAGTTCCAACGTCATCTTTAGGGACTTTAACGTCGCCAATCCCCCTAATATCTACTATTGAGTAGTACTCCTCCCTACCGTCCTTAGTCTGCACAATTATTGCCATCCTTCCCTCAGTGTCGTATCCAGTTTCCTTGACGACTCCCACTATGTTCCCTTCCTGGTTGACAACGTTCTTTCCGATTAAGTCCTCCCTCTTGTAGAACTTCCTCTGAGACACGAACTATTTGTTTTATACTAAGGTTAAAATTTTTCCTAAAACTGTAGACATACAGTAATGCCCACGTCTTATTCTAGAAGAATAGGGAACGTTTGAATTTATTAACGGTCACCCCGTAAGTCTAACCATGGGCGTGTACTTAACGCTGAACAGGGTTACGGGTAGGGCTGTCCTTTTCCTTCTCTTAGTCCTCTCTAGGTTGCTCTCTATATCTTGGTTCTATCAGTTTATGTACTACTTGTTCTCCTTTCCTGACTCTTCCTTTTACGGCTTTTTCCTGAACGTCTCCATGATATTCCTCTTATGTATACTAATCGTCATGGCTGCAATAATACGGCTTAACGCGATTATAAGGGAAAGGTGGGGAATTTAGTCCCCTAGTCCCCCCAGTTATTTCAGTAAGTGCAGTCCCTTAATCCTAACACCTTCCTAGTTTTAGCGCATAGGACGCAGAAGGTAGATGGGTCGACTTTCTCTCCGGCTAGGATCCTCGAAGCAAGCCCCTCCACCATGTCACCCAGTTCCTCGTCGTTTATTATCTTATTGACCCTCTCGTCATTGGAGTGCCTCTCGTAGGCCGTTGTAGATACCCCCAACGCTTTTACGGCCTTCTTTACGGCAAGCCCCCTACGCGTCAACGTCTTAATTATCGCAGCCCTCAAGTAGGGCACCACGTAAGCATAGGACTCCTCGCAGAACGTCCTCGTCTCCATGAGTTTATTTTCTCTCCGTTAAATATAAGCTCGGTTATCTATCCTTGAATTGGCAAAGTTTAACAGAGTTAATGTTAACGGTGTTTACCAATAAATATAAATGTCTACACTATACCTTGGGATTTGTGTAAATATACATAGATATGTAAACAAATGTAGAGAAATAGATTAATTTGTCTATTTTCTCATTTTATCATATGCTGATTTTTTAAGTTAAAAAAGCACACATTATATTTGGGAGCAAGTATGTCAGAAAAGATAAGATTCCCTGACGGACGGGAGGTAGAGCTCCACGAGCTAATAGCCTTCCTATACGGGGTATCCAGGAGCGACGTAGAGGTACTACACGTGCTAATGGCTAAGGACAAGAAAATGTACGCTGAAGAGCTGGCAAACGAGCTACACGTGACTAAGGCGTCCATAAGCAAGTCGATAAACAACCTAATGTACAAGGGGCTGATCAACAGGGACAAGGTAAACGAGCAAGGAAAACAGAAGGGGAGGCCAAACTACATATACTGGGTAGACAAGGAACAACTGTACAAGAAAATAGTTGAAGACCTAGAAAGGCTGGTCAAGACCGCCAAGGAAGAACTGCTATCTCATTTGCAAGTAGTAACGACCTAAAATTTTTAAGTAACTAAATTTTAGGAGCTCTGTCCTTTATTTTCAGTTTTTTGTTCAGTTCCCTGCTGTTTCTCTTCTTTTTGTCCCTGTTTTTTCTCCTCCTTTTTCTGCTTCTTTATCCTCTCCCTCTTTACCTCGAAAAATACCTTTACAGAGTCGCCTTCACACTGCATCGTGTAAGTGTCCCCGGCCACGTTAAGCTTTGAGCACTTGACGTCCAGTTTGTCCGCAGTCTCCTTCATGTACTCCCTAGCGTTAATGAGGTGCCTAAAGGTGAGCTCCTTTACTTCTTCTTTCCCTCCTACCTCCACCTTGGCCTTGAGGTGGTACTTAACAACCTTCATAGGCTTTACCAAGACAACAAAATTTATAAGATTGTCTACAATATTATTCTGAAGAGCGAACTATTTATGTCATTTGACACCTCTATAACTACTACGGAGATAATATCGCTTGTGGTGGCCTTTGTAATAGGCCTCCTCGTAGGCTACATAGTCAAGAACGCGGTGAAGATCGGTATAGCCATACTTGCCATAATAATAGTCCTCATAGCTGTTGGGGCCCTCTCCCCCAGTACTGTGGAGCACGCCCTAGTGGCACTGGGGCAGAAACTCGCGCAGGCTGAAGGAGAAGTAAACAGCTACTTGGGCTACCTGCCCTATAACTCAATAGCGTTCATAATAGGCTTCGTCATAGGGCTGGTAAAAGGTTAGGAGGAAAAAAGCGAGCTTTGTCTTCACTTTAAGACTGACATTATATGCTGGAGCTCCATTTTAACCTTTTCGAGCTCATCCTTTAGCCTCTGGTTTTCCTTGAGGACGTCCTCCTGCATCTTCTTGCACTGTTCCTCCGTGTAGAACCTCTGGATCTGTACGTTCTCGAACTTTATCTTCTTCTGGTCTGGGTCGTACTCAGCTACTACTATCAGCCTAATGACGTCTAGTTTACCTATGTTCCTAGAGGTTATCTCTTCGAACAGCTTCTTGTTTAGCTCAGACACGTCCCTTATTATTACGTCCCTAGGGGCTATCTTCCCTAGGGCGACTAGGGCTACCCTCCTGAGCTTATCTGCATACCTGGCTGCTATAATTAGCCCAGTGGACAACTCGAACTTGTTCCCGCCTAGCGCAGTAGTCCTCGGTGTGAGCTGTACGTACTCCTCCGCTCTTTCAATATCCCTCTGTTCTTCTACGCTCATAAAATAAAATTCTTCATGAAGAATTAAAAGCTTTTCCTTCCAAAGGCCTCCTCTGAGGGAGAGGGGAAGGGTAGCTCCACGTACTTCTTCAAGACCTTGTACAGCTTGTCGATGGCCCAGACTGTAATAGGAGTCCTAGTCTCCCTCAATACCAGGAGGTCCTCGAAGACGTCGCACTCTAGCTTGAGGTCCCTACACGCGTTCCTGAGCTCTTCCTTTGACAGGGGTATCTTATCGCTTACTTGGCACTCCTTCCACTGGATCAGAGACCTAAAGCTCTTAAAGGCGTTGTTTACTGCGCTGGCCTCGTCCCCCCTCTTGTAACCCTCTATGCTCATCTTCAGGAAGATGGGGATCTGCATCCTCAGCCTCTCGCAGGTCCTTGGCGTCTTGACAAAGTTAACCCTTACCTCTCCGCACAACAGTCTTGAGTCGTTTAAAATGTAGTAGCATATTGGATCGCCCTCTGAGCACATCGCCTGCAGTTCCCGCTCTGGCACCACTATAGGTGAGTAGCCCTCACTTGCCAGCTCTAGCAAAAGGGACTTGTCGTCTGTTATAGCGAACACGTTGACGTCTGAGAGACCCTCAACGTACTCATCCCTGGCAAAGGAGCCAAAGTAGCCCAACGCCTTAACCCTTTGACACAGACTTAACAGCTCCACTACTGAATTTCGGAGTCAAGAGACTTAAGCTTTCCTAGAGTTCGCTTTTTAACTCCCGCGAAAACCTACTCTTATGGAGAAACTGGGCGACCACCTGTACTTCCCCATTAAAAAGTTAGGAGTTGACAACTTCCCCTTCTCCCTGAAGGTCCTTGTGGAGAACGTTGGTAGGAACCAAGGGGAGAAAGTGGGGAGGGAAAGCCTCGACAACCTGCTGGGCAGAAAGGTCGGTAAGGACATAGCTTTCATGCCGCCCAGGGTGATAATGCAGGACTACACTGGGGTACCCCTACTAGTGGACTTAGCTGCAATGAGGTCCGAGCTAAAGAGGCTTGGGAAGGACCCTAGCCTTGTCAACCCAGTAGTCCAGTCAGACCTAGTAATTGACCACTCCGTGCAGGTAGACTACTACGGCACTGAGTACTCCCTAAGCCTCAACATGAAGAAGGAGTTCGAGAGAAACGCCGAGAGGTACGAGTTCCTGAAGTGGGCTCAGGATGCCTTCAAGAACCTCAGGATAGTGCCTCCAGGGAAGGGGATAATCCACCAGATCAACCTTGAGTACTTGAGCAGGGTAATAGCAGTAAAGGACGGCGTTGCCTTCCCCGAAGTGGTCATAGGCACCGATTCCCACACGACCATGGTCAACGGGCTGAGCGTGTTGGCATGGGGTGTCGGTGGGTTGGAAGCCGAGGCGGTAATGCTGGGGGAGCCCTACTTCATGACAGTGCCCGAGGTAGTAGGGGTAAGGCTGGAGGGGGAGATCAGAGAGGGAGTGACCCCCACGGACGTGGTGCTCTTCATAACCGAGAGGCTTAGGAAGAGGGGCGTTGTGGGGAAGTTCGTGGAGTTCTATGGCCCATCCGTCTCCTCCCTCTCAGTCCCAGACAGGGCGACCATAGCTAACATGGCCCCCGAGTACGGGGCGACAGTGGGCTACTTCCCCATTGACGAGCAGACCTTGAAGTACTTAAAGGCGACCAACAGGGACTACGAGCTCGTCGAGAAGTACGCCAAGGAGCAGGGGATGTTCTACACCGGGAAAGAGGAGCCGGACTACGACGACGAGGTGGAGATAGACCTCAGCGAGGTGGAGCCTTCCTTAGCTGGGCCAAAGAACCCCGACGAGAGGGTGCCATTGAGGGAGATGAAGAAGCTGAAGGTAGGGAACAAAAAGGGCAGGGTAGTGGAAGACGGGAGCGTGGTGATAGCTGCCATAACGAGCTGTACGAACACTTCAAACCCCACTGTCATGATAGGGGCTGGGCTCATCGCGAAGAGGGCGGTGGAACTGGGCCTGAGGAGTAAGCCGTACGTCAAGACGTCAATGGCCCCCGGGTCTCCAGTGGTC
>JBBINF010000100.1:0-5439 GCA_037444045.1 Sulfolobales archaeon | reverse complement strand
CTCCTGACCACTACGTAATAGGCGTACTTCGGTGGGACGTTGACGACTACGCCCTCAACTTTTATGTCGTACTCCAGCTTAAAGGGTCCGAGGGCGCATATCTCCTCTCCCCTGCAGAGCTTCGCGTAGAGAGCCCTCATGACGTCTGGATCCGGCATCGAAGGCAAGCTCCCCAGGACGTCCCTTACTTCCTTAACCTTGTACAGCTTCCTCGACTTCTCCAGCCTCTTGACGACTCCAATTACCTTCTTATCCTTTACTACGTCTAGCCTGTCCTTTATGAGGGCAGCGTAGGCCCTCCTGTGGGATTCCCTGAGGTTTCCCGAGGAGTAATTAAACGTCGAGAGGAGTTCTAAGGGCGTTGGGTAAATAGGGCCGTCAACTACGATCAAGTCCTCCCCCGCGTTCCTCAACGCCTCTGTCTCTGACTCGAACCTCAGCTCGTCTGCCACGTCGTCAAAGTAGGGGTACCTCTCCTCGTCGTAGTAGTCCCCGATCCTGTTCCTTATCGCAATGAACCTCTGGTCTACTACCGACTCAAGCTCCTTTAGGAAGCCCTCGTTTGCCCATATCCCCATGAACTTGGAGTCAACGTCGTAAGGGTATAGCCTGAGCCCTCTTTCGGTGGAGTAGGTAGCTAGGCCCAGGAGCACCATCCCGACTGAGGAGTCCCTCAAGTACCTAGTGGAGGAGTCCACTACAAGTACGCTAAGGCCCTCCTTCCCCGTTAACGGCAACGGCTTCAGCTCCCCTAGGCCCTCTATCCTAATCTCCTCTTGGAACTCTACGCTCTGGTAGTCCTTAACCACCTGCGGGTAGGCCCTCTTTAGCTGGGAGACCTTCTCCGAGATTGCCCTAAAATAGTCCCTTATCCTCGCCTCGGACAGCACAAATTATTGTCTCTCTTGGCTTAATAATAACCTTATAGTCTCTCTAACCTCCTTAGCCACCTTTTTACCTAGCTCAGTGCCTGGGCCCAAGAAGGAGAGCTCTCCGGGTTTCCCTCCAACCGCTACAGCGTCGCTCACGGTGCCCGTGAAGTTAAAGGAGAGGTCCCTAAGCGCCCCTGCCTTTGCCTCAGTGACTGTCCTCACTAGGTCCACAAGCCCGTTTACGCTCACCCCCACCTCTAGGAACACCGCCACGTTTATGGTCTTCCCCGCGTTTTCCCCGCTCTCCCCAATCCCAGCGCTCACCACTAGCTTCCCCCAGTCCCTGACCTTATACGCGTAGTTCTTGGCAGCGGTCATGAAGATCAGTGTATCTCTGCAGTCGGTGAACTTAGAGCAGTAGGTGAAAGCGTCTCCCCAGGGGTCATAGCTACTGTAGTTGTGGTCGACGAAAATTACCATGACCTTCCTGACCTTTTGTATCCCCTCAGGGTGGAGGGCTGAGGTCAGCGTGTAGTACTCTCCCATGAGGTCAAAGAGGACGTGGTGCAAATGGGCTTCAGCTCCTTGCCAGTATTTAAGCCCTAATAGCCTTATTCTTTTGTGACTTCCCCTCTGAATACTTTCTCCTTAATATCATAAGGAAATTAAACATATCTTATTAAAGTTTTTAAATACGCGTAAAAGCTTTCAGTAATGGACGAACTTCACGCCGTCTGGGGGATAGTTCTCCTTGACAAGAGGGTTAGGGTCTCCGTGGACAAGATAATCGCCCTCTTAGAGGCCTTGAACGAGAGAGGGGAGCTACCGCTATCAGAGTCTAGGAGAATAATCGGGGATAAGACGTCCCACCCCGTGGTAATTAGGGTTCTAGAGAGGCTGAAGGTGGTAGAGAGGTTCAAGAGGAGCAGGGCACATTACATTAGGCTCACCGACGTAGGGAGAAGGGTGATCAAAGCGTATAATGAGCTAGACAAGTCGATATTCGAGTAAATAGGCCATTGATCTCCGTCCTATCACTATACCTCTACGCTATATCGTGTTTAGGTCTACTTATAACTATAAGTTGTACTAATTAAGACTCAAAAAATATAAATTAAAGAAACTTCCTTAATCTATTTATGAAAATCCAGTTATTCATCCCAGATGAGTTGTTTGACCAGATAAGGGCAATAGCCATAAAGAGAAACATGACAGTCAACGAAGTCCTAGTTGAGGCCTTAGAGTACTACGTGGAGGTTTCGCCGTACAGGTAGTTTCGTTTCGATTAAATTTACAATTAATGAGATTTATAGTCCCGAAAGAGTTAGGGATTATATTATTTTACATTCTCATAGCTAAGTAACTAAGGTGATATAATGGGAATAGACCCGAACTACCGGACTTCAAGGCAAGTGGTGGAAGAACACGCAGGGCACAAAGTATATGGCCCGGTGGAACCGCCTAAAGTCCTAGGGATCCACGGGACAATAGTAGGGGTGGACTTCGACATATGCATTGCAGACGGATCGTGTATAACGGCCTGTCCAGTTAACGTGTTCCAGTGGTACGATACACCCGGTCACCCCGCCTCAGAGAAAAAGGCCGACCCAGTTAACGAACAAGCTTGTATATTCTGTATGGCATGTGTAAACGTGTGCCCAGTAGCGGCAATAGACGTAAAGCCACCTTAACCCTTTATTTTTTCTAACGGTAGGTTTTTAGTCCTCACTCCGAAAACCCAGAAGACTACCCCAGCCACCATTGAGGTTACTCCCGTAATTCCAAACGCCAAGCTCACGTCCTGGCCATAGAGTGCGGACAGCACTAGCGGGCCCACCACTCCTCCTAAGTGGCCTATACCGTCAGCTATCCCAAAGCCTATTGTCCTCAACTTCGTCCCTATGTTCTCCGCAGTGTATGTGTAGCTAACGGGGAACTTGAAGCCTTGGAAGAACATTATTGCGAAGCCTACTACCAGGAACCAGAGCCCTTGGAAAAAGGGCCATGCCACTATCAGAGCCCCGCTGAGGAAGTTTGAGGCAAATGACGTAATCTTCCTCTCAAACACGTCGTTGACCAGGGAGGCCACCAAGACGCCCAAAGGGTCGCCGTACAAGATATAGGTAAAGTAGAGGGAGGTGCTCTGGAAGCCCTTTGACGCTATGAGGGAGAATATTGGCTCGGAGAAGAGTGCGTACCCAGCGAAGTAGCTTAGAAACCACGCCACTAGGAAGGCTACTACAACTGAGTCCCACTTAGTCCTCTGGGTCTTAGCCCTCTCCCACATCTTTGACTCGGGGAGGAGGAACCTAAAGGCGAAGGAGGGAACCGCTATTAGCACCCCAGCTAGGAAGAGGAGCCTCCAGAACTTGGGGCCCGCTAGAACTGCCGCTGGGCCTACCACAAGGCTCATTAGGAAGCCCGAGGCCTCAACGAGGCCTATTGCCCTTCCCCTCTCTTTGACCATTTCCGCTATGTAAGAGGGGACGATGGCGACCTCTCCCTCGATCCCCATGCCTATTATTAGCTCCGCGGCCACGAGGAAGTAGAAGTTGAAGGCGATTAGGCCCAGGAGGGAGCCGAGGGAGATTAGGCCCATGGTTAAGATCAGACCTTTTTTCCTGCCGAACTTTGAGGCAATGAAGCCGTTTACGGCCCCTCCCAAGAAGTAACCCAACATCTCACTGCTCAACGGCAGGTTGGCAACGGTCTGGGGTACGTTAAATATCTGCGAGGCGTAGTTTACAATATAAGGTACGTTAAAGATGTCCCAAAAGGAGAGGGAAGTACCTAAAGCCAAGAGGGCTAAATGCCTTTTCCCTAACATCTTCAACTCTACTCGGACTTGAGACTCTTTTAATAAAGTTTTTGTTTTACTTTAAAGTGACTATATCGTCTAAATCCTGTAGATTCTATAATTACAATTTTCCCTTATGTTTAACTCTCTACCGTGCTAGCGAAAAAGATTTTAGACATAAGGTTAACTAAGCTTCGGCAATAATAACAAGTTTTAAGTTAAAGATAATAATTACAATTACCGAAAGGTGAGTTATGGTAACTGTAGTCAAGGAGTTTAAGACTACTCATGAATGCGATGCAGTCTTGACCATAGTTGCTGACCCGAAGTTCTTGGTAAAGAACCTTTTCCCTCCAATAAGGGAAGTCGAGGTGAAGGAGGACAACCAGTTCGTGGCTACTGGGAGGTTTATGCTTCAAGGTTTTGTGATGTCCGGAAACGTTTATCCCTCCTCAAACTCCGTAACCTACGTGCTTAACATAAACGGGAAAGGAGCCAGTGGAGGAAAACTGGTGATCTCGTGCTACGGTAACACGGCCAGGATAGAGTTCGAGTACGAGGGATGGTTAGACACTTTGGCGTCAAGGTTTATAAACTCGTGGTTTGACAACTTCTTGAAGGAGTTCGACGAGAAGATAAGGCTGGAGAGAATCTCTAGGAAAATATGACAAATAATACTGGGGCAAATTTATCTTTAGGTCTACAATTTATGGGAAAAACATTTAAACGCGTTTAACACTCTCCATACAATGGAAAGCGTTTACTACCTCCTGTTTTTGACGTTGTCTCTGGTAGTGGGCTTCACTTACTTCACAGTTAACTCGTACTTGGCTGTAACCGATGAGGAGGGGGAAAGGAGGGTCACACCAGACCTAAAGGAGGTTACCGCTGTAATACCCGTTTACAATGAGGATCCTGAGCTTTTCGAGAAGGTAGTCAAAAGCGTATCAAAGGTCAAGTTCGTAGTGGTAGGGGACGGCTGTTTAGACCCCTACTACTCCATAACAAGGAAGTACGGTGGGGAGTTCGTCCACTTGAAGAAAAGGTCTGGTAAGAGGGTCGCCATGGCTGAGGGCTTCAAGAGGGTTAGGACGAAGTACGTCCTCTTCCTGGACAGCGACACAATCCTGGAAGAGGGGGCTATAGAACACATGCTCAGCCTAATGGAGGAGGACGTAGGCGGAGTTAGCCCTAGGATACTGATGATAAATAACGGTAAGTGGTCTTATTACTACTCGGAGTTCTTCGAGCGCATGTCAGAGGTGTTACAGAGGGCCCTCAGCAAGAAGGGAAAGGTGGCAGTTCTATACGGTCACTGCGCCCTCTATAGGACTAACGCGATAAGGGACTTAGTACTATCAAAGGACTTCGTGCAACCTAAGGTCCTAGGGATGAGGGTATTGATAGGCGACGACAGGCAGCTCACTAACCACATTTTGAACAAGGGTTACAAGGCAAAGATAGACTTCAAGGCAATTGCCTATACGATGCCCCCCAAGGACATAAAGGGTTTTCATAACCAACTAATTAGGTGGACAAAGGCAAACTACTTGTACTTTTTCGAAGACGTCGTAAAGGGCACTATAATAAACAAGGGCCCACTTTACATGTTTAACGCCTTCTACACGAACGTCCTTCCCTTCCTCGTCCTCGCTACCACACTATATGAGACGGCGAACTTTGGGTTTAGAATGGACTTAGACCCCGAGACTTACGTTAGGCTAACTGTGCACTTAATATATCGCATACTCGACTTCATGATAAGCGCAA
>JBBINF010000099.1:0-5535 GCA_037444045.1 Sulfolobales archaeon | reverse complement strand
CTAGACACCCCACTGAACTTGGCAGTGACTTGCGACCCGACTAGGTTCGGTCCCCTGGTGCTTGGGAGGATGACGATGCCGGAGCTCTGCCAGTACAGCACAGTCCTAGCAATAGAGAATTTGTGGCTATCTGCTACCGCAGAGGGAATAGGCGTGGGGTGGGTGAGCTTCTTCAGGAAGGAGGACGTGAAGGATATCCTGGGGATACCCCCTCACGTGGATTTGGTTGCGTACTTGACCATGGGGTACGTCACGGAGTTCCGGGATAAGCCAGAGTTGGAGGAAAAGGGGTGGCTAAGTAGGTTGCCACTAGAGGAACTAGTATTTGAGGAGAGGTGGGGTATGAGGGCAGGAAAAGGCGTAGTAGAGGGCATAAAAAAGGCTAGGGAGTTCTTCGCTAAGCTCTAGAACTTTAACGTGCTGCCTACCCCAGCATCTACGTACCTTTCCCCGGCTAGCACCTTCGCTAGGTTTCCGCTACAGTGTGCTGGGGCCAGCTTCTCCGCGTTAATTGAAGCCATTACCTCCTCCACTTCTTCCTTCGTCGAGGAAAGGAGGTGTAGCCCACCTATAACTGCGTGGACCCTCTCTGCCCTTGTCACCTCGAGTGCGTGCCTTACTATGTTCAAGACCCCGGAGTGGCCGCAGCCGGTTATGGCCACAACTCCCTTTCCTTCGACGTTAACGTAGAGGGCAGCGTCGTCTGCCAGCTCGTCCTGTAAGAGCCCCCGTTCCCCTGCCTTAAAGAGGCCCTTGTTGTACCTCGGGAAACCGTAGTTCTTAACTTCACCGCTGAAGAAGACGCCTTTGGCTATTTCGAGGGGCTCGCTAGTCAAGAGGAGCCTAAACTCCTTCTCCATTTCCTCCCTCGACAGGGGGATACCTATGTAGTCTATCCTGTTCCTCCAGTTCAAGTACTTCTTTTCGAACACCTTTGGGTGGGCTATTACCACTTTACCCCTCAACTTCTCCCTTAGCTTCTCGTTAGCCAACCCACCAGTGTGGTCTAAGTGGCCGTGGCTTAGGATCACGTAGTCCACCTTTGAGAGATCTATGCCTAGCCTCTCCGCGTTGTGGAGGACTGGGATCCCAGAGTTCCCCACGTCGTAGAGTACCTTTACGTTGTCTGTCTCGATGTATGCAGAGAAACCCCACTCCCCAAGTAGCGGAGGGACTATTGTGGAGGAGAAGTTGTCGCTGAGGACAGTTACGGACAGACTTGAAACCGAGCCCATAACGTAAATTATTCAATAGATATTAATTTAGTTTTTATGGCTACTCTTGGAGTTCCTTCAAAGCTCCCCTTACAGCTTCCTTGAACTTACCTGCACTATCCTCGTTCCTCGCAGTCAAGTTCCCTATTCCGATTTCTGTTGGAAGGTCTCCCACGGACACTGTTATTAGGGCCCTTGGCTTAAACAGATCCCTTATTTTCTCCAAGCCTTCTAGGCCATTGAAGATGTGTATTATAACCCCTTTCCCCAGACTTTCGTCCAAACTTTTCCTCCCCCTTACAACTAAGAGGCTCGGCCTAGTCAAGTAGAGGGGCGGTTCAATCCAGACCGTGAACTCGCCATAGGGGGACAAGAAGCTGAAGTTAGGCTCCCTCCCCCTTTGCCCGACCCAAATGCAGGGCCTCCCCTCGAACTCAGAGGTCACCCCTTTAAAGTCCATGGCCTCTAGCATAAGGGAGGACAACCATAGGCTAAAGACCCACCTCTTCACAACGGCCAAGCACGTCTCGCTACCCCTGTATTGTACTATGCACCCGATTGGACATCCCGTCTCGATTGCCTCTATTATCCTCTCCCCGTTCCCCATGAACAGTGCCTTATTTTCGAGGACTTGTTTGACGTAGTCTGCCATTGGGGCGTACCTAAAGTAGTACTCGGTTACGCTCTTTACCACTGGGGCGTCCAAGTAAACCCTGTTACAGAACTGGGCTGGGTCTGCCATTCTACCGGTATTAGGCTTAGGGACTCCCTCGTTATCGAAGTCCTCACCATTGTATACCCTAGCGTAAGTAAACCCCATACTTGAGAAGGAGAACTCCACTATCTTCTTTCCCTTCAACTCGAGGTCGTTGAAGAAGTAGTACTCATAGGGAAAGTCGTTGGATCTCGCCTTAGCTATCAAGTGGATGGGCTTCAAGTAATCTCCGTCGTCGACGTAGAAGTACTGTGAGTTTCCAGAGCCCTCTGGGTTCCTCCTAATTTTTATCATAAAGTACTAATATTTACTATAAAATATAAACGTTTTTTAAAAAGTCCGGAACTAAAAGCGGGAGGGCAGTCAAAGGAACTCCTCCAGGATCTAGGGCCCGCTACACGAAGTTCCTAAGACCTTGAAGGACCATCGCTCTTTCCTTGAACATTTCCCTTATTTCCTCCTCGCTTACGTTATCCCCGGGCGTTAGTAGCCTGTTAAGCACTTCCCTAGCCTTCGCGGAGAAGTCTGAAGGGGATACGTCATAGCCGTAGTTGTCCTTGACGAGCTCCAGAACCTTTATCTCGTTTACGAACTGGGCCATGTATTTGTTCATACGGGGCTTCACGCTGACTTCGCTTGAACTCACAATTACCTCTTTGATTTCCAATCCCAACAACACAGCGAACACCTTTTCTAGGAACTTACCCTTATCCTCAAATACCACGGTAACGGTCTTGCCTAGCTCGCTGAAGTTATACGTCAAAGCGTAAACGCCTTTCCCCTTGGCATCTGTTACGTAGTCTAAGACTAATGTGCCGGGGCTAATCGACACCTTGACATCCTTGAAGAGCACGTTAACGTAGCCGAACAGCTTTGCGGCCACGTCAATGGCCCTCTTCCTCGCTAGGCTAAAGTCTACCCTCTCCCTAACTGGGAAGACCGTGAAGAACACGGTCTTGAAGACGTCGTCGACGTTCACGACTTGGAGGAACCTAGAGAACGTGGGGAAGTCGAGCCTCTTCCCGGATATCTCGAAGTCCCCATCCCTCATCTTAGCTAATAAACCGATAGGTTCGCTCTCCCACACTTTCATGACCCTCCCCGCTAGGGCGTAGTTAAACAAGTCCGTCCTTATGCCGTATAGGAGCCTCAGGGAGGTCACGAGGAAAGCGAACCCCTCGTCTAGACCTTGTGTGTCGTTGAACTCGTATAGGTAAGCGTAAGTGTAGAACTTGTAGCCGCTCTTCCTTGGGAAAACGTTACACCTTAGGTCTATGCGCCTGTATCCGTAGTCTAACTTCTGCCCTACCTTAATCCTCTTCCTGGACTCCACAAACCACGTCACTCCCTTTGGCACCTCATTTGCTTCCACGAACCCCTCCCCTTGAAAGTAGACCGTGGTCATCACCTTAGACTGGACCTTTGCGAGCTCCACGTCAAGTTCAAAGTTTGGGGGGATACCCCACTCCTTCACGGCAAACTCGTACTCGTTTATCGCCCACTTGACGCACTCGAGACCTACCTCGCCTGGGGGTACTTCCACGACCTTGTAGTGTCCTTCCCCGGTCCTCTCTATTCTCTCCACGACTGCCCTCTCCCTTACGTCGATGGAACCGGGCTGGTAGTACTCTATCATGTCCTTAAAGGAGACCTTTTCTGAACTGGTTGGCTTTCCGTTCTGGTAGAGTACAACGTCCACGTTCTTGTCCTCGACCTCGTAGAACTTTAGCTTGCTGAACTTCTCTTGGACGCTCCCAGGATCTCTCAGCTGGAAGTAGTCCAACAGCTCGTCTTCCCCCCTAGTAGTAGGCAGACCAAGTGCCCTCTTAATTACCCCTAAGTATAGCCTAACGTAAGCTGAAGAGGGGTTGAACACGGTGGCCTCTGGCGGTAGCCTAGCCCACGTCAAGAGGGATCTCACGCCAAAGAGGAGCCTAGGGTCGGAGCCCAAAGGTACTATCACGCTCTCTGAATAGCCGAGCCTCCAGTCCCTCCCTACCCTTCCCTCTCTCTGTACGAAGTCCTTGACTAGCTTGGGGATTCCTACGTGTATTACCCTCTTCGCTGAGCCGACGTTTATCCCCTGGAGCAGGGTCTTCACAGTCCCGACCATCCTCACAGTCCCTTGCCGGAGCCCTTTCTCTACCTCCAGTCTCTCCTTCTTTTT
Organism: Sulfolobales archaeon; assembly: GCA_037444045.1. GTDB lineage: Archaea > Thermoproteota > Thermoprotei_A > Sulfolobales > Sulfolobaceae > Aramenus. The sequence continues at coordinate 1,439 of JBBINF010000099.1, read as the reverse complement.
CTTCTTAGAGTGGTGCAGTGGAATGCCCAGGGGTGTGGTCCAAGACTCGGCGTCGTTTATTGACGGGAAGAACACGATTGTGGTCTCCGGGCAGCCCTTAAACTCCTTAAGCAAGTCCTCAACTTCAGACTTGTCCTTTAGGAACGCTTCGTATAGGTCAGATCTTAGGTCCTTGATACCCACCTCCGATGCGTGGTAATAGACGCTAAAGGCGTCCCTTACTAGGTCGTCAAAGCTGTTCACGCCGAGGGAGGACAGAGAGTCCCTGTGCTTTAGGAAGACTTCCCTGAGCTTCTCCTCCTTACCTACAACCACGTAAATCCTCCTTTCGACGCTGAAGGCCCTCCCGTTCACCACTACTGCGTTACCTAGGAAGTTTGCCAGATCCTGGGGGTTGGAGAGAGTCCCACTGATGACCACTATCTGGGCAGAGGAAAAGAGCTCCTTTACTAGGCTAACTAATAGGGAGAACGAGTGGCTCTCGTAGAAGTCCACCTCGTCCAAGACCACTAGCTCAAACTGGGGCAAGGCCTTCCTGCCCTTTAGTATTGTCAAAAGCATTTCTGGGTTGGTAATTGTCACCATGGCAGTGCCAAAGCTCCCCAAGACCCCCTTTAAGGACTTAGTGTCACCGTCGTATCTCACCACGTCCCCGTAGACCGCTTCTCCCTTTTCTTGGACGTTATAGCCATAACATCTGTAATACTCGGCTATCCTGTGGCTCTGGTCGTTGGCTAGGGCCCTCGTTGGGTAGAGGGCCAGAACCCTTTTCCTCTTGGCTAGGGCGTAGAGGAGCCACGCCTCAGTCTTGCCGCTCCCAGTGGAGGCGGTCAAGACCACGTTCTTACCCTGGGCCAGGGCGTTGAAGCACTCCAGTTGGTGGCTATATAGCTTGAAGTTGAGCCCGCACTGCGAAACTCCCGCTATGTCTTCAAAGGTTAAGCTTTCTGTAGTGGGCGGAACCCCAGGGATGACCTCCTCGATGAAAGAGATCCCCAGCCTCCTTAGAACCGTCGGAGCATCGCAGTTAGACACAAGTCTATATGTTAAATTTAAGTAAAATCCTTAGGGGTTTGGGTTCCATCGGATCTCATATAACTTGGTGTCGACCCTCAACCCTTGGGCTTCACGGGAGTCAAGCGGATTTCCCGCTTTCACCCCCCTCCGCCCCATTAGCGGGGTAACCCCTACCCACCTAGACGGCGCTCCGTCTAAGTGGGGGAACCAGCACATCTCGGGCTATCCGTGTACTAGCCTTTCGGGATACATGCCCACATCTGGCATTATTGTTAGAACACTGATATGGGGCTATATTAACTTAATTCTGTCACCGAAACTGCTGACCACGGCGTAATAAAAGCTGGAATTCTCAGCCGCCTTGGCCACTTCCTCCCTAGACCCCTCTACCCTAACCACGTTCGCCCCGTAGCTCTCTATCT
>JBBINF010000098.1:0-5589 GCA_037444045.1 Sulfolobales archaeon | reverse complement strand
CCAGGGTACCGTCTTTTTTCGCCCCTACTTTTACCTTATGGATCTGTCCCCTAGCGTGGTAAGTCTGTCTCATGTCCTCACTTCTAGTCGCAACCCACTTCACTGGCCTTTCGTAGAGCATGCTGGCGTATACCGTGATGTAGTCTTCTGGATATGGGAAGAGCTTGGATCCAAAAGCTCCTCCGACGTCTGGCTGGATCACGCGGATGTCCTTTACCTTGTCTCCAAAGGCCTCCAGCAAGTACCTCCGCATATAATGCGGGGACTGGGTGGAGGAATAGACCGTCAAGAACCCCTGCTGGTACACCGAGAGTACTCCCCTGGGCTCCATCGCTGCCGGGTAGACCCTGCTTATAACGAATTTCTCCTCAAAGGTCACATCAGCTTCAGAGATGGCCTTCTCGGGATCTCCAGAAGAATACGTCTTCCTATACGCAACGTTGCTTTTACCCTCTACTGCCTTTACGTCGTCCTTAATGGCCTCTTCAGGGTCGGTGACCGCAGGCAGGAGATCGTAATCTAACTGTACTAACTCTGCAGCGTCATAAGCAGTATACCGGTCTTTTGCTATTACCGCGGCAACTGGGTGGCCAACGTAGAGCATCTCAGTTTTAGCCATCGGGAAGTTGGCGGGCCTATTCTCAACTTTTATGTTCAACCCGGTGATTACGCCTACTACCCCACTTAACTTCAAGGCATCTGAGAAGTCGACCTTCTTTAAGGAGGCATGGGCAACTGGGCTCCTCACTACGGCAAGGTACAAAGTACCTGGGAACTCTATGTCGTCTACGTACCTACCTTGTCCCGTTATAAGCTTTGGGTCTTCCTTCCTCTTTATGCTCTTTCCTACGTATCTCGGCATATGGTTAAATGAACTGTGTGACTTAAATATGTTTACAAGAAGCTGAGGATATCTTCCTTACCGGAAATTTCCTTCCTGCCCCTGAACCCTTCCTCCGCGTAATGCCAATACCTTATGTCGTCCTCGTCCGCTTTCCAGCACAAGTAAGCGGGCCTCCCGTTTATTACCGCGGGAAAATCTACCAATCCAACGTCTGGGTCTCTGAGTATTACACCCTTAGCTGTTATCTCCTTAACTATCTTATCTATGTTGGCCACAAACTTCCACAGTTCCTCTTTGTTACCGTTTACCAGGATTACTTCAGTGGAGTACCTTAACTCTTTGAGCGTCTGTAACCTTTCCTTGAGCCACGGAAGGAGCTTTCTGGCGGACTCAAGGTCAAAGTATATGTACTCGCTGTCCTCACTCATAATAGAATCTTTTCGTTTACTCATTTAAATATTTAGACAAAAGGACTAAGAAGAGGGAATTAAAAAGCTAGATCCCTATACTTATACCTCCTTGCTGTCCAGAGGGGAGGAAGGGTATAAGGGCGCTCGCTAGCTGCTGTGCAGTTAGGGTGTGGATCCAAACCCTCCCTGGGCCGGTGATCGTGACAAAGAAAAGCCCCTCTCCCCCGAAAAGCATAGTCCTAAGTCCCCCTACCAGCTGGACTGAGTAGTTCATACCTTCCTCGAAGGCCAGAAGGTGTGAGGCTTCCACTTGGATTGTCTCTCCAGGGGCTAAGTCTTTCACGATAAGCCCTCCATAAGCGTGTAGGAAGACGTTGCCGAAACCCCTGAACTTCGCCATGAATATGCCTTCTCCCCCAAGGATCCCAGCTGAGAGCTTCGTCATGCTGGCCTCGTATTCCACAGTAGTCTCAGCCCCTAAGAAGGAGTGGGACTCAGCTAGGATCCCCCTCCCCTGTAGTTGTACTGGAAAGATCTTTCCGGGAAACACCCCAGAAAGGACTACCTCGCCTGGACCGTAGAACTCGGTGACGAAGAAGGAACCCCCTGTTAATGCTCTTTTTATACCAGACAAAATTCCCCCTCTCAGCTTAGTCTGTAGCGTGACGGAGTTTGACTTCATTACCATGTGTCCTGCATCTGCGTAAAAGCCTTCACCGGGAGAGAGCAAAACTTTCAAATACTGAAGATCGTCTCCTAAAATCTGATATTGGGGCATATCAATAAGTTAATTATTGGAATAAAAAGATGATGTACCTTACAAGGGCTGAAGGGTGAGGAAAAGCTCCTACTGACCACGCTTTATCACGTTGGTTACGTCGTAGATGTATAGGTTATTGTATGTGCAGGCTTCCACGCAGTCCCCACAGCCCACACAGCTAATCCTATTGGTGTAACCCTTTCTCAGGACGTCCTCCCTAATCTCTATCTTGGCGGGACACGCCTTCTCACATGCCAGGCTTTCGCAGGACTTGCAGGTCTCAACGTCCTTTGCCTTTATCTTAAACAGGACTTTGTTAAAGAGCCCCGTAAACGTCCCGAAACCGCACCACCCCTGCCTAGAGCAAGCGTAAGTCCCGAACACCGGAGTTAGGAAGAACATGAACCACCAGATGTAGTTTAACGTGAACATTCCGAACAAGTCTAAGGGGTTTATGCTTAGGGTACCAACCTTCGGAGGCGTGGTTACGCCAATTTCAATGGTGACCCAATACGCGAAAGTTAGCACCATCAGCGAGAACGTAACCCACCTAAAGTACTCCCAGAACTTGTGATTGATCCTAGGTTTGAACTGGTCGTAGAAGACGTTAGTCCACATGTGGGCTGACATACAAACTAAGTTGCAGTAAGCCCTCTTCCCAAAGAGGGAACTAGCCAGGGCGACTGCGGTTACGGATATGGCGAAGGAAACTAGGGTCACTGGGAATATCATACCGCTCATCCCGAAGACGTAAAAGTTAGTGTAGTACGGGATAAGCCAGACGAAAAGTGGCACTCCGACTATTATCCCTAGAGTCCAAGACTTCAGGCTCTTTGTCTTAAGGCTCTTATACCTCTCGTATACTAGGTAAGACATCTCCGCTCCCATCATTACGACGTAGAAAGGCATCATTGTCGTCATCATTATGAGCGTATACGATCCCCAGAATGCCGCGAAGACTAGGTTATGAGTAGACATCAACGCGTTCCTAAACGCCATCTCCGTCATGGCGTAAGGGTTCATCGGGAACAACCACCAGAATGGGTTGGTAAATGGGCTTTTCATCATCATGTGAATTGACATAGTCGTGTGCGTCGAAGAGTCCATAGCCATAGTGTGGGCTGGGCGGAAAAGGGCGTTGGTGACGTTAAAGCCCAGCACGCTCTCTCCAAACCCCATCGCTAGCTCAGCTAAGTTAGCTAAGGTCATGAACGTCAGCGGGTACTTTAGCCCACTCACTCTTCTATCTGAGAACTTGTAGAACACAAGGATAAAGTACCAGAACATGGAGGTGATCATAGCTACGCTTATCAATATCACGTCGCTGCTTACGGAGAATGCGGAAAGTCCCAGCATCATGAGGAAGTCAAAGCCGGAGAGCGTTATAGCCAAGAGCTGGGCATTAAATGACGCCTTCCTTATCTGAATAAGGTATAGAGTCACTATGTTCACGATCATAATTATCGACGATATTAGGGAGGCAATGAGCTCAGCCTCTTCCCTAAAGCCGTAGAAGACGTTGGGCATGAAGACCATAGACGAGGCAAACGTAAACAGGCTTACTTCTGTAATATTCCTTGGCTTCGACAGGAGGAGGAAGAATATGGCGTCAGCCAGCATCATAGCGCCAAAAGCGGGGTTACTGACGGAAGCTACGAGGAAATCTGCCCTAGGTCCAAACGCTAGAGAATAGGCATACCCCATAGAGAGCTCGTCCACTAGTACGGTGAACGCTAACGCTATAGAGGAGACCTTGTCCTCCCTCCACGCCACTGTTCTGTCCTTTCCCATGACGGACAAGATGACGGGTATAGTAGCTATTAGCAGGGACACAGGCTCTACTAGGATGGAGCCATGGAGAAACAACAAGTAGGCTATATCAGAGGCCTCTACAGCCATATAAAGCAGGATCGACGAGAGGAAGAACACAAGCTTCCTGTTAACGACGCCTTTCCTTAGAACGTAAAACAGGATTATGAAGTCAGCTGCCATATCGAGGACTATGTAGAGCAGGATCGCAGTCTGGGGAAAATTCATGATAGATATTTATAACGCGATATATTTAAGTATTTGGTCTGATATTAATCAAAATATATCCATAATTTTATTTTTTAGTTAAATTATGAAGTTTACTCAGCTGAACTTTAAAGCGTAGAGCACAAAGGAGGGGCAATGAAGAAGATACTGAGGGAGGTCTCGTCAATAGCACGAAAGGTTGGCGGAGGGGTTATTGTACTGCCAGGGGTAAACTCAGACTTCTTAGCCCAGCTGCTTGGAGAGCTCAACGACTTCCTTTTGGTAACTAGGGACAGGGACTTAGCTTCAAAAAAGTCGGACAGAGTAGTCGAGGACTTTAATGGAGGGAGAGGCAAGTACTTAGTAGACCTCTCGTACTTGCTTGAGACCGGCAACTTCAAGCTCCCTAAAGACGCCTTATGCATAGTAGAAGCCCCCAATAGATCCCTTGTCCTCCGGAATAAGCTGCTTAAGGTCTACCACTCCGAGGAACTGATGAAGGAAAGGTACCTGCGACCGTTTAAGGTGATAAGGTACTCCCCAAGTAGGAGGCTATCTCAGAGTAGGGCGTTCAAGGAAAGGGTAGAAAGAATAAAGGAAATTTACGAAAGTTTCAACGGCTTCACCGTTGTAGCCCCTAACTCTAAGGAGAGGGATATGCTCGAGGAACTGGGGATAAGGGCAGTTACTGACCTAAGGGAGGTCAAGGACAACAGGGTAATATTAGCCAAGGAGATAGACAGCATACCCGCTTACCTTTACTTGAGGAACAAGCTCTGGGGAGGGGTTCTAGTGGACTTGAGTGATACCACCAAAGTACACGAAGAATGGGAGGAGGTAAGGCTAGGGGAATTGGGCTTCTACAAGTTGAACAAGAGGGACTTCACAGGGTATGAGACCGATCAACTGGGTTCGGCAAAGGGCTTTTCCCTTAAGTTTGAAGGCGAATTCAGCGTTCTACCAAGGGGTAAAATAACGTCAGTTAAGTTCGTGAATGGGGAGATCCTCCTGGGAGACAAGATGCTGGGCAAGGTCGAGTTCACGAGAAGGAGAATTAACTTGAAATTGAACTGTAGGGATGAGGTAATTTACTCTTCCACTAAACTCACACTAGGCTACTTTCTGTTCCCGCAGTCCTCTGGCAAGTGCAGCCTTTTTACTGCTTGTATGGAGAGGGAGAAAAATAGGGAACTGTGCCTTAGGGCCTCTTTTGAGGCGTACTTACTTTTGAGGAATTACCTCGGTAAGTTGAGGGAAATTGACCTTAAGAAGGCCGTGAGTTCTCTCATAACCGACGAAGTAGTAAAGGGGGCAACTAGGGGTAAGGAGAAAGTCGAGCTTAAACTGCTTGACTTATCCTACGTCTTTGAGCTATCGAAAGAGGCAAATTACGTTACTGTAGTTTGCCTCACTTGTAATAAGAAGCTAAAGGTAAGGACTAGGGCAGACATCGAATCCACTAGGCATGTCTTGGTAAACGCCATCTACGGAATCCTCAAGACTGAGTTACTCTAAACACATTACCCATTGCAAATTCCTCGTCGTTAGTAGATATGAGG
>JBBINF010000097.1:0-5596 GCA_037444045.1 Sulfolobales archaeon | reverse complement strand
CTCAGCAAGATATTGGAGGACTCCAAGGCCTCAGATAAAATAGACTACAACATAGTCTTCGACAACGACGCAATTAAGGAAATAAGCATAAATAACGTTAAGGAGGACCTAACCCTCAACAAGATCAAGACCGCTATTCAAGTTATCCTAGATAGGGCCAGCAGTTAACACGTGTAGTCTCACGATCAAAGGCCTCGGATCCCCAAGGAACCTTACCAAAGCCTCCCCTCTTCCCAAGTAGGATAGCCTAACCTCCACATCGTTGTCCGTTATACTGGCGAACCTCTTCACCGTGTCGGTCCAGAACTTCTTGTCTCCGTTGTTCATGACCACCAGTAGACCTACGTTGTCTAAATAGACGTTGACTAGGTCCCCTAGGTCTTCTACGTTCTGGGTCGCCATGAGGAGGGATATACCAAAGCCCCTCCCCCTCTTCACTATGTCCGACACTATTGGGTATTCCTCCTTCTCGTTCCTTAGAATAGTCCACGCCTCGTCCACCACAAGTACCGCCCTAAGTCCTTCGTCTACCACTAGAGAGTACTTGTTATAGAAGTCTTGAAGGACTGTAAATATTATCAGCCTCCTTAACACCTCTGACTTGATCAGGCTTAGGTCTACTACGTTTACTCCTTGCTGTATTTGGTCAAGCAGCGGGGGGCCCTCGTGGTCTGCTACCTTGACTGTCTCTATCACCTTGGACAGGACTAAGAAAGTGACCTCGTCGAACTGGTCCTTTGCCCTTTCCTCTACCATGTCCCAGCTCAACTTACTCAACTTGCCGGAGGCGTACTCCTCGAACAGGGAGTTGAGTAAATGGAACATTATTGAGCTGTAGACTCTGTCCAACGAAAACGAGTTAGTTATGACCCTCTCCAATTGTATAGCCCTTAAAGTGTAGTGGACTGAGTTTAGGCTGAGCGTTGAGATGCTATATAGGAGCGGGTTGAGCAATTTGAATTGTATCCCCTTCTCTTTCAACCTCCTCTTTATGTCGCCCTTTACGTCAAAGAACAGGACAGGGATCTGCTCCTGTAACGCTATCTTAGAGCCCAGTGAGATGAGGAACTCGGTTTTCCCAGAGCCAGACGGCCCTATTACCAGTAGGTGGGGGTTCTCCGCCCTTTCCACGTTCCAGAAGACCGGCACGTTCCTCTCGATGTCGTCGCCTAGGTAGACCCCGTCAGACCTTATCTCGAGCTCTGGTAGTTTCTCCACCGAGAATGGAGTGAGGAAAGGAATCTGCAAGGAAAGAGCTGTCTGGCCGCCCTTTAAGTCCTTGAACAGAAGGAGGTCCTCTATTTCAGCCCTATTGGCCAGCCTAGCCTTAAGTCCCAAGCCGTCCAGCCCCCTAATTATAACCTTAGAGATCTGTAAAGCCTCTTCCCTGGTAGAAGACCACACTAGGATGAAGATAACGTACTTGAAAGGTACCTCGCCCTCGTTTAGCCTCTCTAAAATACTGTTTATCATATTGAGCTCGCTCTTAGCCCTAGCATTTGAGGGGTCGGACTCAATTATTACCCTCAAGTTCTGGGCCCTATTCATCAATTTCTCCTTATATTTCCCAATCTCCACTTGTTTTTTCCTTAATATGATGTCAACTTGTTTGCCGACGTTCACCACTTTATAAAAGGAGGTTATGAGGTTCCTGAGACTAACTTCGGAAATATCAGTGTAATTAACTGGTACGTCATATACCTCGATGACGCCAATGTACTCCCTTCCGTTAAAGACCAGTCCCTCTTCAACTTGAATAGCTTGAGGCGTCTTAGAAGAGCCGAATAACCAAAGAGAGCTCAAGTCTATAGCGCCCTTCTTCACAAGGATTATCAATGACACTACAGAGAGCAATAGGAACAGTGGTTCCTTATACACTAAGGCCAGCAGGACTGGGAGGGACAACAAGACTACGAAAGACAATTTCTCTTGGCTGACTTCCATGGGAAAGAGAAGAGGATAAGAGGGGCTGTGAGAGGGGCGAAAGTTACAGCTCTATATTTGCGTGGATCTGTCTCAGATCCTCCTCTGACTTCTTTAACCTTATCATAAGCTCAGCGACTACCCCGTCTAAGAATATCTGGGTTGTGTCCTCAAACAGCGTTCCTAGGGGGGCTAGGGGCTCAGTTATGCCGAGTATTTGCCTGGCGAAGTAGTCCTCGTTTTTGGAGTACTTTGTCCTGCCCGGGATCTCTACCACTACGTCAGCTATCCTACCAATTGGACTATCAGCATAGCTCGTTATCGCTACTAGCGTCGCCCTTGCCTCTTTAGCCGCCTCAGCTGCAGTTTGGATAAGGCGGGTTTTCCCAGAACCCGATATAGCTATTGCTATGTCCTTTTCTCCAATAGCCGGAGTTATAGTCTCGCCCAACACGTAAGCGTTATAGCCCAAGTGGAGTAACCTCATTGCAAAAGCTCTTCCGACGAGGCCACTCCTACCTGCTCCCATTACGAGGACCTTTCCGTTCCTATGGGTCTTGTAAAACTCCTCCAGGAGGTTAATCATCTTCTCTACTTGCTCGGGCTTAATTAGTTGAACTCCCCTAATTATAAACTCCGTTATATCGTACATAGTTTTTAAACTAAGGGGAAGGTTGAGAAGGGAGGGGGAAGATGACAAGTATTTTTCGACCGAATTCAACTATGGGAAGTGAATTTTTAAATCTTACTATAGATTGACAGAATAATATTTTAAGAATTTCTTACCAATCAGTGTCACTTAGGTAAAAATGGGTAACAGATGGACGCCGAAGTGGGTAAAAACTGAAATCGAGATCGATGGAAAGAAATACGAGATCTGCTACGATGAGACTACTAAACTTTACGCATGTCCCTTGTGTAGCCCCACGTGTCTGAGCGGGGGGATCCCAGAGTACGGGAGCTACTTCTTCCATCAGGCCGACCTAGTGAAACACATAAAGGCCCACAAGTACAGCCTCTGGACTAAAAGGAGACATGCAGAAGAGGAGGAAGAGGAAGAGGAGGAAGAAAGTGAAGAGGATTAGGATCGCTGTTCTCGGGAGCTTCACGATAGACGAGATAATTGCTGGAGATAAGGTCGAGGAGAGACTGGGTGGGTCTGCCCTATACACGTCCCTAGGAGTTTACAGGGCAGGTGGGACGCCAGAGGTCTTTAGCGTAATAGGCAAGGACCTTAGTTTTGACTTACCGGAGTTTATAGTAAAGAAAAACATAGGAGTAGTCGAAAAGAGTATGAGGTTTAGGATAGTGGTACAAGGGGGCTCAAGAAAACTTATTCTAGTCAATAAGGTTCCTCGCATAAGGGTCAATTTAGACGAGCTAAGTTACTACGACGGGATAATAGTAAACCCAGTATGTAAGGAGGTAGACCCCAACTTCAGCATCGACAAGAAGATAGCACTTGACATCCAAGGGTTGGTTAGGGACTGCATTGAGGGAAAGACCATAAGCATGACGAAGCCTTCCCTATTTCCAAACAAGAGCTTTTTAGTGTTTCACGCTAACGAGGAAGAGCTGGAGGGCTCTGGCTTGTCAATAGAGGAGATACAAGCCCTTGGATTTAGCGAGGTGATAATCTCTCGTGGTTACAAAGGGTTCACTCTATATTATCAAGGGAGATCCGAGGACTTTGTACCCTCAGTAAAAGGGGACGTAAACGTAGGCAACGGTGATTTCCTTTTAGGGTATTACTTTACTAAAAGGCTGTACGGTCTAGACCCAATATCGGCCTCTAAAGAGGCCCTAAAGGCGTCAGAGGAGTTCAGCATCTTTGGGCTTGCTCTAATGTCTCCTCCACGCTGAAGTTCCTCCATAAGCCCAGCCTACCGCAGAACTTTACCCCTTCCACCTCAACGTTATTGGGAGATCCTAGGACAATTGCCTCCTTAATTACAAAAGTCCTATAAGCAAGCACTTCGTCCTTGGTAGCTATTCTTAGCCTCTTTAGATCTCCAAAGACCTTATAGCTGTCAGGGTACTTCTGATCCCTTTTAAAGAAGGCGTACACGTAATAGACGTCAAGGTCGCCGTGCCGAACCTTGATCACGTGAGAGAACGAGATCCCAGAGTTGCCGTTGACGTAGACGTTCCACTCCGTGCTCTTGTGGGGCAAAAGTAAGATCAGCTCGTACAAGGAGACGTAGGACAGAGGTTCGCTTATACCTAAGATTTTGTCAATTTCAGCTCTAGACCCGGTGTTGTAGAGAGTGTCGTATTTAACGACGTTTCCCTTGTTCGTTATTATTCTCCTCTTGTTAGCCTCAATAACCACCGGATAGGCGTAGAGAACCCTAGCGTTTACTACGAGGTCTAAAAGCACGTTCCTGACCAGGTACAGCCTTCCTTCAAAGTCCAGCCATCTGGGGAGCTCTGAACACTCGTTACACACCTTTTCCCTCAAGTGCTCCTCCTTTTCTACCACGAGCTGGGGTACGAACTCCTCTAACTGGGGCGACTTAAAGTTCCTCTCTATTACTTCTCTGTCCTTCACCAATAACGGGGTTGCGGGGATTTCTAAGCCTTGAAAGGGAAAATGGATGAGTCCACCGAGATACGGTTGCCTCTCCAGTACAAGGGCTCCCTTGTTCTTAGCAATAATGAGGCCAGAAAGTCCGCCGCCTATTACAATATCCATTGGTCTAAAAGTAGAGCGTTAACTAATAAGCAGATACTCCGTCAGCAAAAGAACTGTCTCCCTTTACGAGGAACTTGAAGTCCCCTCTACTTTCAACTATTTCTCCTTTTATCAGTTTAGAGAGCTTGCTCAAGGCCTCTTCCTCCGTGAGGAAGTCAAAGATTACCTTCTTGCCGTTTACCTCCAGCGTGGGATACTGGTGCTCATACAATAGGTCGATTTCCTCGTCTACGCCTATTTTCTCTTTGAAAGACTTACTTATCTCGTAAATCATGGACACTAGGTTCATGTCCCCATTGAGCCCATGTATAACTTTTACGGTCAACATTCTAGAATAATAGCTCTACCGAGGATAGGCATAAAAAGGCTAAAATTCGATATTACGGTAAACGCGGCACGATACGCTTATGTGGAAAATCACAATAGAGATTTATTCTTTCCTTTGTAACTTCACTCATGAAGTCAGCGTTGGGGCCAACCATATCCCAAAAGTCTGGGATTTTTTATATAACTGACAACTACGAGGACGCAATACGTTCATATGAGCTAGCGAAGAGAATGTATCCAGATATCACGGTAATGTTAGTGAACCTCTCCAACGTAAAAGACAAAATAGCCGCAGTAAACGTAGACCCTGACCTAGGGGATTTGGAGAAGGGTTATGCCGTAATAGTCATAGCTCCGGGCTAACTTTTATAAGTCAAAGCTGTCAAAGTAAATTATCGCTGGGCCCGTAGTCTAGCCTGGTTAGGACGCTGCCCTCACACGGCAGAGGTCCTGGGTTCAAATCCCAGCGGGCCCATGTGGGTTTGGGGGATTCCCCCAAATCCCTACTGCTATTTTCTTTCAATTTCAGATACGTTTCTACTATGTCAATTAAGGAACCTACGTAACGTTCCTTCGTCTCACCATCAACGTTCTCAGGCTCGTGCACGTAATAGCGACCTTTGATTCGCCTTATAATATAGTCGCCATACT
>JBBINF010000096.1:0-5606 GCA_037444045.1 Sulfolobales archaeon | reverse complement strand
GTTTGGTGGTATGTTATGACAGTAATAATCCAGCCGTTAGCTACCGAAAAAAGTACAAGACTAATAGAGTCAACTAACACCATAGTTCTCATTGTAGATAAGAAGGCCACAAAGTCACAAGTTAAGTCTGAAGTCGAGAAAACCTTTGGAGTAAAGGTAGAGAAAGTGAACATCTTAATCACCCCTATAGGCGAAAAGAAGGCGTACGTAAAGTTAAAGCCTGAGTTCAAGGCGATTGATGTGGCCCATAAGTTGGGTATTCTGTGAGGGTGAGTTGAAATGGGTAAGAAGTTAATGCAACAGAGAGCGGGAAGGGGAAACATAAACTTTAGGAGCCCCGGATGGTTAAGAATAGGGAAGGTAAGGTATCCAAGTAATCTGACTTCCCATCACATAGGGAAAGTCCTAGATATATTGCATAATCCAGGTATGTTAGCTCCAGTGGCTAAAATAAAGATGGATGACGGAACCACGTTCTATACCCAAGCCGTGCAAGGCCTAGCGATAGGCCAGAAGATAGAGATCGGTGCTGGCTCTCCGCCTGCAATGGGTAACATTGTAGAAGTGGGTTCACTTGGAGAGGGTACAATAGTCTCAAATGTGGAAAAGTATAGGGGAGATGGAGGGCGCTATGCTAGGTCAGCTGGTAGCTACGCTATAATAATAGGGAAAAGCGGCGATAAAGTACTAATAAGGTTACCCTCGGGTAAAATAGAAGAAGTAATGCCCAACGCTCTAGCAACTATAGGCACGGTAGCAGGAGGAGGTGTACAAGACAAGCCATTACTTAAGGCCGGAAACAATTACTGGAAGTATAAGGTAAAGGCTAAGAAGTGGCCCACCGTTAGGGGAGTTGCCATGAACGTAGTAGATCATCCTCACGGCGGAGGTCTACACCAGAGCGTAAGCAGGTCTAGCACAGTGTCTAGAAATGCACCTCCTGGTAGAAAAGTAGGCCATATAGCTGCCAGAAGGACTGGGAGAAGGGAGAGGAAGTGAAATTTATAAGACAATTGGGGGATTGAGATTTAATGTCAGTTGAGATTCCTCCGGAATGGAAGAAGTTCACCTATAGGGGAAAGACCTTAGAGGAGTTAATGCAGATGCCCATGGATGAGTTTGTTAAGTTATTGCCCTCTAGGCAGAGGAGGTCTTTGACTAAGGGGTTCACGAATTCGCAGCGTAGGTTATTAGAAAAGATAAGGAAAATGAGGAGGCAGGGGTCATTTGACAAGACTATAAAGACCCACGTGAGAGACATGGTAATACTCCCTGAGATGGTGGGTCTTAAATTCGGCATCTATAACGGTAAAGAGTTTGTGGAAGTTCAGATAGTCCCCGAAATGATAGGGCATTACTTGGGAGAGCTGTCCATTACCACCAAGAAGGTAGAGCACGGTGAGCCTGGGTTGAAGGCTACAAGGTCAAGCCTATTCCTAGCTATGAAGGGATGATCTATGGGATCATGGAAATATCCTATACTCAAAATTGACGATACCAAATTAGGGAAGGCCGTGAGCAGGAACGTTCAAGCGTCAATTAAGGATCTGTACAACGTCTGTAGAGCGATTAGGGGAAAGAACGTTCAAGAGGCCAAGAAGTTCCTGGAGAATGTAATAAAAATGAAGGAACCAGTCCCCTTCTGGAGATATCAGACAGGAGCTTCTCATAAGCCCGGGTTAGAGACTAAGTGGAAGATAAAGAGTGGAAGGTATCCGGTTAAGGCAGCGAAATTAGTGCTTAAGGTTTTAGAGAACGCAGAAGCTAATGCAATAGCAAAGGGTCTCGATCCGGATAACCTTAAGGTCATCCATATTGCTGCACATAAAGGAATAACTTTAAAGAGGTTCATGCCGAGGGCCTTCGGAAGGGCAACTGCCAAGTACAAGAGGACTTCCAATATAGAGGTTATTGTAGGTGAGGTCTGAAGAGCTATGGTAAACGTAAAGAAGTATTTCCTTCAAAAGTCCATGGTAAGAGTAATGGTTGATGAGTACCTAGCCAAGCAGTTCTATAACGCAGAGTACGCTGGAACAGATATTATAAAGACTCCGATAGGTACTAGAGTTATTATCTACGCCGGAAGGCCCGCAATGATAATAGGTAAGGGAGGAAGAACCATAAAGCAGTTAGCGCTTGTCCTTGAGAAGTACTTTAACTTAGAAAATCCGCAGATAACCGTGACCAACGTTGAAAACCCGGAACTTAACGCTAGAGTAATGGCTTTTAGATTAGCGGTGGCCCTTGAGAAAGGCTATCACTTTAGGAGGGCGGCGTTTATAACAATAAGGAGAATTATGAACGCTGGGGCTCTAGGTGCAGAGGTAGTGGTTAGCGGTAAGATAACCTCTGAAAGGGCAAAATACGAGAAGTTAAAGGAGGGGACTGTATACAAAGCTGGTAATAGCCTAGAGCAAATAGTAGACCGCGCTATTGCTATTGCGTCGTTAAAGATGGGTATCTACGGAGTAGAAGTAACCATAGCCAAGCCGATTAGGCCTGTAGATAAAATAACCTTTAGGGAAGCTCCAAAGGCCCCTGAGGGAGGCGTGACTGTGACTAACGTGAGGTTTATAGAGGAATCTGGAAACGTTAAACAAGAGGGAGATCAGAATGCCTCACAAGCGCAATGAGTTCTTGAAGACCGTTAGAAATCTCGATGTAGGAGAACTACAGAAGAGGCTTCAAGATATGCAAATGGAGCTAGTCAAATTAAGGGCGGAGTCTAGGGTCGGTACGATTAAAGACACCGCTGCGATAAGGAATACGAGGAAGAACATCGCCAGACTTTTAACTATTCTATCTCAAAAAAGGAAATCGCAAAATGCGCAGAAGTCCTCTTAAAGGTAAGGCTGATCTTATAGGTTTTTCCCTTAGAGTTATTGGTTATTCTGATCCAAATCTAATAGGTATTAAGGGTCGAATAATATTTGAGACGAAGAACACCTTTTTCGTCGACGTAGGGGGCAGCATTAAGAAGATAATAAAAGCTAACGGTTTTTATGAGTTAGATTTTAAAAGATCTCATATTACTATTTGTGGTCACAAGTTGGTAGATAGACCAGTCAAGAGGTTAAGTAGAGGGTGAGTGTATGAGTCAAGTGAAAAGCGTAGGAATACCTGGCGTTAATCCGCCTTCAACCACATGCGAGGATAAGAACTGTCCTTATCACGGATCCCTAAGAGTTAGAGGTATGATTTTTGAGGGAGTGTTATTGAAGGTAAGGGCAAATAAGATGGGCGTGTTTGAGAGAGATTACGTAGTGTATGACACTAAGTACAAAAGATATGAGAGGAGGAAAAGCAAGATTCACGTGCATATACCTCCGTGTCTGAACGTTAAAGAAGGGGATAAAGTTATTATTGGTGAATGTAGACCCATTGCTAAGTCCGTCGCATTCGTAGTGTTAGGCAAGGTAGGTGAGTAGAAACATGCCGGAAAAACTTCAAATGTTAGGATCAAGGAAGGCGAGGACTCCTGGTATACAGAACTATACTAGGGTAGTAGTATCTGACAACAGCGGAGGAAAAGAGGCTATTGTGATAGGAGTGTATGGTTACAGAGGAGTGTTAAGAAGGGTACCCTTTGCTAACGTAGGGGACCTAGTGATGGTCTCAGTGAGGAAGGGTACTCCAGAGGTAAGGAAACAGAAGTTCAAGGCAGTTGTAATAAGGCAAAGGATGCCCTTTAGAAGGCCAGATGGAACTTGGATAGCTTTTGAGGACAATGCAGTGGTGATAGTTAACCCTGACGGCACTCCTAAGGGTACGGAAATTAGGGGCCCAGTAGCTAGGGAAGCCGCGGAAAGGTGGCCTAAGGTAGCTAGCTTGGCCACGTTAGTGATCTAAGGTGGGGTTAAATGGTTTCCTCTAAGCCTACGAAGCAAAGAAAGTTTATCTACAACACGCCTAGTCACCTTAGAAAACTCAAGTTAGTAGCTCCACTTTCTAAGGATTTGAGAAAAGAGGTGGGAGTAAGGAGGCTCCCCGTCAGAAAGGGCGATACTGTAAAGGTCATGAGGGGAGACCATGTGGGGTTTGAGGGTAAAGTGGCAAGGGTAGATGCAAAGTCTGGTAGAATAGCAATAGAAGGGCTTACAAGGAAGAAAGCCGATGGAACGCCTGTTTACGTGTGGATTCACGCGTCAAAAGTGCAGATAACTAAGCTCGACTTATCGGATCCTAGGAGAAAGGAAATAATAGACAGGAAGGCTAAGGCTAAAGGTGAGTGAAAATGGTCCATGTAACTAGGTATTCGGCTCCTTGGTTCTTAAGGATAAGCAAGAAGGAGTTTAAGTGGACTGTAAGGGTATCTCCTGGTCCACATAGCTTACAGACTAGCATACCTCTAAGTTTGTTCTTAAGGGATTACCTTAAAGTAGCCACTACTCTTAGGGAAGCCAAGAACGTAATTTCTGAAGGAAAGGTACTTGTAGACGGAAGAATAAGGAGAGACTATAGGTATCCAATTGGGCTAATGGATGTGGTTTCGATACCCTCAGCAGATCTTTACTTCAGGATCGTGCCCGATAACGTTAGGTATATGAAACCTATACAGATCTCAAAGGAGGACGCTACATTTAAGCTGGCTAGGATTCTAGATAAGAGGATAGTAAACGGCGGGAACATTCAGATTAATCTGGATGGAGGGCGCAATATACAGATACCTAAGGAGAAAGCTCCGGAGTACAAATTCTCTACTTTGACTACCCTTAAAATATCTATTCCCAACCAGGAAATTTTAGGATATTACGAAGTCAAGGAGGGAAATTACGCAATTATAATTGGCGGTAAGAACGTGGGGACGCACGGTACTATATCAAAGATACAGAGGGCCAACTATAAGACGAGAAGGTATAGTATCGTTACTATCCAATCGAAGGATGGAAAGGCGTATGAGACTAACTTGGAGAACGTAATGGTAATAGGGAGTGAAAATCCGGAGATTAAGGTGGAGTAAAAATGGCTGAGCAGGTTCAAGTTCCTAAAAACCCGATGCAGAGAGTTAAGCTAGCTAAGGTCACTGTTAATATTGGCCTAGGGGAGTCAGGGGAAAGGTTAGAGAAGGCGTATAGGCTGTTGGAAGAGCTTACTGGAGCAAAGCCAGTTTACACAAAGGCTAAAAAGTCGATCAAGGAGTTCGACATAAGGAAGGGACAGCCTATTGGTGTAATGGTCACTTTGAGGGGAGAGAAGGCCACCGAGTTCTTGAAGAAGGTCTTGTCCGCGGTTAATTTCAGGTTAAAGGCGTCTAGCTTCGACAACATGGGTAATGTGAGCTTCGGCATAGCGGAACACGTTGTTATCCCTGGGACAAGGTACGACCCCGAGGTAGGAATATTCGGTATGGACATAGCGATAACCTTGGAGAAGCCAGGCTATAGAGTTCAGAGGAGGAAGAGGATGAAGAGCAGGATAGGGCCAAAGCAGAGAGTTACCAAGGAAGAGGCAATGAATTTTTTAAGGGAAACATTTGGTGTTACCATTATATGACTTGGTGAGGAGAATGGGGAAGTACAAGCCACCGGCCGAGAGGAGACATGGAAAAGGAGTTCAAGAGTGCAGGAGATGCGGAAGTAGGGACTCTGTGATTCAAAAGTATGGAA
>JBBINF010000095.1:0-5659 GCA_037444045.1 Sulfolobales archaeon | reverse complement strand
CCTTTAGGAGGGGAGGTGGGACTGCCTAGAGGGCGAGAGCACTAGCCCAGCACCAGCTCTCTATTAAGATCTCGCGTAACTGGAGGTCGCTTTGAGCTAACTAGGCTTGGACTAACAACTCCTGTCTTAAAACTCGCTTAGGACTTAAGGCTTGCCTCAAGCCTGGAGAACTCCTCCTCAACGCCTGCTCCACTTACCCTGTAGTCCACCTCGCCAGAAGCGTTGGCCTCCTTTACCACCTCAAGGACGAGCTCCTTTAGTGCCCTCTCGTTACCTAAGCCAGAGTACTTGGCGAGCAGGTCTGAGGGGGTCATCTTCCTCTCCTTGAAGACCTTGATCACCACGTCGCTCACAAGCCTGTGCACTTCGCCGAACTTCTCTGGCCCTATCCCGTTCCTCTTGCACGCCTCCCTGACCTTGGGGGAGGCAGCTATCTCGTCTATGAGGCACTTCACGTCCTTCTTGGCTTGGGGCTTTGTTGGGGAAGTGGTTATCTTCCAGTCCATTTTGCTCCCTTAGTAGTGCGAGCCCTAGAATAATTACTTTTCCTTATACTCAATTCGATGACGTTAGGTAAGCCATGTGGGGGCATGCCTTTGCCCCTGTGTGTACCTCGTAACAGGCCCTTAACGTTTAGGGAATGGAGTATTTACAGCGGAATTTTCATCCCCTCTATGGACGCTCTGATTGCCTCGCTGACCGCGGCAATGGCCTTAGAACACGCGTGGATAGGTTCTTCAGCCCTACTCAAGTCTAAGACCGTGGGGAGAGGGGTTGGGGTACCCTTGTCCCTTTTCGAAATAACCTACTACCTCGCGTTGTCCTTTAGCACCTTTGGCTCTCCTGTTCTGTTCTCGCTGGTAGTGTTCTTCCTCTTAGTCCACTTGTTGGGGGGAGCTTGGTACATAAGGGGTAAGTTAGGGAGCTACGCGGAGAGGAAGTTCTACGTCGGCTACTCCGTCTTCGAGTTCGTAGAGCTGGCGTTCCTCCTCTTCGTCTTTGCTCTGTTTGCCTGATCCTGGTGGCTACCCTTGGCCGCTACCCTTGATGCGTAGACATTAACACTCACCGTCGCCTATAGGGCGTTCTCAATGACCTGCGCGTTGTGGGGCTGGGGCATGAGACCAGAGGTAAGGGACTAGAAAGGAGGGCAGTTAGCACAGTGAGGAGATACGACAGGGAGGTGAGGAGTGGAAGGTCCACCTTTTTCCTCACCTCGGTTTTTGTCCACGCGTAGAGTCGCCCATTTTTTGTGCATGGAGACCCCTCAAGGTGTACTCCCCCTCTCCGTGGCTAGCCAAGCGCTCTACAGCATTGACCTCTCAGTAGCGTGGTATCTGACCTCTCCTACCCTCAGGCGGACACCCCTTTGTCGTCAGTTCTGTCATTATATTTCAAACTTCTCAAATTAAAGTAGAAAAGTTTAAATGTTTAACCTCCAAAAATATTTTATGAAACGCTACACGTTTTACCTAAGTAATAACGTAAGGCGTCAAGTTTACAGTGAGGCACTGAGGTACTTGAACCCGGAAAAGGTCAGAGAGATCGTGGGGGAGCAGAAGAGGACGCTCTTCTGGAAGGACAGGGCAAGGGTATCCGACGAAGCCGTTGAGAAGTTGCTGGAGAGCTTGCCACCTCAGGTTAAGCTTGAAGTCCTGACCGTAATAGAGAAGGACCTTAGGGAGGCCTTGAACTCGATAGAGAGGGAGAAGAAGGACATAGAGAGACAACTTGTGTCCAAGACTTAGCTGATACCGAAGGACGCTAAGCGCGAATTTTTCACTCCACTTTTTCTTTCCGAGTACCCCTATTTGGGGTGATAGAGGTATAGTAGGGGGACAGACCCCACGCGTTGGCCTAACTTCCGGGGGCTCTTAAGGCGTAGGTAAGGGTAAAGCCACGCTCGGGACGCCCACTTTAAGGGGTATCATCTCCAACGGTCTACGCACTCTGCCTGACATGGGATAAGGGCTGGGGGACTTCTAGTGAATATGAGGTAAAAGGGCAGAGGAAAGGGGGTCGACGGATGGATAAGGGCTTTTATGGGGTAAACGGGGCTATACGCAGTAACTTATACTTGACGTAATGGCCGGGGGTAAAGCCAGTAAGGCGTGGGGTGACTGCCCAAGATGAGTCAGCTTAGGCAATGCCCACAGAGATAGCGGAGGTAACCTATGAACATTGGCGAGGAACCGAAGGCCATCTCGAAAGAGCATGGGTGTGCTAGGCCTGCCCTTTGTAAATAAGTAGGATACCCCCGCAACCACGGCAGTAGATATTGCAGCGAGGTCTCGACGGTGGTGTTCCTCGGGAATATAAGCTCCCTGTCATAGCCAACGAGAAAAGGGAGACCAAGAGTACTCCAGTGGAGACGGCAAAGGTTACGCGGAGGTGGAGGAGATAAACGGGCCTGGATAGACCTCATTTTCCCTGCGTCCATCAATGCCCTTATCAGTCCTAACGTGAAAGTCCCGAAGAGGAGAAAGAAGAGCAGTAACGACGCTTTAAGGCTCCTACATAACTTGTCAACTGTCCTTCACTCTGTTTCTCTCTCAGAGAGACCTTACCTATTTCCGCCCTGACCCTCATGTACTGTAGGCTGGAGAACAACTGCGACCTAATGTCGTCTATCACGGAGAGCCACGCGTCGTATAAGACCTCATCCCTCACCTTTACGTCCATCTCCTTAACTATTGACTTTAACCCGCTGAGGCAGACGGGTTTTAAGGGACACTTACCGCAGGCATGTGCGCTGTCCTCAGCGTAATATACCAACCTCCTGTTGTCCGTAATGAACATCACCCCCTCCCCCAAAGATATGTTACCAGAGGAAACGGAGAATGGCAGGACCGCCTTAAAGCCTACTGCGTTGTCTATGAGCAGCCCAACGGATCTGAGCTTGTTTACAATGAAGTAGTAGTAGCTCTTGCTTATCTCGCTGCCCCTCTTGTCTGAGGCCAAGACCCTAAAGTACGTCTCGTCGCTTAGGCGGGCGAAGTCCTCGTCCCTGATGAACAGGACGTCGCTGGAAATAACGGGCCTATCTACGTCAGCTACCCTCAGGATGCACACAAAGTATAATTTCCTCTCCAAAGTCTTATCTTTATTTTTTAGAAAGGGTTTGGGTATCATTTGGTTCCATATAAATTGATATAAACCCTCAGCCCTTGGGCCTCACGGGAGTCTAGTGGCTTTTGCTTTTACCCCCTCGGCCCAATAGCGGGGTAACCCCTACTCGCCTAGACCAGTGCGGTCTAAGTGGAACCCCCGAATCTTGAGCCACGCAAGCCTTTAGGGATACATGCCCACATCTGGCGTTACGTGAAAACGTTAGGACGGAGTTACGTAAACTTGACTCTCTCACTGAAACTGCTCACCACGGTCCCCTCCAAGACAAACAAGGAGAATGAGGCACTGACGCTTATTAATGGAAATTTTTTTCTTCACAAGCCAAATGTAGAGCAGATGCCAAACAACACCACTCGCACTAGCTCTTACAAGATAATTGTGACCGGCATTGTGCAGGGCGTGGGCTTTAGGCCGTTCGTGTACAGGATGGCCGTTAAGCACGGAGTTAAGGGCTACGTGAAGAACCTAGGAGGTAGCGAGGTTGAGATAAGGGTTGAGGGCGACCAAGGCCAGTTAGGGGGCTTCCTGGGGTCCCTCTTTAAGGAAATGCCTAGGCCGGCCAAGATAGAAAAGGTTGTGATAAGCGAAGAGCAGTTTTTAGGTTATGACGAGTTCAGCATAGTCCCCAGCGGTAAGTCCAAGAGGGAACCGAGCCAGATCCCCCCTGACTTCGCCGTCTGCGACGACTGCCTAAGGGAAGTCCTAGACAAGGGGGACAGGAGGTACCGCTATCCCTTTAACAGCTGCGCCTACTGCGGCCCCAGGTTCTCAATGCTCTACGACGTCCCATACGACAGGGAGAACACCGCCATGCGGGACTTCCCGCTATGCGAGCTCTGCCAAAAGGAGTACCGCGACCCAAACGACGAGAGGAGGTTCGACGCTCAGGGGATCAGTTGCCCCTCTTGCGGGCCTAGGCTATTCCTAGAGACCGTGGACGGCAAGAGGGTAGAGGGCGAGGACCCGATAGCCCTCTCGTCGAAGCTCCTCTCTGAGGGGTACATCTTAGCGGTCAAGGGCATCGGGGGCTTCCACATAGCCGCTGACCCCTTTAACGACGACGTGGTGTTGAAGCTGAGGGAGAGGAAAAACAGGCCCCAACAGCCCTTTGCGGTTATGGGGCTCTCCGTGGACGTAATCAAAAGGTACGCCTACGTATCCAAGCTAGAGGAGGAGATCCTGACCTCACCAGAGAGGCCAATAGTCCTGTTGAGGAAGAGGGATGGTGACTACGGGCTCTCCAAGTACGTCTCCCCGGGGCTGGACAGGGAGGGGTTCTTCCTCTACTACACCCCACTGCACTACCTGTTGCTCGACTCCTTCCCCAGCCACTTGCTCATCATGACCAGCGGGAACAAACACGGGCTCCCCATGTGCACAGACGAGGAGTGCGTGAGGCAGAGGCTAAAGGGGGTTGTTGACTACGTGCTTACCCACAACAGGAAGATAGTGAACAGGGTTGACGACAGCGTCGTGAGGGTGTCCAACAACAGGGTCGTGCTGTTGAGGCGGAGTAGGGGCTTCGCCCCGCTGTGGATAAGGCTGGACAGGAAACTAGCCAACCACGTAGTTGCAGTGGGGGCAGAGCTCCAGAACGCAGGGGGAGTTGGGTTTGACGACAAGGCACTGCTCACGCAGTACATTGGGGATACCGACGAGGTAGATACCCTAGAGGAGCTAGACAAGTACCTAAGGTTTTTCGTAAACGTCTACTCCCTAACGCCTAGAGTAGTAGTAGCAGACAAGAACCCAGCGTACCAAAGCACGCACTTGGCCAAGAAGATAGCGGAGAGGTATAACGCGGAGCTAGTCCAAGTCCAGCACCACTTCGCCCACGTCTTAAGTGTTGCAGCGGAACACGGTTACGAGGAAGGGGTCGGGATTGCGATTGACGGTATAGGCTACGGCGACGACGGGAACGCGTGGGGAGGTGAGGTGATAAGGTTCAGTGGGGAGAAGTACGAGAGGGTTTACCATTTAAAGTACGTCCCATACGTCGGGGGCGATGTCAACGCCCTAAGGCCCAAGAGGATGCTTGCCCTGTTCCTCTCGACCTTCATGGGCTGGGACGAGGTCAGGAAGGTAGTGAAGCTGAGCGACATGGAGTACGCCTTCTTGGAGAAGGGGACTAAGAGAGGGGGGATAATGACCTCTAGCACCGGCAGGGTACTCGACGCCGTGTCCGCCTTCCTCGGGGTCTGCGATTCAAGGACTTACGAGGGAGAACCAGCCATAAAGTTGGAGGCCTACGCTGCAGGGGGCAGGCTACTTGACCTAGATGTCCCCGTAGAGGGAGGAGAGATAAACACCGTAAAGGTGTTCGAGTGGCTAGTGGAGAACTGGGGGAAGTACAGGGGTAACGACATAGCTTACACTGTGCAGTACAGGCTTGGGGAGGCCTTGATGAAGGCCGCGCTAAAGGCAAACCCAACGGACAGGGTGTTGGTATCTGGGGGGGCGGCAGTTAACGAGTACATACTGAAGGGGATGACGGAGAACTCGGAAGGGCTAGAGGTCGTGCCGCCTAGGA
>JBBINF010000094.1:0-5692 GCA_037444045.1 Sulfolobales archaeon | reverse complement strand
GATACTGGAGTTCCTGAGGAAGGACCCCAGGATGCCCTCTTCTGAGATAGCAAAAAGCCTGGGAGTCCCAACCAGAAAGGTGGAGAAGCGAATTAAGAACTTGAGGTTCAGGGGGCTCATAATGATAGTCCCCGTTATCGACTTGGGGAACCTAGACTCAATAGTGTTCTCTATATTCTCTAAGAGGATGGAGGAGGTGTCCCCAATACTGCAGGAGTGCAAAGTCTGGCAGTTCACCGACGGCTATGCGGGGATTACGGTGTGCAACCAAGAGAGGATGGAGAAGGTTAAGAACTACGTCAACGCCGTGAGGGAGGTAGACAAGGAGGCCGACATGATGATAATCCACGGGTACGACTTTAAGACTGTTTGGGCTAACCCTTGATTGGGCCCAGGAGATTCCTTCAACTTAGGCTACTAGGACTTTCTGACGTCTCCAACAAAACGGCCCGTGCTCTATAATACACATCGCACACCTAATCTAGCGGGCTCACTTCCGTTATCCTTATCCCCCATAAGTTAGCCCCAAGTCATCCGCAACACGGGTAATGTCAATCCCTCCTCTTGAGATAGAGGAAAAAGGGGATTGCTTTGAGCCCTACCTCAACCTACTCTCTGCCTTCAATGGCTTCTTGCTCCTTACCTTCCTCTCCTCAGCTATCCTTACTTTTTCATAGCACATGTTGTTATATAAGTATTTTTCCTAAGTTATAAATATTACTGTAAATAATGAATCATTTCTCGCCGAAGTATAGTTCCCTTGCCCTCTCCACACCTTCCCTCCAGTCCACCACAGGCTTCGGGTAGCCCGGTATATCGTGCAAGTACGCCTCGTGGATCACTTCAACGGGGTAGTCCCTAAGTTCCTCAACCCACGTCTTCACGTACTTCGCCTCGGGGTCGAACTTCCTCTGTTGCTTCCAGGGGTCAAACACCCTGAAGGTGTAGTCCACGCCCGTTGAGGCGACCCACTGCCAGTTGCCGTTGTTCACGGAGGGGTCGTAGTCCACCAACTTCTGGGCGAAGTACTTCTCCCCCCACCTCCAGTCTATTAGGAACACCTTAGTCAAGAGGAAGGCAGCGAGCATCCTCACCCTGTTGTGCATATAGCCGGTCTCGTTTAGTTCCCTCATCCCGGCGTCCACTATTGGGTACCCCGTCTTCCCTGCCTTCCACAGCTCGAAGAGCTTGACATCGTTCTCCCACTTGATCCCCTTGAACTTTGGCTTAAAGGGCTCTTGGAATACCCTCTCGTTGTAGTAGGCCAAGAGCGTGTAGAAGTCCCTCCAGTAGAGCTGCCTTGTGAACTGTTGGTTTTCCCTCATGGCGTAGTACACCTCCCTTGGAGAGAGGGTGCCGAACTTGAGGTGGGGCGAGAGGTAGCTCACGTTCCCCTCGGCAGGGAAGTCCCTCCTTGAGTAGTCAATGCGCTTAGCCCTCTCGAGTAGCTGGAGGCCCTCTTTCCTCCCGCCCTTGAACCTCCCGGCGTCCCCGCTCGGGACTTCCACTTCGTCGAGGAGCCTCCCCTCAAAGAAGTTCTTGTAGTCGTTTGGCACCGGCTCCCTCACCTTCATCCCCTTGACGTGGTTGTAGAAGGAGGTGAAGCTATTGAAGCCCTTGAACTCCTTCTTGGTAGTAAGAAGGTAATCCTCGTAGGACTTAAAGGGCTTCCCCCTCCTCTTGCAGGCCTCAGCTATTGCCGAGTCCCTCCTCTTGCTGAAGGGGGTGTAGTCCTCGTTTAAGTAAACGGCGTCCACCTTGTCTAGTAGCCTAGCGACGACTTCCTCCGCGATCCCCTTGAAGACGTAGAGCCTACCTCCCCTTTCCTCCACCTCCTGCTTCAGCTCCCTGAGCGAGTTAAACATGAAGGCTATTGCCCTCTCCGACTTGTACTCGTTGTCCTCTACCTGCCTTGGGTCTACTATAAACACTGGGGCGACTTGCTCGCATTCCTCCATCGCCTTAATTAGCCCGGTGTTGTCGTGGAGCCTCAAGTCCCTCCTAAAAAGAAAGGCGCAGATCACGATGGGTCGTATCCACGAGAGCTAAAAAATTCTTGGAAACCCTCCT
The DNA here is from genome assembly GCA_037444045.1 of Sulfolobales archaeon. Classification (GTDB taxonomy): domain Archaea; phylum Thermoproteota; class Thermoprotei_A; order Sulfolobales; family Sulfolobaceae; genus Aramenus. The sequence goes on along the minus strand of JBBINF010000094.1, from coordinate 3,622 downwards.
TAGGTTAAAGGGACTCCTGCTAGACGGGGTTGTTCAGAAATGGTACAGTGGGTGCTGTAACAAAGTAGATATAGTCCCAGTCAACACCAGCAAAGCTATGAAGAGTATGTCCTTCTTGATCCCGCTCCTCCCCAGCTTTGCGATCTCCTTGGCAGAGCTCAGCTTAGCCCCCGGTAGCAGGTACCTCGTTGAGGGCTCTAAGAGCGTAACCAACATTAATGGGGTGCCAACGCTAAGTATTGCGAGGATCACAACTGAGACTAACCAAGATGCCTGCACAACCTTCTTGTCTAGTTTCCTATAAGGTATCTTGTACTCCACGTAGAGGGCGCCGGTGAAGATGTATAGCACCCAATAAACGGAGGGTAAAATAAAGTCGTTATTCACAAACACGCTCCACGCCATCGACAACGACGCTAGGAAGGTAGTGCCCAACACGTTCCCCCACATGGCGTTCCTGGTGTAAAATAGCCAGAGCGTTACGAATATAAGGGACAGCGGGACAAGGAGGAGGGGCGTAGGCTTAATGAACAAGTAAGGGATTCCAGCGAGTACAACCAGTAAGACGTCCTTGTAGCTCAACCTTAGTATGGACACCTTGGGCTGTAGGTACTCTAAAATGGGCAAGGTGTAAGCTAGTATAGGGATGAGGATTAGCGACCTGACGACGTTTATGCTGTAAAACGGTATTAGGGACACCAAATACGACAGAACCCCAACGAAGTACAAGGCGTGATTTCGAACCCCGACTTTAGCCATAGCACATCATGGCTTACTATTCATAATTAAGAAAAAACCTATACCCTTAACCTTTTGGGCATAAAGCCTAATCTATTAGGATCTACCGTTATTTACTTTCAAGATAGGTACTGACCTATGTGGAAAGAAGAGATCGTAGAGATACGCCCTATTAACCTCAATTCCACTAAACCGTTTAGGGCTAAACGTAAAGTAAAAGTGGCTGATTACTTGTGGGTCGCCGAGGTGTGACCTTTGAGCCTTGTCCAAAGGTTAATAAAGGAACACTTGGAAGAGGATAGACTAATTGAGGAGATAAGGGAATTGGGCAATAAGGGAAAATTTCATGAATTTTCAGAAAATTTGAAGAGGCACATTTACCTCGAGGAAGAGGTGCTATTCCCTAAGCTTGGGATAGACCCCACGGTACTAGAGCTCATGTACCAACACGTAGCCATGTGGAACTTAATGAGTAGAGTTGAGGAGTCTACGGAGGACGAGGAGTACTTCAAGTCGGTGAGCCTAATTTCCTCACTGTTAAAGGTACACAACGCCATAGAGGAGAGCACCGTATACCCGGAGCTCGAAAAACTGGGTCTAGACGACGTGAACGAGGAAATGCCTGAGGGCTGGATCCCCAAGCTAATGAGAGGGAATTCCCTAACGTTTTAGGGTACTTGCTTTAGAATTATTTTTTTAAGAGTAGTAAATTATGGAGCAAAAGGTCCTAGACGTAAGAAAATACTCACCCACCGCAAGGCACTCGATAATCCTCCAAGAGTTCGAGAAGCTAAAGCCAGGGGAGGCAATGTATATCGTAAACGACCATGAACCAGTCCACCTACTTCACTTACTGTCCCATAGGGACGACTTCGATACCGATGCGTATTACGCTAAGGAAGTTGAAGAAGGTAAATGGGTCGCCCACTTAAAGAAGAAACAGGCCGAGGTCAAGAAGACGGTCTTTACCAACTTCGACAAGACCAGGAAGTTCTCGGAAAACTCGTTCACGCCAGTACAGGTCTATAGGACCAATAGCTACGCTGTGATCTTAGCGTACTTTAAGGCTGGCCAATTTATACCCGTCCACAGACCGGGCATAGACGTTATTCTCTTTATAAAGAAAGGTAAGGGGAAAGTCGTGGCAGGAGAGGAGAAGTACGACGTTAAGGAAGGGGATCTGGTAATAGTCCCCGGAGGGGAAAAGAGGGGGATATTGGCTGAGACGGAAATGGAAATTCTACACATAGTCTCGCCGCCTCCCACGGAGAAAGACCACGAGGAAGTGGAGGAGGGGTTGAGGAAGGGCAAGTTTGAGGGTTAGTGGATATGGTAAGTGCTGACGAGTGGAAAAAGAAAATAATGGAGGGGCTCAAGGAAGTATACGACCCCGAGATCCCCATAGACATCGTGAACTTAGGCCTAATATACGAACTAAGAATAAGTGAGGAAGGGGACGTCTATATCAGGATTGGGGCAACGGCACCTACTTGCCCTGTTACGGACGACCTCGTCTACACTGTAGAACAAGTGATTAAGGAGACCGTCAGCCCTAGGAGCGTAAAGGTAGACCTTGACCTAGACACTAGGTGGACTCCACTAATGATGACTGAGGAAGGTAGAGAGCAGTTTAAACAGAAGTACGGTTACGATATAGTGGAGATGTGGAAACTACAGTATGGGGAAGGCAATGAGAGTGGGAGCACTGCCACTTATTGAGGGACTTCCTCTAGCCTGCAAATAGGACTATAAGGTTTAAACGGAACGCATAAGCTTAAATCGACGAGAAAGACGCTTACGCATCCAAAGTATCGGGAAAGATCAGCGTTATACGCTCTATAGCCCTTTCTTGACGTCGTACTCAATCTCCATTTTGTCCCTTAAGCTCTGGTAAATGGGGCAGTTCACTTTTACCCCCTCAGCAACCCACTTGACGAACTCCCCGTCGCAGTTCTTCACGCAACATACTTCAACCACTATCTTCTCAAAGACGTAGTTACCGGTAAACATAGCCACTGGGTCTAACTGGTACCTAGCCACCACCTCCACCTCAGCATCCTCCCTCTTGCTCTCGGCTAACTGGGCTGACGCCAAGTATATGCAGTGGGGGATTGAGACGAGGAAGGCCATTAATGGGCCCCTTACGTAGAGCTCTATTGCCTTCCTCTTTTCCCTCCCTATCAACACGTCGGGGTTCTGAGGGTTTCCGCTCAAAGTTATTGTTAATTCCATAAAAAATGATATTATCGCATGTTTTAAAGACTAACTCCTCAGGAGCTCCTCGTCCTCCCTACTCAGCGAGAACTCCAGAGCCTGAAGTACTTCGTCTATGTGCTCCTTCCTTGAGGCCTTTGGGATTGGTATTGACCTCTTCATCAAGTAGTTTAGGACTATCGCTGAGGGCGGCTTACTGTACTTCTTCGCCAGCTCCAACACCCTCCTGTCCTTAAGCGCCCTTCCCTGGGCCAAGGGCGAGTAGGCTATTACGTGTATGCCCTGGGACTGACAGTAGGGTATGAGCTCCCTCTCCGGGGAGAGGTTGTACAAGTTGTACTCAACCTCGTCCGCCACTACTTTAGCGTACCTCTGGGCCTCCTTCAAGAGGGGAAGGTCGAAGTTACTTACCCCAATGCACCTGACCAAGTTCTCCTCCACCAGCTTCTCCATCGCCGATAGGGTCTCGGAGAGGGGCACCTCCCTGTTTGGCCAGTGTATTAAGTATAGGTCTATGTAGTCGGTCTTCAGCCTCCTTAGGCTCCCCTTTGCAGAGTTAATGACGTCGTTGTACCTCAGGTGGTTTGGCCATACCTTGGTTATTATCACAAGCTCCTCCCTGTCGAAGCCCCTTATTGCCTCCCCCACGAGCTCCTCAGCGTGCCCTCCT
>JBBINF010000093.1:0-5714 GCA_037444045.1 Sulfolobales archaeon | reverse complement strand
TAGTTCTCTGAGAAGGACGGGATGATGGACAGCGGCTGGGAGTTCTGCATCATGTGCTTGGACAGCGAGTTCCAGATCTGGTTGAATGCCTTGTACAACCTCTGTGCCTGCGGTGAGTTCCCGTTCCCTTCAGACTGGTACATCTGGTATATTACGTAGGCTATCATTGCATACGTCCATATGTCCGGCATTGAAGAGCCTAGAGGTGAGTGGTACACGTCGTCAAGCCTGAGCCTCCTGTCGTGGCCGTTCCACCTAATCTCGTAGGTCTCGCCGTGGTTAGAGGTGGCCGGTAAGAGCAAGTGGGCTGCGCTCTCAAAGACTCTGTTCTGGTTGAGGATTATGTCGTGGCCAACTACGAACAGCGCACCTTTAGTGCTCCCCAGACAGCTGATGACTGCGTTTGCGTAGTCGTCGGGAGTGGGGAAGGTCGCGACGCCTTGGCTCACGGCGTTGACGTTATATGTCGGGCCGGGAACAGTGGTGCTCGAGGAAGGCACGCCAGCTCCTAAAGTGTTTTCAACGCACTCCTGGAGTAACCTAGCCCTGTTGTCAATTGTAGCTCCCAACTTAGCCCCGCTCATGGTCAGCTTGTATGGGTTAGCCGTGAATACCCAGAGGACCTTTCCGTATCCGCTGTATATTAAGTAGTCTATCACCGGGTTGTACTGGTAGATTTGAGGCACTAGGGTGCTGGTGTACTGGCTGTAGAAGTTCTTGATGAAGTTAACTATGTTAGTGGCGTTGACCTCCATCCCCTGGGCCTTGAGCTGCTGGGGGACGTAAGAGCTCATCTGTATCCATAACTGCCTCCCTTGGCTTAGGTTAGAGGACCAAGGAGGTGGCGGGGGCAGAGGGAATGCAGCACCCCTCTGGTGTCCGAAGCCTGTGGAGAGCCCACATCCTGGCCTTCCGGATAGGGCACCGGTTATAATAGCGAGGTCTGCTAGGGCATATATGGGAGTGTAGTTCCCGGACCAGATTATACCCTTTTCAAACTCTATGAGGACCCTCTTGTAGTAGGTGTTCCCGTTGGCAGTCTTGGGCTTAGCTATGAGGTCTCCCATCTGCATTATGACTTCCTGGGGCACCCCCGTTATCTGCTCCGCCTCAGACAGCCAGTCGTTCAAGGACTTCGACTGCAAGTAGTCTATGTAGTACTGGTAGTTCTGCGAGTTGAAGGTAAATCCGTACTGGCTGGCGGAGTTATACAAGCTGATAAAGTGGTTTACAACGTCCGGGTAGGTGTAGTAGATGTAGGCGGCGACTGCGTTAATTAGCTCAGCGTCAGTCCCTGGGTTCACTTGGACGTAGAGCATGTAGCCTCCACCGTTATTCCCCGTCTGGTTGTTCAAGTTCATGGCCTGCTCTACAGTGAGCCCTAGCTTTGCTGCAGCAGCTCTGACGGTCTCGTTTGGCCTAGCTTCGACTATTATGATGTTCCCTGGTGGAGTAGGTTCGCCTTGATCAAACCACTGTGCCTTCCTGCTCTGTGTGGCCCCAGAGATGTTGTCGAAGATGTGCTGGATGAAGTTAACGGTTGACGTAGCGTACTCGTTTATCCCCCAGAGGACTAACGTGTCAGCTATGCTAATGTCTAACATGCTTGCCGTGTCAGTACCGTTGCCGTTGGTCGCCTCCATCAGGGCGTCCTCAGTTAAGGAGAACGCTACTTGGTAGTGGAACCTGACAAAGGGAGTCGCCAGGCCCATGTGCAGGAAAAGCCCGGGGGCCATGTTGCTGAAGACGCCTCCTCCCTGTCCTCCACCGTGGTCTGACCTTATTGCCATCACTTGGATAGCTGCTGGGCCCACTGGGTCTGGGTAGGTGAAGTTCTCGTTGTCTAGGTAGTACTTTAACACTTTAGCCGCCACTTGGATGGCGTAGCTCCACGACACTGGCTGGAGGCTGTTGTTCCACCTAATCATTGGGGTCTGGATCCTAGACTGGTATACAGCGTACCCTGAGGCGACGTCTGAGAATGGGCTCCAGTTCCTCTGTGCGTTCCTACCCCCTCTTGTCGAGTAGTTCCCCTCGTTGACGGGGCACTCTGAGCTCGGGACCTCAAGGATGTATACTGGTTCCCACGCTCCTGTCTGGGTGTTGTACTTGACAGTCTTTGTTATCATCCCTTCTCCTATCCACGGGGTACCGTAATTGGCTCCAAGCGGGATAACGGGGGAAGTGTAGTCCGCCTGGAAGTTGACTAGGTTCCTGTTAAAGACCTTATCATCCAAGTTATAGACGATTGCGTTCTGTCCCTTAGCAGGTCCACCTTCCTTATACACTGGGAACACGAAAATGTCGTACCCGCAACCTACGTTACAGAACCTACACGTAGCGTGGTAGATCTCAGCGTCTGGAGGTGGTAGGGGAATTTTCTTATTTGGAACTGGACTTGGAGTAGTCTGACTACTACTACTAGACATACTTAATCGTGATAAATGGGGTCTCGGTAGTTAAAAAGAGTTGATATATATGTTTTCTTAAGCAGATTACCAAATTTTTAAAGTTTATTCTAAAAAAGATAAATAATTTCTCTCCCTTAAGTATGGTCAGATGAGAGAGATTCCTTTCATAAGCTTAAAGATTGCGTAAACTAAGATCACGTTCATTACCGCAAACATAGCTATCCCCACTCCTGGAAGCTGGGAGGGACCCCAGGATAGCAATGGGAAGTATACGTTAGAGTACTGTGGGTATTCTAAGATGAAGAAGATGCTCAGCAAGGAATCGCCGAACATGTAAAGGGCCAACGAGGCTACTTTAGTAGTAAGGCTCATTTTAGGGATGTAAGAGCCAGCCAAGATCCCACCTAGGAATAGAGTTGCCTCGCAGGCCAGTCTATAGGAGATATAAGACCCTGCTAGGTCAAAGAACAGCGGGTAGTGCCAAAAGACGGCCAAAAACGAACCCAAGGATAGCGTCAGGAGAGACCCCCTGAAGTACCTGTATCCCAAGAGGGAACCCGAGAGGAACATGGCGTAATGGTCTAACATGAAGACAATGGGGTTCACCGACTGCAGTCTCTCCACTACTGGATTGACGAATGCGGCTATCAAGACGATGGAGAGAACCAGGTTGATTGGGCTCTTCTTAACTCCTCCGACATAAGATATCATGACTAGAATTATGAATATATGTATTAAAAAAGATTTTTCCTTATTCTTTTGTTCATGGGAGTTTCTCGTTAGGGTTGTTGTCGCTGGGCTTGTCTACTTTGTTCTGTGCCATGGTCCCAGGGAGTGATGGGGGAGTCACCGATACCCCGCTAGTCCCGGAGGTAACCCAGAACGCAGAAGCCTTCAAGTTCAGTAGCGTCAATAGCACGGGTAACCCATACATGACGAAGCTCACCCCCATTATTACTGCGAATATAGTCATCCAGTCCATGTATGTCAGGAACCTCACTGGATAGGCTACCCACCTCCTTAATAGCCCTTCATACCCTGCGAAGCTCATCGTGTAACCTAGAAGCATTGCACCGACAGTCCACATTATTACTCCTCCGCTCACCATTCCAGACCCTAAGCTAGACAGGGAGGCGCCGTTCATCTTGGACGATAGCATGTCCAGTAGTATAGAAACGTAGCCGACCACAATGATAGTCCATATCATTAGGTGGAAGTGTCCAACTACGTAGTACGTGTTGTGGACTAGCACGTTGAGGGAGTTAACTGGAAGGATTAGTGCTTGGAGACCAGCTAGTATGAACCCTATCAAGGCGACCAGGGCGGACAGACCTATGGGGTTCCTCCACTGGTACCCTTTTCCAGTGGCAATGGTAAGTCCAAGGTTTAAGACAGTTAGGCCCGAACCCGCTGCGAGGATTAGTGTAGTTGGCGTTATGAATGCCCTTAGCACTACGGGCAGCGGCCAGGTCTGCAAGTGGTGTACCCACGCCAACATGCTGAACGTGAATAGGAGCACTATGTTGTACCTTGCCCACTTTTCGCTGTATAGAGGCCTCCCGGCAAACTTGGGTATAAAGTAGTATAGCCCTCCAAATACTGTGAAGGGGGCGTAGTAGACCACTGGGTGTCCCCAGAACCAGAAGAGCACTACCCAAGTTAACGGGTTCACTGGGACTGAGGCCCAGAAGTAGAGCACGTACCAGAGCTCCGCAGCGGCTAGGGCAATCTCAGTGATGAAGATGAGGGCACCTCCGAACGCCATACCGTAGGCAGCGAATACGGGTATCTTCCCCTCCCTGGGCCTGGTCTTGTACCCGTCGGCAAACATGGTTATAGAGGCTATTATGACCCCCAAAGCGTTTACGAACATCATAAAGTACGCTAGCCCTACTAGTTTCATTGCCATGCTAGTAGGGAAAGACCCGAAGTAAATCCAACTCCCTAGCTGTAGGGCTAGAGGGGGGTACATGTACCAGCCTGTAGTGGGACCGCCTATGAACGTCACTATCATTGGCAGGTTTATGAGGAAGAAGGCAACAGTGAGGAGCTTGTTGTGGACTGTACCCATGTTGCTCTTGTAGAGCGAGTAGGCGAAGACTGACAGCGCTATGTCCTCTACTATCATCATCATGGCAGCTTGGCCGTGGAAGGTGACAAGGAAGTAATAGAGGGGTGCCACTGCGTACCCGCTTTGCGAATTAACGTGAGGCGAGAGCAGTATGGTCCTAAACCACAGTGCCGCTATCCCCATAGCTGCTAGCCAAGCTAATGCACCACCAGTGTACATCAGGGCTATTCCCAACGTAGTCCTAGGGTACAGCTTCACGTCACACCACCTCTAGGTAGCCGTACATGTACGAGTGCCCAACTCCGCAGTACTCGGCACAGTGGAAAGTATAGTTCCCTGGGGTTGTAGGTGCGAAGAAGAAAGAGTAGCTGTCTATTCCAGGGACTATGTTTACGTTCTGCACGCCGTGGGGTAGTCTAATGTAAAAGCCGTGGACTACGTTGTTGCTATACAGAACGAACTCCACTGGTTGCCCAGGGTAGACCTTTATGTATGGGTAGCCGTTTACGTAAGTTATTACTTGTGAGGTCACGGGTATCTTAACGACAGTCCCGTTAGCGGTGTAAATGATCTCGGTTGCGTTCTGTGGCACCCACGCCCACTGAACTCCCTCCATGTATATGATTACTGTACCATTAGGCAGAGGTTTAGGCACTCCGCTGGCCAGTGGTAGACCGTATCTGTAAGTGGCTGTGCTGCCTGTGACAACTGTTAAAAAGGAGTAACTTACGAATGCAGCTACAATAACCAACATGACGATGAACCAAATTTTTTCCCAGTCTCTATGCTCGCCCACTTTTGGTCAAGACTAGAGTTAACCTTAATAGGTTAAAAAACTTTTCTCTTTTTTAATTTTCTAATTTCTTAATATAAATTTAAATCGAGATTTTCCTCATTATGAGGTAGAACACTATCCCTCCCACTATTGCTATTCCCGCTAGGGCGAAACCAAAAACGTTTTCAAACGATATGCTGCTTGTAGGTGCGTAGGTAGATACTACGAACGCTATCATTATTCATCAAATTAAGAACGTTTTAATAGTTTTAAAAACTTTTGCTTTTACTTATTTTTTGAGGATAAAAGCTATTAACTGAGGTCACTATATACGCGGCACGGCCATTGAGTTAGACGAGACCATTAAACTAAGAGGGTTTTTTATAACTAAAATGTAATAAAAAATTTCATTCCCTTTTAGGTCACTCCACCACGTAGTAGGGCTCGGTCACCGAGC
>JBBINF010000092.1:0-5754 GCA_037444045.1 Sulfolobales archaeon | reverse complement strand
CCCGCTTAAGTCCACCTTAAAGGGGTACTTTATCTTGGCCTCAGGGGTGTGGGATGCCGTGGTAACCCAGTGTTCTACCTTTATTGACAGCACGTCAGTTACGCCGAGTACGTCTGCGACTAACCTAGAGGGAACTAGTCCTCCCCTGGCTATGGCTATTATAACGTCCGGGGAGTAGCTGTCCCTTACCTTCTCTGCTAGTTCAGTTGACCACTGGACCACGTCCTCCCATTTCACAACCCTCACGGGGATCTTTGGCAACTTATATTACCCAAAGTATCTAAAAATAAACATTAATCAAATTTTTGGTTTAGACTTTAATACTAGGTTTACAACTTTTCCCTATGCTTAACTACGAGAAAGTTGACGTGGCGATCATAGGCGGTTCAGGGGTGTACGACCCAAAGATTTTTTCCGACCCTAAAGAGATAAAGGTCTACACTCCTTACGGCGACACGAGCGACCTAATCACCGTGGGGACAGTCGAGGGAAGAAAGGTAGCCTTCCTGCCAAGGCACGGGAGGAGGCATAGGATCCCCCCTCACAAGATAAACTACAGGGCGAACATGTGGGCCCTCCACGAGCTTGGGGCGAAGTGGGTCATCTCGGTCTCCGCCGTTGGGAGCCTTAGGTTGGACTACAAGCCGGGGGACTTCGTAGTCCCAGACCAGTTCATAGACATGACGAAGGGGAGGCAGTACACCTTCTTCGACGGGCCAGTGGTAGCCCACGTATCCATGGCCGACCCCTTCTGCAACAGCTTAAGGAAGGTGATCATAGGGTCGGCAAGGAACCTAGGCATAAACACCCACCCCACCGGCACTTACATATGCATTGAGGGCCCCAGGTTCTCGACTAGGGCGGAGAGCAAGGTCTGGAAGGAGGTGTTCAAGGCAGACATCATAGGTATGACGCTAGTGCCTGAGGTGAACTTGGCGTGCGAGCTACAGATGTGCTACGCCACCATAGCCATGGTCACCGACTACGACGTCTTCGCTGAAGTCCCCGTCACAGCTGAGGAAGTGACCAAGGTAATGACGGAGAACACGGAGAAGGCTAGGAAGCTTTTATACGAGGTAATTAAGAGGTTACCTGAGAAGCCAGAGGAGTGTTCGTGTTGCAATTCCCTAAAGACAGCTCTAGTCTGATATCCAAGATTAAGCCTAAGGAATTGCCTCTAGGCGATTACGCCCTAGTAGCTTACGGCAGGGGTATGGAACTACCTGCCTTTACTTACGAGAGGGCGAGGATAGAGCTTGAGGGAAAGGTAGTAAAGGTAGTCCCGCTACACGAGATGCTTTTCCTGGAAGACGCTTACACCGACGAGAAGGACGTCCTCGTCTTGGCCAACGACCAGAGCGAGGTAAAAGAGGCACTCGACAACTTGTGGTCCCTCGGGGTAAAAGCAGACCTCCTAACCTGCGGAAACGTGGAGGGAAAGGGGAACGTCAACGTTATACAAATAAAGGAGGAGCTGTGCGAGGTAAACCTCTCCCTCTCCATGCTTAGGTCAATTGTAGGCCTCTCCCAGTCCCCAAGGGCTAAGAGACTGCTTGAGGAGATGGAGCTCCCAGACCTCAAGGAGTGGGCGGAAAAGAAAGCCCAGGAAATAGACCAGGAGCTCGACGTGGTACTCTCCCCAGTTCTCATGCCCGCCAGATATTTAGTTGAGGAAAACTTGGGTAGAAACGTTAAAACCTATTACGATACAAACTTTTATAATTCAAACGTGATATTTACCGGGTTAGACGCCTTGGTGATGAGGAGAATTTCTTTCCAACTTAGGGCTAAGTCGATGAAGGTTAAGGAAGTACTCTTAGACGTTGACCCCCTAATGGCACCAATCTACTTATCTATAATATCTTATATAATTAAGCTAAATAAATAAGTGAAGGGATTGGCGTGGACGTTATAGAGTTCTGGGCGAAGAGTAAGCAGACCATTGACGAAATAATTAGGGGTTTCCTAGCTGACATAAGGGACTGGGAGACGCTTGAGGTCAGCAAGTACATAATGAACGACGGCAAGAGGTTTAGGGGCACGATGGTGTTGATCTTCAATGAAGCCCTAGGAGGAAAGGAAGAAGAGGCTTACCCTGGAGCACTTGCCACGGAGATCCTCCACTCTGCCTCCCTAGCCTTGGACGACATAGTCGACTACGACGAGACGAGGAGGGGTAAAAAGGCGGCTTGGGCTATTTACACAAACAGGAAGGTGATCTTCGTCTCCAACTACTTGATACCCACCGCCCTCAACATCATATCCCGTTACGGGAGTAAGGCGCTTAACATAAGCATAGAGCTTTGGAAGGACACATCATTGGGAGCGCTCAAGGACTTATATGGCGACAAGGACGAGTACCTCAGGACTATAGAGCTCAAGACGGCTAGCCTCTTCAAGCTCCCCACAATGCTGGCGTCCTTCTCCTCTAGGAGGGAGGACTTGGTGGAGAAGTTAATGGATCTTGGGAAGCACTTGGGAATAATTTACCAGCTAGTCGACGACTACGTAGACTGCGTCACTTTGGACAGAGAGGCCTTAGTGGGGAGCGCCAGGCAGCTCTTTGAGCTGACCCAGGGGAAGGTAGACTCCTACGTGTCCCTCAAGGTTGGGGAACACAAGTCGGAGTACTTAAAGGTGTTGGACTCCCTCCCTGTTTCCCCAGAACTTAAGGACGCGCTGTACGCTCTGCCTGACTTTTTAGCGTACGGTCTCCTCTCAGAGGCAGGAATAAAGAATAAAATGTTTTAGGTCGCGTTAAAACTTGGTGAAAAGTCATTAGGATTGCGGTGATTCACGAGTCGCAGAAGGTCACCGAGGCGTCAAAGCAGCTCTTACTTGAGATAAAGAGCCGAGGACACGTGGCCTATTACGTTAGGCCGTCAAAGTTAAGCGGAATAATAGAGAAGGACAGGGTGGCATTCACTTACGCTGGGAAGGAGATAACCTTCGAAGGGGGGATTCTGAGGAACTTGGGGTTCATAGTGACTACGGAGCAGCTGATGAAGAGGCTAGACGTGCTGGAGGAGATGAGGGGCTCCGGCACGTTCATAATAAATAGGCCTTCCTCGATGTTGCTAGCAAGGGACAAGTTCAAGAGCTTGATGGTTCTGAAGAAGAACAACTTGCCAGTCCCGGAGACGGCCCTCGTTGAAGACCCAATAGAGGCTATGAGGCTTACAGAGAAGTGGGGAGAGGTCGTAATTAAGCCGGTAGTCGGTAGCCTTGGGCTAGGTTCTGTAAAGGCGAGTGACCCAGACATAGCCTTTAGGGTGGCCAAGTCCATCCTAGCCATAAACCAGCCAGTGTACATACAGAAGTACGTGAAGAAGCCCGATAGGGACATAAGGGCATTCGTCGTGGGAGGAGAAGTACTGGGGGCAGTGTACAGGATTTCCCCGAACAACTGGAAGACGAACGTCGCCCAGGGGGCAACTACCCAAGTGATGGTACCTCCTAAGGAGATTGTGGAGCTAAGCGTAAAGGTCAACGAAGTCTTGGGATTGGACTACTCCGGGATTGACATAGTGGAAGACCTCGAGGGGGGCTACAAGGTACTTGAGGTAAACGGTGCCCCCCTGTGGAAGGGGTTCATGAACGCTACGTCAATTAACCCCGCAAAGTACATAGTCGACTACGTCATAAGGAACGCGAAGAAATGAGGAAAAAGGCAAACCGTCTGAGAAGTGATGTAGAGCTCTCGCCCTGATCACTCCTCAAACATCTTTTTCTCCTTTATTGTCCTCAGGACGAACATAGTGTAGGTGGAGGTAACCCCTGGCATGTTGCCTATCTTATCCAGCACCTTTGCCAGTTCTTCTTTGGCTCCAACCCTCACTTTGAGCAGGGCGTAGTACTCCCCTGTGACGTCGTATATTTCGTAGACCTCCTTCATGTTCAATATTTCCTTCAACACCTCCTCGTACCTCTTTGGGTCTGCCTTAATCAAGACGAAGGCTAGGACGTTGAGGCCGACCTTCTCTAAGTTGACGTCTATGGTGAAGCCCCTAATTACCCCTGCCTCCCTTAACCTCTTTACCCTCATGTGGATCGTCGACTCGCTCAAGTTGAGCATCTTTGCTAGCTTTGAGTAGGATATCCTAGAGTCCTGCTGGAGTATGCTCAGGATCTTCTTGTCCACGTCGTCTAGGTAGTAAAAGTCGTTCATCAGAATATCATCCTCCCAAACAGTTTGAGCAAATCTATTTTACTGAACTCGCCCATGGCGAACTTTATTACCAGCTTGGGGTCGGCCTTGAGTAATACCCTCTCAAGGCCCTTGACCGAGTTTGTCTTCTTCGCGTGGGCGATGACTCTCGCGTGTACCTTTAAACTGGAGTAGAGCTGGCTAGAAGTGAACTCCTTCCTGAAGTCCTTGTTCTCTAGTATCGAAGTGACCATGATCTTAGAGGAAATTATGGAGGGCCTTATGCCCTCCCCAGTCACCGCGTAGACGGTCCCCAGAGCCTCTCCTACGTAGTCCCCGTTTAGTCTTTCCTCCAACACGCCGTAGTCGTTGACCCTAGCTCCGTGGAATGCCTTGACCTTACCCTTCACTATGGTCTTCAGCCTCTCCTTCAGGAAGTTGACGTCAGCGTAACCGCCTATGCCTATCTTAGCCCCTCCTCTTTCAGGGAAGACCCAGCCGTAGCCGAGGAGGTCTGAGTAAAAGTACATCTCCACTACCTCTGGGTCTATGTTGTAGTCAGTTATGTACTGTATAGCAGGTATTGTGTACTCGCTCGGTAGGGAGTAGTGACCGGTAGCGTATATCACCTTGTCGGCCTTAAGCTCTTGGCCGTTCACCGTGGCTTTCCCTCCCTTAGTGACGACCTTTGCGTTGTACTTTACGTCTACCTTTTCAGCCAACAGCTTGAGGAATAGTGGCTTGTCGACTATATAGCCGAGCTTTGACCTCTCCTTGACTTCGTAGAGCAACTTATTGTCTAAGTAGACCCTAAACCCCTTGATCTCGCTTATAACGCTCTCCTTTGGTAAGTCTATGACCTTCTCAATGTCAGAGAGGACTCCCCATGCGCAGGGCTTAACGCCGAGCGTGGACAGCCCCTCGTAGACCGTTACCTCGTGCTTTGTCCCCCTCAGGAAGTACGCAAGCGAGATCCCAGCTGGCCCTCCCCCAACTACCGCAATCTGCATGAGACTATCACTCTTTAAAGTACAGGTAAGTTATTATCCCTAGTGCTATAAAGCCGGAATACAAAATTATAAGCTGGTAGAAGTTGTGGAAGAACCTGCCCATCAGCGCGCCTATAATCACTACAATTAGCATGGCCACGTAGCCGTTGCCAAACTTCAGTAAGTCTGCCCTAAGGAAATTGCCTATCAAGGGCTTTAGTAGGAACACTAGGCTGACAATGAAGGGGATTGAGAAGGCCAGAGCGACTAATGCGTACTCCTTTGGCTTTAGAGGGAGGACTAGGAACACAGCTAGTCCTAGGCCGAAGGCAAATATGCCGGTGAAGAAGGTAGAGACCACGGCGTTGTTCACGTTTTCCCAGGGCTTGTACTGGAGGAACAAGTACACTGCTATGACGAGGCCTATAACCGAGCCCCCCAGGAAACCGTAGAACGAGCGGGCAAAGGCTGGGATAGCCGGAAGGAGGACGAGCAGGATCGAGATTGCAGTCGTTTGCCACTGGTTCATCTTGGTCGTTGGTAATTAGTTAACAAAAATAAAAATATCTAATGGTAATATACCTTGTGAAGTACGCCCAGCCCATCCTCCTAGTCCAC
>JBBINF010000091.1:0-5755 GCA_037444045.1 Sulfolobales archaeon | reverse complement strand
GGGGTCTTCTTTTCTGGCTTCTGCTCTGCAGGAGATAAGGGATACGCCTTGAGCTTAAACAAGTCCTCAGCTATCTCCACGTATGCAGGCCTAGGTCTATTGCTCAGGGCCTCCTTGTAGCACTTCTCCACGTTAACTGTGACTTCCTCGATGCTCACTGCCCTTTCCCTTATTTTGGTTATTGGGGCAAGAACTGAGGATAAGTCGTCACTAGTCCTTAGCTCACCTATCCTTGACTTCCCGACGTCTCTGTAAGACCTAATAGACGACACGATAAGGAGAGGAACGGAGTCGCTAAAGGCTTGTGCAACTACTCCAGTACCCTCTAGTAAAGGGGTTCCGGGGATCTGGACAACAGTCCCTATTGTGTTGTTCTCCATGGCGTAAGTGTAAGCAGACAGGAGGGCCTCCCTAGGGGAAAGGCTTACGTCTAGAGTAATACCGTATTGCTTAAACCTCTCAGCCAAGACCTCCGGAATAGAAGTTGTCGTGAATACCTTGGTTATTCCTACTTCTTTAATAACGTAAGCTAGGGCCTCGTCTCCTGTCATCTCCCTACCTACTGTTTCCTCCTTTCTCTTGGGCTGGCTCAAATCTCCCCAAGATATATTAAGAGAAGGTCTTTTAAACTTAAAAGGAGCTGGGGGCGGGATTCGAACCCGCGAAATAACGGGTCTCTACACCCACTGCGGCCCTTAGCGCTACCGATGGGCAGTGCCGCCTTAGACCGCTCGGCCACCCCAGCAAGAGACTATTATCAGCTAAAAAATATAAAGTATTTGTACCCATCATGCAATGTGAAGTAGTTGATCAGCTTCAACGATGTCGATAAAATCCTGTCTGAAATAAGGCAGGTGACAGATTTCGTGATAATCGGTGACACGGTAGTAGACCTCTTATTAAAGAGAAAAGGGACAGAGAGCGACGTAGACGTCTTCGCCCTCGACATCAGCGTGATCGCTGAAGAGGACAAGATAAGGGAGTTCGCCCTAGAAAGGGGTTGGGACTACGGTAGTACACCTTTGGACACTCCTAGGGTGTTCGCGCCGGTAGACGACCAACAGCTCCAAGTTGACTTTTACGAGAACTTGCAGGACTTTTACGTGCCTAAGGAAATCCTGGACAGCAGCAAGGAGATGAAGATAGGTAAGGACTACTTCAAGGTGATAACGTTGGAGGACTACCTTCTCCTAAAAGCTAACGCCTTTAGGGAAGAAGACGAAGACGAACTGAAGACCATTGTTTACTTAATTGGAGAAGGAAAGTTAAGCATAGACAAGGAGTACTTAAAGTCTCACATAGACCTTTTTGAGGAGAACTCCAAAAGTATAAGAGAGAGGTTATCGGCAGTCGGAATAAAGGTCTAAAAAACCTTATTAGGTCTTCTTGGTAGGTAGTTCTTTCTTCTTTGGCCTCAAGTTCGTACTATGGCATCTCCTACACTTTGTTGCCCTGATGGAGTTCAAGGCCCCGCAGTTCCTGCAAACCTTCTTTATGAACACGCGTTGCTGGACGATCTGCAATTTAACGGGATCTGTAAGAGGCATTTTTAACCCGCTACATATATATCTGACCAGTTCATAAAGATTGCGGTAAAAGGGAGTGGTGGAACTAGAATGAAAATTCCTTTGGATTATTTGTGCGTAAAAAGTGGCCTTCTTTGTAATAGATGCCAGAGCATGGTGGACAGCGGGCAAGTAGACCCCTCTGAGATAGATATAATGAGGGTACTGCTGGAGTTGGAGGAGACGCAGTTTAAAGAGCTCAAGGACGCCACCTATTATAAGGCAATAAAGGTAGACAACCTTTTAATTCTCTTAGTCAGCGGTGGCCCCTCAATGACCATCCAGAAGTGGATCAAAGTCGCTAAGGCCCTCCAAGACAAGCTTGGAATGAAGGTCAGGATAATCGAGAAGACAAACAACATAAAGAACAGTGCCATCCAGCTGTTATCTCCCGCAAGGGTCTTGGGAGTAAACACGGTTTGGCTTCCAGACGGTTCAGTGCAGTACGTAATAAGGATCTCTAGGGCGGAGAAAAAACTCCTCCCAGCTGACGCACCTGAATTAGAAACAGCTTTATCAAAGATCCACGACACAAGAGTAAAGATAAGGGTTGAGTAAATGCTAAAGACGCACTTTATTTCCGATGTGACTCCAACGCTTGACGGAAAGGAAGTTACGGTAGCAGGATGGGTACACTTAATTAGGGATCTTGGGGGCAAGAAGTTCATACTTTTGAGGGATAAGTCTGGCATAGGCCAGATAGTTGTAGACAGAAATTCGCAGTCCTTTCAAGTCGCCAGTACTCTAACGCAGGAATCGGTAATCTCCGTAAAGGGGGTAGTGAAGGCCGACAAGAGGGCCCCTAATGGGGTCGAGATACATGCCGTGGAGATAAAGGCCTTAAGTATTGCTAAGACCCCTCTTCCTCTAGACGTCTCTGGAAAGGTAAGGGCTGACATTGAGACGAGGCTAAGGGAAAGGCTCCTGGACCTCAGGAGGCCAGAAATGCAGGCAGTGCTGAGGATCCAGAACTCAGTGGTTAGGGCTTTCAGGGAGACCCTTTACAGTAGGGGCTTCTTAGAGATCTTTACACCTAAGATCATAGCTACTGCTACAGAGGGGGGCGCACAACTGTTCCCAGTCATCTACTTCGGCAAAGAGGCTTTCCTAGCCCAGAGCCCTCAGCTGTACAAGGAGCTCCTTGCGGGCACAGTAGAGAGGGTATTTGAAATAGCCCCAGCGTGGAGGGCAGAGGAATCTGACACTCCTTACCACTTAGCCGAGTTTGTGAGCATGGACGTAGAGATGGCGTTCGCGGACTACATGGACGTGATGGACTTGATAGAGGACTTGTTTGTAAACATGACAGAGTACGTCAAGAAGAACAACGAGAGCGACCTAAAGCTGCTTAACTACGAACTTCCCAAGGTTTCAAAGCCTATCAAGAAGATCACATACAAAGAGGCAATAGAGCTGCTGCAGAGCAAAGGAGTCAACGTGAAGTTTGGAGACGACATAAGCACCCCCGAGTTGAGGACTCTAAACAAGGAGCTCGGAGAAGATCTGTACTTCATAATAGAATGGCCCGCCAGCGCGAGGCCCTTCTACACAAAGAGGAAGGACTCTGACCCCAACATTAGCGAGAGCTTCGACTTGATCTTCAGATGGCTTGAGTTAGTGTCAGGGAGCACTAGGAACTACAAAAGGGAAACGTTGGAGGAGGAGCTAAAGGCCAGGGGTTTAAACCCAATTAACTTCGAGTACTTCCTAAAGTGGTTCGACTACGGAATGCCCCCACACGCAGGCTTTGGAATGGGATTACAGAGGCTTATGCTAATGTTCACGGGCCTACAGAGCGTAAAGGAAATATCCCTATTCCCCAGAGATAAGAAGAGGCTAGTCCCGTAAGCCACTAGTTTTTAAGTGATTTTTAAGGGATCTGCGTTAAGTAGTTCCTTTAGCACTACAGTGGCATAAGCTCCTCTGTCTATCTCAAAACTGAGTGTGCCCTCTTGGAACCGTATTCCTTTGACCTTAATGAAGGCCTTCCTCTTGATTTCCCTTAAGTTGATCCTCAGTTCTGGAACCCTAAACTCGTCAAAGCTGATCCCCTCTTCTTCAATCACTTCCCTACAAACCTCGTCGCACTTGCTCCGCTCAACGGGGAACGTCAAGTACTCGTCCTTATTACCCATTATTTCGTCCATCTTCCTTGAAAGGTACTTGTTGAAGAGGTAAGATTGGTACGCCTCAGCGTAAAAGGAGAGCGGTATTATTGAACTCTTAATGGAAGAGTAGCAATCGCCCTTTTTTAGGTAGTTCTTCAGTAGAACCCTCTCCTGCTTGAACTTCGGTGGAAGCTCCCTTAAGGCCTCTTCAAATTTCCCCTCGTCTATTAGTCTCCTCGCCTTCCTCATGGTCTCTGACTCGTACTGGAAGGGCTTACCGAGGACGTGGAAAAGGGCGTTACACCAGTCCCTCTTCAGGAGGTAATACCCCACTAGGTGGGTTATTGGTCTCCTAGTGCCAAACCTCTGGTAGCCCACGAAGTTCGGCACGTAGGGGTCTTTTTCCATTTTCTTGACCCTTTCTCCAATTTCAAGTAACTTGTCGCTTACTAGTCTAATTTCGAACTTGTTGCCCCCGTGAGGGACTTTGCCGTCATAGTAGCCTACGAAAGTAATCTTGAACCCCTCACCTACGTACTCCGTGAGTCTTGGGGGACCGTTCACGTAGACGAGCTGGTAGGTTATAGCGTTGGCGTCCTTTATGCCTAAGTACCTCACCTTAGTGCCAAGTACTTGTTCTAGTTTACCCAAAACTGAGAAGTGGTCCCTGCCTACTTTTTCCAGGAGGAAGAAAGCGTACTTCCCTTGTTCCCTACCTCTCCACTGGGTCGCGTCAACGTCCCCTATTTTCTCTACTACTTTAAAGCCCTCAGGCCTCGGAATTTCAACGTCTATCTTCTCCCAGTTGTGGTAAAGGCGTTCTATCCCTATCGCTATGTCGAGGGAGTCTAAAGTAATTTCAGGTCACCGGTGATTTCGTCAATTAAGGAGTCCTCTGCCGGGCCTATACCCCCGCACGTGATAGTCCCCGGCTCCACCTGCGTCTTCCCTGCGTCCATAATCACAGTAGTAGGTAGCCCTTTTTCCCTAGCCCTCTGTAACCTTTCGTTGAGTTGGGTCAGGGAGTCCACTTTGACCACTATCTTCGGTTGCCCCTCTTCTAACCACTTGTAGAGCCAGTCCTTCCACTTCTCGTTCCTTCCCTCAATCACTTCCAAGACCAAGGTAACGGCAGCGTGAGCAACCTGGGCCGCTATTTTGCCCTTGCCCAGCTTTAGGTCACTCCTAACCATTACAACCATCTTCAAGTCTGATACATTTATAAACTAAATAGAGTGGTTAATAAAAGGGATTGCAAATGTCGATAAAGCTTAGCCTAAAGGAGGAGATAGTCCCTCCAGTGTGCTCCAGCTGCGGTAGGCTTATCCATCCAAGGGAGAAAGGCGTTGAGTTCTACTGCCCAAACTGTGGAGAAGTCCTAATATTGAGGGACAAGTACTGTAGACTACAAGGAGTCGAGTACACTTGTCCAAAGTGCGGGTTCACTGGTCCATAAGGTGAAAATCTTGGCTGACATGTTAGTAGTTTTAAAGGTATACCCAGAAGGGGACGAGGTAGACCTAAACAAGGTGTCAGAAGAGGTAATAAAGAGGTTGCCGCAGGGTTACAAGCTGGTTAAAAAGGAGACTGAGCCCATCGCCTTTGGGATAAACGCCTTGATCTTGTACATACAGATGCCGGAGCAAAGCGAGGGAGGTACTGACGAGCTGGAGAGCATAGCCTCTCAAGTTGAGGGAGTAAGCCACGCGGAAGTCGTTGGAATGACGAGGTTGGGCTTTTAAAAAGAGGTTTCCCGAGGTAAAGTTAATCTCTTTATATCCCTTGTTTCATATTGTTTTAGTGGAGATAAGAGTTGAGTGCTAGTTTTCAGTCACAACCCAATCAAAGACGCGAAGTAGTGCTTAAGGTCCTCGAGGCTAGGCAGAAGGACGTAGGTAGGGGAAGGGTAAGGATAGACACCGACGTAATGGCGTCCATAGACGTTAGCCCAGGGGACGTAGTGGAGATCGAGGGGCAGAGGAAGACGGCTGCCATAGCTTGGCCCCTAGCGCCAGAGGACATGACTGGTGAAAAGGACATAATAAGGATGGACGGGATTACCAGGAAGAACGCTGGGGTATC
>JBBINF010000090.1:1362-5821 GCA_037444045.1 Sulfolobales archaeon | reverse complement strand
CCTCAACGCGGTAAACTCTATAACTATATACCTTCTGTTCTCCATATCGCTCTCACTCCTTGGATACTCAGTCCCAGCGTGGGTGGATTATCTTGTAATCGCTATTGGGGTGCTGTACCCTACCCTCATCTCACTTACCCACGTTAAACAGCTCTTAGGTTACGTGGTTTCAATAAGTGCAACTTTGGAGGCATTGCTTTTAGTGGTGCTCTTCGTGATCTCCGTGACCCGTGGATTTCACCCTAGTTACTTTACTCCTTCTAACACTCCAGTCCAGAATTTAGCGGAGGCTTTCGTCCTTTCCATGGTCAGTATTTCTGGTGCAGGGGCGGCGACGTACTTAGGAGAGGAGACAAAGAAGCCCACCAAGAACGTGACTGCAGGCATGTGGATGGCCCTAGCTATTGGAGGGATAACCATGCTGTTGGGCACTTACGCCATTGTAGCCCTCTGGAGCGGGTCGTTAAATACATTGGCCAACAACCCCCAGCCACTACTTTACGAGATGTTCTACTTCGGTTCCATTCCAATGGCCATAGGGCTAATACTTTCAATAAACAGCCTCCTGTCGTCAAACATTGGAACCACTGTTGGTGCCTCTAGGATACTCTTTAACTTAGCAAGAGAGAACGCAGCCCCTAAGGTGTTTTCAAAGGTAAATAAAGCAGGCGAGCCAGTAGTAGCTACCCTCTTCATAGGCGGGGTCACTGCAGCAATAACTGTTAGCTCAATTGTAGCTGTAGGTATTAACCAAGCTTTCCAGGAGGTAAGCTTGATCAGTGGTCTCCTTTGGCTAACTGGGAGAATTGTGGACGGTTTCGGAGTTCCGGTGTTCTACTACAGGATTAGACAACTTAGCTTTACGACCCTTATAATTCCCATTGTGGCGACTTCCCTTAATTTATGGGGAGTAGTTAACTCCCTTCAAGTGCCAGACCTACTCCAGGGCTCATATCTGGCTTCAGTAATGTTTGTGGCGATCCTCTGGTACTCGTTAGTAGGAAGAAAGGGAAGGCCAGGAAGCCTTGTAGTGGACGAGAACAACGAGTTAGTGACGATAGACGAGTACATCGAAAGAATCAAGAAAAAGGTCGAAGTCACACCCTCTTAGTTTTTTACTAGCTTTTACTCCGGCTGTAGTTCTTTATTTGCTATTACAGTACCCAGCAATAGCATTACGACCGAGAATAAGGCTAAGTAACCTAAATATGCCCAGTTCGGGTCCCCTGACAGGAGCACTTCCCTCCCTAGCTCAGCCGAGTAACTTATTGGATTCACGTCGCTTATTGCCTTTAGCCAATCAGGGAAGAAGCTCTTGGGGAACAAGGCAGTGCTGGAGAACATGAGCGGTAGGTTTATGAGGTTTGCCACCACTCCTGGGGCTTGCCAGTCGCTGGTCTTTATGGTCAATATGGAATAAAGGGAAGCGAAGCCTATTCCCACTAGGAAAAGGCTTAAGAAGAGTACAACTATCGAGAGGGGAGTTAGGTTAAGGGAAACTCCTAGGGCTAGGCTTGCAACTATCATTATTGGGGCTTGGATAAGACCTCTCGTTGCTCCTCCCAATACCTTAGCTAAGAACACGTCGTACTTTGGCGTGGGCGTTACCATTACCCTCTTTAGGTAGCCGAACCTCTTATCCTGGATTAAGCTCATGGAGCTGAACATCCCTACGAAGAGCATCGACACCGACAGCTCCCCGGGGAGAATAAAGGCTATGTAGTTGTTGGTGTGGAAGAACGTCTCCAGGAACTGCGATGGGACTTGGGAGAAACTGCTGCCGAAGAATATTAACCACATTATGGGCTGAGATATCAACATAATCCACATGTAGACGCTCCTGTAGACCCTCTTCATCTCCCTCATGTACAGAGCTGAGAGCTTCTCCATCACCAGCCCTCACCTCCTAGCTCTTCTGATCATGGCATAGAACCTCCTGGCGTCGAACTCCTCCTCCTCAAGGCTACCTCCGGTTAAAGTTATGAACACAGTGTCCAAACTAGACTTGTTGAGCTTGAGGGACTTTATGTTCTGGCTCCCCACAGCATTGATTACCTCTAAGAGGGCGCTCTCAGCGCTGGGCACCTTAATCCTAAGCTTTCCGTCTTTTTTTACTACCTCGTATGGGAGCTTTACTTCTAAGTCCCTCTTGAGCTCTACCTCTATAACGTCCCCACCGTACTTCTCCTTCAACTCATCTGGAGAGCCAGTTGCTATGATCTTGCCCTTGTTTATTATGCTTATCCTATTGCAAAGGGAATCCGCCTCCTCCATGTAGTGGGTGGTGAGCAGGACTGTAACGGAGTAGTCCTTGTTTATCTGCTTTATTAAGTTCCACATGGTAGCCCTAGTATTGACGTCAAGCCCTATGGTGGGCTCGTCCATGAAGATTATCTCCGGGGAGTGGAGGAGGGCCATGGAGATCTCGAGCTTTTTCCTCATGCCTGTGGAGAACTTGCCCGCCTTCCTGTCCTTAAACTCCTTTATGCCAAAGTAGTCCAAGAGCTGTAGTGCCCTTTCCTTCCAGTCCTTCACCTCCTGAAGTTTTGCCTGAATTTCTAGGTTCTCCCAAGCGGTGAGCTCGTCGTCTAGTATTACCTCAGAGGAAATCCAGCCAATCCTCCTCTTGACCTCCAGTGGTTGCTTCCTAACGCTATACCCAGCTACAATCGCGTCGCCCTCAGTAGGAGGGGTTAGGCCGGTGAGCATTTTGATGGTGGTGGTCTTCCCCGCACCGTTTGGTCCCAGAAGGCCGTAGATCTCCCCTTTTTCTATCTCAAAGTTAACGTGATCTACGGCTACGAAGTCCCCGTACTTCTTTGTAAGGTCTTTGGCGATAACGGAACTCATAATATAACATTGAGCTATTCGATTAAAAAAGCTTGTGAAAAAGATATATCTTTTTTATTTGACCACGAGCACTGGGTAGGGCGACTTGCTGACTAAGGCAGAGGACACGCTCCCCAGTATTGCCTTCTTTATCCCGGTTAACCCCCTGCTACCCGTGACTATTAGGTCACACCCTATTTGCTTACAGTACTCAATGATTGCGTCAGGCACGTCGTTGCTTTCGAGTATTTTTGTCTTAACGTTATAGCCAGCCACTTCGTCTTTGATCTCTTCGAATATCTTCTTTGCCCTTTCCTCAGACTCTATAATTACCTGCTCTGGGGATTTTGGTGCTTCCTTGACAACGGTTACGAAGTGTAGTTCGTCCTCGTTTTTCTTTACAAACCTTAGGGCAAAAATTAGTGCCTTCTTCGAGTGTTCAGACCCGTCGTATGATAAAACTATTTTCATACATATGATAATTGCTATGAACAAAATTTAAGCATTTCCGAAAATACTGATAAATAATTTTTACTCATACGGTTATGACTTTCGAGGCACTTCCGCTCTTAGGCCACGTGATAACGCTCACAAAGATTAAGGCTATTGCAAAGGTCCCCATCGCGTCAATAGCTTTTGCCAAAGCCGCCATACCAAAGGCTGAGGCTATTATACCTAGTATTATGCTAACAACCCCTCCTATAAAGCCGCCAAAGTTATAGGCGAAGCCGGATAGCGTACCCCGAACCTCTGGGGGTACTGCCTCCGCAATCAAAAGGGGCATAAGCGGCCAGAACCCAGTGGAAAAGGCAAAGACCACTGTGCCTAAGTAAATTGCGTAGTAGCTGTCAGGCAATATCACTGGTACGGCGAACTGCAGGGATATCAATATTCCGACCAGGCCGAAGTATATCAGCTTTTTCTTATTCACGTAATCCGCAAGCCTGCCGAAGAGCGCAAAGGAAAGTGCAAGTAACAAATTGGCCACTGTAAGGATCTCCCCCACTTCATAGGGGCTGACGTGAGCGTAATCCTCTTCGAGTACTGGGTAATTCCCAAAGAGGGCGAAGTACGCTATGAACATGCCGGACATGCCAAGGGTTGCCTTAACTAGCACCGGGTAGTAGTCCTTGTACTTGACGGAGACCTTAAAGGTGCCCTCCTTAGACTCGGATACTTTAAAGCGTATGTAGGGGACTAGCAGTAACGGCAATGCCCCCACAAGGAGGAAGTACCTCCATTCGTCTTTAATCACCGGTAGGAAAGCAAGGTAGGTGACGCCAGTTAGGGCGTATCCTATTCCATACCCCGACTGCACTACGCCCGTTACTATTCCCTTCATCGAAATTGGAGCTTGTTCGTAAGCTATCACCGTTCCAGCAGTCCACTGGGCCCCCATGAACACGCCCTCGAGGAGCCTAAAGGCGTAGAGGAACGCCGCGTTAGGCGAGAAAGCCATTAAGCCCTGAAACAACGCATAACCTCCAGTGCCAATCATGAGCACTGGTTTCCTCCCCATTGTGTCGGAGTACTTTCCAAACGCCAGTCCTCCGATAACTCTGCCTATTAGGCCCAGGGCGAAGAGCACCGAAAGCCAGAACAGGTCGAGCGAGTACGCCTTTGACATATA
>JBBINF010000090.1:0-1328 GCA_037444045.1 Sulfolobales archaeon | reverse complement strand
CAGGATAGGGTAGAGGCGATAGTGGAGTGGACGTATTGTTTCATGAAGTCCCCTTCCCCTTAAATTAAAATAAAAGGGTTTCCCGTTTTATCACAGAAAACTTTTGCTTTTACATGGATAGGAACATTTAAGAAAGTGAAAGGATATACATATCAGGGTGTGGATATTTAAATAAATTTCATCAGATTCAAAATGACGTTTATGTTAAATCCTTAACGAAGCTCGCTGGGCTAATAAATACCTAAAGAGAAAATACACATGTATGAAAGTCCTAGTAACTAGGCAACTCCCTGGGAAGTGGTTAGATTATCTATCTACTTTTGCCAGCGTGGAGCTTTGGGACAAGGACTACCCTCCTCCCAAGGAGTGGGTAATAGAACACATTAAGGACAAGGACGGCATCATAGTTACCCTCACGGAAAAGGTAGACAAGGAGGTAATCGACTCCGCTCCGAGGCTTAAGGTTATAAGCACTTACAGCGTGGGATACGACCACATAGACGTCCAGTACGCTAGATCAAAGGGGATAAAGGTCACCTATACTCCAGACGTCCTCACCGACGCTACTGCAGACCTAATCTTTGGCCTCATGATAGCGGTAGCTAGGAGGATAGTCGAGGGAGACAGGCTAATTAGGGAGGGTAGGTGGAACCTCCCTTGGTACCCCACCTTCATGTTGGGGTCTGAAGTGCACGGGAAGGTCTTAGGCATCTTGGGCATGGGGAGGATAGGCAGGTCAGTGGCAAAGAGGGCAAAGGGCTTCGACATGAAGGTCATCTACAACAGTAGGTCACCACACGACGTGGAGTGGGAGTTCGTCGACCTAAATACCCTTTTCAAGGAGTCCGACTTCCTCGTGATAGCAGTCGACCTAAATCCCTCAACGTACCACCTAGTCAACGAGGAAAAGCTCAAGCTAATGAAGAGGAGTGCTTTCCTGATTAACGCCTCTAGGGGCTCGGTGGTCGACGAAAGGGCGCTAATTAGGGCTTTGAAGGAGGGTTGGATAAAGGGGGCTGCCCTCGACGTATTTGAAAGGGAGCCTATAGGTGCAGATAACGAACTGACGAAGCTCAATAACGTTGTGTTGACACCGCACTTGGGCAGCGCAACGTGGGAGACTAGGGAGAAGATGGCAGAGGTAGCCGTAAAGAACTTGTTGCTAGCCTTAAGGGGAGAGAGGCCAATTTATGAGGTTCCTTGAGCTCTTCAACGACGCAAAGAAGGGGTTTTATAGGTATTTCTTCTTCATCCAGGGTAAGGAAAGCCTAGATAGGGCGCTGGAGGTCTTTAAGGAGTACCTAAGCTTCAACCAGAGCGCAACGGTC
>JBBINF010000089.1:0-5832 GCA_037444045.1 Sulfolobales archaeon | reverse complement strand
GGAATCAACCTCGCTTGTCATGGTGAATCCCCGAGTGGTGCGCAACTCCTTGTTTTTGTGCCTTTTCACAGGATTAGCTTTGCGTATGTTTCGAACTGTATTAGGTAGTTCTCGTAGTTCTTTAGGAATTGAATGAATGCCCTCTCCCTCTCCCTGAATTTCTCCGCGAATTCCTCATTCTTTTCAAGCAACTTCCTCATGGCAGAGGCGTACTCGCTGGTGGAGGATGCTGGGGCAAGCACGAACCTCCCCACGTACTTCCCGCGCTTGTACCGCACGTATATCTCTGACTCACCAACATGCAGGCCAATCACCTTCGCGTCCCTCCACGCCACGCCATTCTCCTCAATCACAGGAAGCACCATCTTTGAGCCAGGCAACCAGGTGAGCATTTTGTGGAGAGCAATCACGTAGGTATTGATGCCCTCAACAGCGTACTTCGCTATGTCTGGGTTGACTAGTTCACTGGGCACTGGTGGCGAAGCCTCCGCGAACTTGACGAGGAAGTCGTCAGACCCAATCCTGAGGCTCTTGACTGCCTGGACCAGCGTGAATAAGTCACCGAGCGTCATGTTCCCCACGTAGAATAGCCTCGAGAAGCCCCTCAATGGTGCGAAGACCTTCCCATCGCCGTATATGTACACCTCGTCGGCTATTGTGAAGCCGATTTCCGTGGGAACGACGACGTCATACGCAACCTCAACATTGTCGTGCAGTCTACCCAACCTCAGCGCCTTGATCACCTCGGCTTCGTCTATGGAGAATTCATGGTAGCTATTCAGCATCTCCCTGATCTTCATAATCTCGTCAATGACCTCCCTAGAGAACAGGGAGATCTCGCTTTTTTCTGGGTTGTCCGCGCTCGCCAGCGCCAGCTCAATGGTTTCCTTCAAATCCTCGGGGAGCGCGTCATCCAGCACCTCCCGTGCGAACTCAACTGCGGTGCTGTATTTTGTGTACTTCATTAGCTCCAGGACGAACTCGTAGGCGCTTTTGAAGACGACCCTCCCACCGTTCTGGACGGCAAGCACCTTCAGTACTGTGAACGGCACGTTATCCCTCTGGTACTTGTGCAACTTGACTTCCTTATTGCCAACAATAATCGCCAGCGTGTTTCTCTTCTTCCTAACCTCAATCGTGCCCTCCATAACCATCCCCGAGAGCGCATCACTTAATGTCCTCCGCACCGATTAGCCTCAGTGCGGTGTAGAAGTTCATTACCTCGTTCCTCATCCTCACGTAGTCACTGAGCACAGTCTCGATTGCCTTCCTCAGTGCGCCAGCTATCCACGGGTTCTTGTCCACAAGCAGTGCCGTAATGAGCACAGTGCCCACGCTGGTGCGGTACTCACCAGAATCGCCATCCCGCCACGCAATTGGGAACTCACCGACCATAGTCCCCATAGCCTCCATGGCGATAGCGACAATCTCGTCGTACGTCCCAACCCTGTACGCACGGAATTTGAGGCTCACTGAGTCTATGCTGACGGTCTCAAACGACAGGCGCAACTGTGGCTCTCTCATTATCGGCACAACCACCTCAGTGACCCCAGTCTCCCTCGCGATTTCTCGGAAAGCTTTCTCGATGTCCTGCATCCTCTCCTGTAATCGGTAGTACGAGTAGTTCTTAATGCCGTGAAGTCGTATTGGGAGCTTCACCTGCTTATTCAGAATCCTGTAGTAGTCATCTACCGTATTCAGCGTCTCCACAGCACGCATTGCTTCCTCAATGGCTTTTATGTATGTGCCAACAATCTCGCTTGCCATGGGCATCCCCGAGAATGCCGAAATAAATACCTCACTCCCTAACCTCAGTGCCAAGCAGTTTCAGCGCTGTCATGAATTGCATGATTGAGGCATAGGTCTTCTTGACGTTTTCGAAGACCCTCTCCATAGCCTTCTTCAGTGTGTCAACGACCCACGGGTTCTTGCCTATGAAGAGCGCCGTGGTGATTATTGTTTCGTACTCGTCCACGTATGGTATGCTTGAGTTGACCCTCGCTATTGGGAAGAACGCGTTCGCGATCTTAATGCCGATTATCATGCCGACCCACGCGATCCCGTCCCTCACGTCATACTCGTACACCTGCACATCAAGTGAGTCAATGGGCACGGTACTGAGCACCAAGTTGCAGTGGTTCATTTTCGGCACAACCACCTCCCTAATCCCCATCTCCTTCGCCACCTCGATGAATGCCCTCTTCAACTCCTCACTCTTCTTCTTCAACGCGTCGTACGAACCATTATCCAAAGCCCCAAACCTAGGTAGGTCAATCGGTAGCTTGATCATTCTATCCAGCGTCTTTCCGCAGTCATCAATGGCAGAGAGCAGGTTAGACACGTCGATGTCTTCCACGGCTCTTAAGTACTTGGCGACTGCATAAGCCGTGTCCGTCATGGCAATCCCCGAGTGAGGACGCACTCACGTCCTTACTGAGTTGTACGCATTGAGTATCTCGTCGTACGAGACCAAGAAGTTGCTGAACACCTTCCTGAGCGCCTCCTTCAGTGCATCCTTTACCCACGGGTTCTTTGTTAGGAACAGCGCCGTCTGGAAAACCGCGGAGAACGTGTCCTCATACTCAACGTCGCCTCTGTACGTTGTCTCGATGCCGATTGGTATCCACGGTGCGTACCCTGGCACGATGATTATGCCGATTGCATCACCTATCGGCTTCCCGTCCTTGTACATCTCACTAGTCACAACATTCAGCAGGACGGAATCAACGCTCTTTTCCTCGAAGGAGAGCTCGCATCTCTCTATCTTCGGCATTATGATCGTGTCCTTCCCCATTCTCTTTGCTATCTCAATGAACGTCTTGGTCAACTCAATCACCTTCTCCTCCAGCTTAGGCTTGGACAAGCCGTTGAGCTTCGGCAACACTATCGGCAGTTTCACGGTCCTCCACAATATGCTGGCGCACACATCGACCAAGCCCACGGTGTTTGCACCAACATCGATTATTTCCTTTATGGAGGAAAGATAGATACCTGCGTCAGCGTCCATGCCCATCCCCGAGAAAGGCGTTCATGCCACAATTGGCTTAAGCGGTAGCCTAAGCTTTATTGCGTGCCTCGGAACCACTGGCTCGGAGTGCGTCGTTACGGCAATGATGGTCCTGAAGCTCGACAGGAGCTTCTGGACCTCTGGCTCGTTTATATCACCAATGTCCCAGTCGCTGAGG
This sequence comes from Sulfolobales archaeon, assembly GCA_037444045.1. Taxonomy (GTDB): domain Archaea; phylum Thermoproteota; class Thermoprotei_A; order Sulfolobales; family Sulfolobaceae; genus Aramenus. The sequence goes on along the minus strand of JBBINF010000089.1, from coordinate 2,647 downwards.
ATAATGATGTGCTCGATCCTCAGTTTCTTCGCCAGCTTCAAAGCGTCTTTTATCATGGTGCCACCACCTCCCATCAACCTGCCCTTCAGCTTGCTTATCTGTGACGGCGTGGTGAGCTTTATCGGCTCGTACGCAGTTGCGTCCCACGGTATCACAACCACTGTCGATACATTCCTCGCACTGAGCACTGCATAGACCTCCGAGACGAATTGCCTAAGTTCCTCATCACTTATTGAACCGCTCGTATCGACTAGGATGCCGACCCTGTCAACCCCATAAAGCGCCTTGCCTGGTCTTTCATTGGGGAAGTGCTTGTTCACTATTGACCACTTCCTAAGCATGTCCTTGCCAAAGACCCTGTCCAAGACGGCTCTAAGTACGTCTCTCCAGTCTATCCTAGGCTTAGACAGCTGATCGAAAAGCCTCTGTGCCCACGCGGGCAACCTACCTATGTACTTCAGTGATCCCATTATCTCGATGCTTTTTCCGTCAATCTTCCTCTCAATTTCGTCAGCATTGATATCGTTCTCAATCGACTCGCCTGGGTCTCCCTCATTCAGCGGAACCAAATCACCTTGCCCTCCCTCACCACTCCCCTGACCCTGCTGACCCTGCTGTGGTTGTTGCTGGTTGGGTTGACCTGGTTGCTGACTTCCCTGCCCACTACCCTGGCTACTGCCACCTCCCTTACCCTGCTGACCAGGACCTTGCTGTCCAGGGTTGTTGCCCTGCCTATTGCATGAACCTCCCTGCTGGCTTTGCCCCTGATTACTACCCAGGGGTTGCTGACCCTGACCATGCTGATTCGCACCACCGCTTTGGTTGTTCTGTCCTTGCTGACCCTGACTTCCCTGACCACCCTGACTCCTTTGCCCCTGCTTCCCCTGCCTACCTTGACCCAGCTGGCTCTGATTGCCTTGATTTTGCTGTTGTCCCTGCCTCTGTCCCTGCTGGTTGCCCTGTTGCGACTGAGGCGATTGTTGTTGCTGTGGCTGGTTCAGTGCCTGTCCCTGCTGACCTTGCTGTGTATTGAACCTCATGTGGTTTTGCCCCTGCCCAATGGAGCCTGCGTTTATGTTGCTCCTCCTAAGCAAATCGTAGACCTCCTCGACCCTCATTCTTTTCAGTTCCTCAATATCGACACCAATTGCTTTCGATATCGAATCAAGCAACGCCAAGTCACTGAACATCTCCCTGTTCAGTACTGCATCACTAGCTAAATGCCACAAAATCGCGTCCTGCTCATTGCTGACTTTCATGGCTCCCCTGGGCACGTGCTTAAACACAATGTGCCCAACCACATGCAGTAACTCCATAATGAATTTTTTCGCATCGAAGTTTTCGCTAAAGAGCTTCGGGTTGATGTAAATCCTCAATCCGTCGGTCGATATCCATTTCTCCCTAGGGTCAGCGTAGATCCACGTCCTGGCGAGCCACATTCCGAAGAATGGCTCATAAATCAAAAGCCCGTGGATAATCTCCCTTAATATTTTCCTTGCATTTTCAATCTCGTTTACTTCTGCCATACTTATCCCCGAAAAAAGAGGGATTATGCATATGAGGCATTAAAGTTTATTTTCGCAATAACGTCATGTATGTCTCCTGAGAACTCGTTCTTCGACAGCTTGCCAAGGAGGAACGGGTACTTTATTATCCAATCCACCTTTTTCTTGTCGTCCATCGATAGGAACGCTATCAGCATGAACTCCCTATTTACCTTTATCAGCTCGTTCAGCAATTCCTCAATATTGACATCCTTCAGCTCAGTCAGCTTCTCGAAAAGGAACGAAGCAACTATTATCCTCGTTGACACATCCCAAACATTGACAACGCTGGGATTATCAATGAGCTCCCTGAAAGCCTTCTCAATATCGATGTCCTTCGTCAAAATGGGGATTAGGTGGTTAGCAACGTACGGACCAACACTGCCCACCACTAAGGACCTAATGAACGGTGAGGAATAACTAACTCCCCTAACCTTAAGGTTGTAGAGCTGTGTGGCGAGCGTCGTCCATGTCCTTGGCGTTGCGTAATTAACTAGCCTTTCCCCTGTCCCAAGCATTTCGTCATTGTCCTTGTTCTTTTCGTTTCCGCTTCCGTCATAGTAGATGAAGTGTTTATAATGTAACAGAAATGTTCCGATTATCCTCTCCCACTTGTTACCGTACTGCGAATACATGTAGTTAATCCATTCCTCTGGTGATGGAGGCGAAACGTAAAACACAATACTCCTTGTGACCAAGGGGTCAGGAAGCAAATTAGCAATTGAACTGTTTCTAGGCGGATTGCCTGCCATCACAATCTTTACATTATCACTGAGCTTTATAGACCATGAAACCTCTTTCTCATAGACAAACGACAAAAGAGACGAAAGCTGATCTGGTCTGTGGACGTTTGTTACTTCGTCTAAGAACAATACGCCTGCAATTTCTGGCAACGAAAGGATGTACAGCGCTTGTGGTGGGATGAACCTAACGAAGTTATCGTTTATCCTAGGCACGCTTAAGTCCTCGGGCATTACATGGCTGACCACGATCCTATAAAAGACGTAGTACTTGTTTGGTGTACTGATTATTCTGTCCATGGTTGCGGAATCAGCTTTCCTCAAATCAACAAACTCCCTCCCCATTTCCTTCGCCTCTTTCTG
>JBBINF010000088.1:0-5851 GCA_037444045.1 Sulfolobales archaeon | reverse complement strand
GAGGGACATCTCCAAGTCCTTGGCGGTGCCGATCATAATTAAGGAGACGGGCTCCGGCATTTCCATGGAAGTGGCCTCCATTATGTCGTCTTACGGCTTCAAGAACTTCGACGTCTCAGGGCAGGGGGGCACTAGCTGGATAGCTGTGGAAATGGTAAGGGACAAGGCGATGGGGAACTGGAAGGCCAAGAGCGCCTCGCTGTTCGCAGATTGGGGAGTTCCCACGGGGGCCTCGATAGTCGAGACCAGGTTCTCCGTGCCGGACGCCTTCATAATAGGCAGCGGGGGGATAAGGAACGGCCTCGACGTAGCTAAGGCCATTGCTCTGGGCGCAGACATAGCGGGGATGGCAAACCCCGTGTTAAAGAACGTGATGCAGGGGAAGGAGTCCTTAAAGGAGTTTTTCAAGAGGACTTTGTTCGAGCTAAAGTCGGCAATGATGCTTACGGGCTCTAAAGACGTGGAGGAGCTCAAGAGGACTAGCGTTGTAATCTGGAACAGATTGAAAGACTGGATGCAGTCGAGGGGGATAAGTTTATCTACATATGAAAAACTTAGAAGAAGAGAAAAATGAACATAGATCAGTACTTTAACGATATAGTCAGTAACGTAGACAAGGAAATTTTCTCTTACTTAAATGGGGACACGAAGGACCTTTACGATGCGTCCCTCTACCTCCTTAAAGCTGGAGGGAAGAGGCTTAGGCCCCTAATACTTGTATCTTCCTCTGACCTAGTAGGAGGAGAGAGGAGTAGGGCATACAAGGCAGGGGCCGCAGTAGAGGTCCTGCACAACTTCACTCTGATCCACGACGATATAATGGACCAGGACACCCTGAGGAGAGGTAAGCCGACAGTCCACGTGGTCTGGGGGATCCCCACGGCCATTTTAGCTGGAGACCTACTCCACGCTAAGGCCTTCGAGATCCTAACTGACGCGTTAAAGGGGTTAGACGGAGAGAGGTACTTTTGGGCGCTCTCCACTTTCTCTAAGTCAGTAATTATAGTATCTGAGGGGCAAGCCATGGACATGGAATTCGAGAAGAGGGCCCAGGTCACTGAGGGGGAGTACGTAGAGATGATAAAGAGGAAGACAGCCCAACTTTTCGCTTGCTCCTCTGCGTTAGGAGGGATAATTGGTGGTGCAGACAAGGACACCGTAGATAAGCTCTACTCCTTCGGCATGAACTTAGGTATTTCCTTCCAGATAGTCGACGACATCCTAGGGCTCACAGCAGACGAGAAGGAGCTCGGAAAGCCACTGTACAGCGACGTTAGGGAGGGGAAAAAGACGATCTTGGTGATAAAGGCCCTCGAGAGGGCTAGCGACCTAGAGAGGAAGACCATCTTAGAGGGTCTAGGCTCTAAGGACCCCGAGAAAGTGAGGGCGGCTGCCGAGGCAATAAAGTCGCTGTCCCTAGACTACGCTTATGACTTGGCAGAACACTACCTAGATAACGCGTTAAAGTCCCTTGAGTCTGTCGAGAGTAAGAACGAGATAGCTGGAATGGCTTTAAAATACTTGGCAGAGTTTACAGTTAAAAGGCGGAAATAACTTGGACTATGTAGCCCCAATAATTTCCTTCGTAGTGGCTTTCCTAGTGACCAGATGGATTATAGGGGCCTCTAGGGCTAGAGGGTTTGTAGGTAAGGACGTAAACAAGCCAAACAAACCCGAGATCCCAGTACTGGGAGGAGTGGGGATAGTAGCGGGGTTTATAGGGGGGTCTTTTGCCCTTCTAGTTGACGACCGTAGCGAAGTGAGTGAGACGGTTATCTTGGCTACCCTTATATCTTCCCTAATAGTGGCCTTCCTTGGTCTGTTAGACGACGTCCTCAACATAAGGCAGTCCGTGAGGGCGTTAACCCCGACCTTCGCTTCCGTTCCCCTCGCAATATTCAGTGTGGGACACTCAGTTATCTCAATCCCTTTCTTGGGCCCCGTCAACTTCGGCATTTTATATTATGTTTTGATAATCCCGGCAGCATTGACCATATCGGCAAACGCGTTTAACATGCTAGAAGGACTTAACGGGCTCGGGACTGGAATGGGGATAATAATGGCTGGGGCGCTCGCGTTTATTGGGCTAAGGGGTGCAGGCCAAACTTATATTGGGGGTGAACTCGCCGTTGTCCTACTTACTTCTCTTGTCGCGTTCCTTCTGTATAACAAATACCCCGCAAAATCTTTCCCGGGTAACATAGGCACTTACTTTATCGGCTCCGCTATAGGCGCCATTGGGATATCCGGGTTTATGCTTACGGCTTTAGCTGTGTTGTATCTACCATATGTAGCGGAGTTCGTCCTCAAGGCGCGTACGAGGTTTAAGGGGGTTTCCTTTGGGAAGGTCTCTCCAGAGGGCTACCTGTACTGGGACGAACGAGTGAACTCGTTGACGCACGTGGTGATGAAGATGGGACACTTTAAGGAGTACCAAGTTGTGATGATACTGTGGGGAGTGGAACTGGCTTTCGCCGTACTAGCTGTCTACCTGCAGACTACGGTTATAAGGATATGAAGCGTTATCCCTTAACTTGCGAGAAAAGAGGACAAATTTAAACCGCGTACATCCTTAGCAAGCCTTAGGCCTAAGAGGCAAATCGTTGCTGCTTGGGAATCTGTAATGGTGGGGCTGGAGGGATTTGAACCCTCGATCACCAGGGCCCAAGCCTGGCATCCTAGTCCAGGCTAGACTACAGCCCCACGTATTCACATTCAATAACGTAATTTTAAAACTTTTGCGGGTCGGCTCCCCTACCCCACGGTAGAAAATAACCTAGGTTTAACCCAAGCCTTCCTCAGGCCGGTGACCAGTAAGCGCTAACGTCCGGCTACGGTTGCTCCCTTCCGGGCCTGGCCGGTTCACCCGGTAAGTATGGTACTTTCCCTCCCTCCGGAGGGAAAGCCCATAGCCGTTAGCCCTACTGGGCGGCCCTCATAGTACAGCCTGGACCTAGGCTATTCCTTGCCGTGGGGTAGGAGTTACTGGTGCCCGCTTTACGCCACGCGGGAACAGGAGGTGGCGAGCCTCCCCACCCTACCCGGCCCATTATACATTACTCTTACAGCCTTTTGAATTTAATCGCTTAAGCTAAGTAGATTCTTAAAAGAGTTTAAACGTCGAAGGCTTCTTGGAAGTCTCGTAACGACAGAGTGCCATAGAGAATTACTGATCCCTTGTTTATGGGCTTGTTCGGCCCTAGGCTAGACACTAGTTTCATTCCAGCCGTAGCGAGGAGTTACAGGAACCCTACGAGCCTTTTAGATTGTACGTTAACTTTATAGCTGCTGTAGTCTGCACACGTCTCTTGCAGTTTCTGGACACATGAATTACTAGACTGCACTACCATAGGTTGCTCATGTTAAAGTATCGAAAAATTAGTTGTTAATCGCATTATCTTCACACGATCTACCTTGGGGGATCCGATAACATTTTTAAGCAATGGGATAGAAATATGGAGTGCCGGGGTCGCCTAGCCTGGTTAGGGCGGCGGCCTGCTATCTTTGACGAGCAGGCAGCCGTTGGGGGTCACCCCGCGCGGGTTCAAGTCCCGCCCCCGGCGCTTTGATGTTTTTACTATACGTAAGGTGATCCTTGGCTACTTTGGTCAAAGGCTTATGAGGTGGGCTCCATGTTTTATAATTTTTATCGATCTCTTTTTGATACTAAAAATACTAAACTATTTTAGTATATTTTATACTATCTAACAGTGTTAAAGCGAAATTAATAATCTTCTACTAAGAAAAGTATTAAAAATCTCCTAAAATAGTTATCCTGATGGTATATGGGACTAAAGGACATTGTTGTAGCTTTATTCCAACTTGACAAGGACTGGACTACTAGGATTGTAATGGCAATGTTAGTTCTGGGAGTTATCTGGGGGCTACTGGGAGTCATAGACTCTCTCATGGTAAGGATACAGGAGACTGCATGGGGGACTCTGGGTACTCTAGTAATGACGTCTCAGGAATATTACGGAGGAGTAACGCTCCACGCGGAAAGGGATCTGTTCGGCTTCGCCCAGCAAGTCATATACGCCCTCTTTATTTACTTCACCATAAAGCTCCTGAACCTGCAACCCAGAGCTAAGTGGCTCCTGAACATCTCTTTCATCATAATAAACATATCCATGATGTTCATGGAGGGTCCAATAGTAGCGTATCCGGTGTTCAACGACAACTACTTCTCCGCCACAGATTGGTACTACATATCTCCAATGGGAATTCCAGGGTACTCCCAGTACGTGGTATCTCCTCTGTTCTTCATAGGCTGGTTACTACTTGACATCTTCACTTACACTGCAGGTATATGGATAGTCTATCACTACTACATCGCAAGTAAGAGCTTAAAGGAGAAACTGCCAGTCCCCTTAGTGTTCTTCTTAATGGTAACCCTAATGTTCATGATAGGGTACTCTGGGGTCACTGCAGCTGACGTGTGGGACCTCTTGGCTTACGCTGGTGTAGTTGGGCTAAACCCAATAGCTAACCAGATAGCCTTCTGGATATTCGGGCACGCCGTAGTGTACATGGCGTGGGTACCCGCAGTAGGCGCACTGTACCTACTGATACCCACCCTAGCAAATAAGCCCTTATATAGTGACAGAATGGGGAGGATTTCGGCACTCCTCTACTTAATCTTCTCCAATAACGTGCCCATCCACCACTTGTATATGGTCAACTTGCCAGTCGCAATAAAAATAATCCAGGAAGTCCTTACTTACGCTGTTGTAATACCTTCAATGATGACCTTCCTTAACTTGTGGGCAACAGTTAAGGGCGCAAACGTAAACTGGAACGTAATAACTGCCTTTACTGTATTGTCCTTCTCTGGTGCAATAGCTGCAGGTGTTACGGGCATTTCCAACGCTACTATAGCTTTCGACGCAATAATCCATAACACCATGTGGGTGGTAGGTCACTTCCACGCCATGATCCTGCTCTCCATAGTTCCCGCAGCGATGGCAGTGCTATACTTCATGATACCCATGATGTCTGGCAGGCAGTGGTACTCCGGGAAACTAGCGTGGCTGCACTTCATAGGCTATACGCTAGGGTCTGTGCTGCTCATAATAGGGTTTGAGCTAGAGGGCTTCTATGGCGTAGTAAGGAGGGCGGAGATCTTCCCAAGGGTTTCAGGCCTAGTGTTTGCGGAGAACCTAGCTACAGTTGGGGCAATAATAGCTGAGCTAGCTACGTTGGGCTGGTTCCTAAACCTAGTGCTCACTCTAGTCAAGGGAAGGACTGCTAGATTGGAAGGGCTGGGACTGGGAGAACTAATAAATACTGTAGCTATGTCACTAAGTTGGGAGAGTACAGGGATGCCCAGCTTGTCCAACGTGTCTCTTAGCACTAGGCTAGTCAAGTCCCATAAGAAGGCAATAGGTGCCGGATGGGCAATAGGTATTGTGGGAGCTCTACTTATAGTAATAAGCGTTATACCTTTAGCTTTAGGAGGCAACATGTACAATGCCTACATAGACATATGGTTGTCCATTCTGACAATAGGGATCATAATTACATCTGTTTCGGTTCTTAAGTCAGCTAAAAGTATTTAATTTTTTTAATGAAAAGTTATAAAACCTCATGGGGTTAAACTCGGCTGGTAGGTGATTTAGATGGACAAAAAGGAAAGGTGGGAATTAGCTTGGGTTTTGTTCGTAATAGTACTCTTCGCTATAGTGATTGTAGGGACGCTGCCTCTGGACTTCCAAGTCGGTGGAGTTCCAAACGTGCTTAGTGCACTTAATGGAAAGCCAAGTTCTGATATTGTGAACGTTCAAATAACTTCATACCAGTACCTATTCAAGGTGCAGGAGAGCGGTCCGGTCAACTCTAACATGATGGGAAG
>JBBINF010000087.1:0-6001 GCA_037444045.1 Sulfolobales archaeon | reverse complement strand
CTAAGGGGCCGACGTAACGCTCCTTTACCTCACCGCTCACGTTCTCTAGCTTATAGACATAATACCGCCATTTAATCTGCCTAATTATGTATTCCCCGTACTTATAACGCGACTTCTCTTTCGCCATTTTTCACGTCCCATATTACGGTTACCAGAACGCGCTCAAAAGTCATGTTAACGCGCAAAATTTTACCTTATTTTACGTCGGATTGAAAGTAGGCGGTAAAAGTTCACCGCTAGTTGAAAGATAGCAATAACGCGTAGTCTACTGGGGAGTTTACTGAACGCTTAGAAGGCCCTTTCCGCGGTAGACCGTGGACGTGTCAATGTTTTTCTCAAACTGGTGCCTGCACTCCGTCCTTGCTGAGCTACGGATCCTTCACAAAACTTATAAAAAGCTTCGTGACTGTAAATATAAAGTGTACGATCCCAAAGAGGCTGTAGCAAATTACGCTATTCAATTTGTCCAGCCTAGCAACGTTATAGGTTTAGGTACTGGTAGGACAGTGAGGAAACTCGTAGAGGTGCTGGCAAAGAACAACCTCCTAGAAAGCAAAGCATTTGTCACAAGCTCAATAGACACGGAACTTTTAGTATCATCGTATGGAGGAAAAGTACTGTCGTTATTCAACGGGGTTAGACCAGACGTGTATGTAGACAGCTTTGACGTTGTATATCGCCAAGGGGGCTCGTATGTTATGATAAAGGGAGGGGGTGGAGCTCTGCTCAGGGAGAAGCTCCTTTCCTTTTTCTCCCAATATAGGGTATTTATAGGGGAGAACTCGAAGCTAAAAACATCACCTCCGTTTAAGGTTCCAGTAGAGGTAGTGCCAGTGAGCGTAAACTACGTGCTAAGAAAGGTAAGGGAAAAATACGACATTTCTATAAGGGAGGGCGAGGGAAAAATTGGCCCGGTTGTGTCAGATAACGGAAATATAATCCTCGATCTACTACTAAACGCAACTGAGGATCTCTGCAAGTTAGACGCAGAACTTAAGCGCATACCTGGCGTAGTTGAGACCGGAATATTCTGCGAAGGCCTATTTGACGAAATAGTACTAGGTAGTCCAGATGGAAGACTCGAGGTCTTTAAGAAAGGCTGAGATCTCGGTCAAGGAGGGAAGAATAGTAAAGCTAGTCTCCTCCGACTCCTTTTTCTCGGTCTTTATCTTCGTAGGAAAGGACAGAAACAAGGACCACGTACTTGACGAAGACGCCTGTGACTGTAAGTCGTTTGTGTTCAGAAGAGTATACAAGAATGACGGTGAGTGCTACCACCTCATGGCCTTAAGGATGGCCATGAGGGAGGAAAAATATAAAACGTTAACGACCACGTCCAAGGAGATATTTGAGATACTCCTTGAGATATACGCTTACGGAAAATCATTAAAACTTAGAAAATTACTAGTTTAGCAAATGACGCTCAACGTCTTGGAGGTAGTCCTCATAACTACGATAGTAGTAATATTTGCGGGGATAGCTTACGGGATATTTGCCGAAGTACTGGTAAGATCAGGAAAGAAAGAGGTATTAATTAGAAATGAGAGATCTTCTAAGAAGAAGAGGTAAGCCAGCATGGGCGGTAAAAGGAAGAAGAGGACTAAAATAATAAAGCCAAAACCTAAGTTGCCAAATACTTTTGAGTGCCCGAGATGTGGAAGGATGTCCATTTCAGTAGAAATAAAGGAAGGAATCGCTAAAATAAAGTGCGGGAGTTGTGGGCTCTACGCAGAAATAGAAGTGCCCCCAGTCTACGATGAGGCTAATGCCTACGGGAAATTCTTAGACCTCTACTTAGATGGTAAGTTGCAAATAAAAGAGAACCGCGAAGATAATAGTGAAGGAGAAAATGAAACTGAAGGGGAAAGTGAAGAGCTACATCAAGCGTCTAATTGAGGAAGGTAGAGTACTTCATTTTTCCTTAATAGACCCTGACAAAGTAGATGACCTGACCTCGCTATACAACGTCAGTAAAGAGCTTTTCGAACACGGTACTAACGCCTTTCTTGTAGGGGGGACTTTAGGGGTTTCGAGCAGTAAGCTCGACTCTATCCTAGAGTTGCTCAACGACTTCCCAATCCCGAAGATAATCTTTCCTAGTAACATAAACCTGATTTCAGACAAGGCTGACGCTATTCTCTTCATGTCCCTCCTCAACTCAGACGACTTATATTACGTCATAGGCGCTCAAGTGGCCGCAGCTCCATTGATCAAAAGGCTTGACTTAGAGACCCTTCCCACTGCTTACCTCATCGTAGGACATGGAGGCACGGCAGCGCACGTAGGAAGGGCCAGGGTAATCCCTTATGATAACATAGATTTGGCGGTCGCGTATTCTTTGGCCGCACAGTACATGGGGATGGAATTCGTCTATTTAGAGGCTGGCTCTGGAGCTCCAGAAACTGTAAGGCCAGAGATGATACAATACGTGAAGAGGTTCTCCTCAGTTAACGTCATGGTCGGAGGAGGAATTAGATCCCCTGAAAGGGCATTAGAGCTGGCGAGAGCAGGCGCTAACATAATAGTCACTGGTAACGTAATAGAGAAGGATCCCCACAGAGCAATAAGCATAATAGAAAGTTTAGGAAAGATAAAAGTAAGGGAGTAGGATATGCCCGCTACGAAAAAGAAGAAGGAGAACGTCCCTTTAATGTCTATGGCAGGGCTAGTGAGGTACTACGAAGAAGAACACGAGAAAGTGAAGGTAGACCCTAAAGTAGTGCTAATTGGCAGTATAGTCGTTATAGCTGTTGTCATAGCCCTTTCCAGACTGGTTCCCATTTAAGGAACTAGCCATGATCTTTGACGTAAGGGAACTCAAGAGGCTTAGGGAGAGCCTCGGTATAACTCAAGCAGAGCTAGCTAGGAGAATAGGCGTTTCTCAGTCCCTTATAGCGAAGATCGAGAACGGAAAAATAGACCCAAAACTCTCGGTTGTGAAGAAAATATTCGACGAGCTAACGGCCCTGATGGAAATCAACGATAGTGCAGAGAAGGTAATGCACTCGCCCGTCATAGTGGCTACGTTAGATGAGAGCGTAAAGGAAATAGTTAGTAAAATGGAGAAGCACGGTATATCACAGGTTCCGGTTATTAATTCCTCTTCTGAGCTAGTCGGGATAATATACGACTACGTGATCTTACGAAAGCTAGCTATAAAGAACCCTAACGATATATCTGTAAAGGACATCCTAGCTCCTTTACCTCCATTGCTCGACCCTAAGACACCAGTTAGAGAGGTAATGAGGCTCCTCACCAAATACTCGGTTACACTTGTAGTAGACAAGAAACTAAAACCCTTAGGAATAATCACCAGAAGCGATTTAATAGCATACCTAATTAATAATAGCAGGGGGCCGCAGTAGGGGGTCACGGGTAAAGCTGAGGAAACTCCAGCCTCCTAGCCCCGTGGAGTCCCAATAGGGACAAGGGCAGTCCCCTTGGCAACTGCACAGAAACGTCTCCCCGAGGTCGGAAATGAAGATGATTAGACTCCCGGCGCGGCGACGCGTCGTGATATATGAGACTGGCCCCGGGGATTGAAACGGCAGTCCTCCACGGAGCAAGTCGAGGGGGAGATGAGCGGGGGCTCAATCCTCCTCTAGTACGCTAAGTCAAATCCCCCAATTTACAGAAGCTGGGTTATTGCTGCGGCCCTCTCATCACTTCCTCCTCTATTTTCAAGACCTCTTCCACTCTCTTGCCCCTATACAGCTCTAGGAGGTCGCCATTCAATTCAAGAAAAGTGTGGCCCCACTTTACCTTGTTCATTAGCTCGCGCGCCATCTCTACCTCCCCGATAATGTAGAGCGCTGCGGCTACAGCCTCTATTGAAGACAATTTAAACGGCTTGCTGTAATTGATCGGATTGCCAGCTAAAAGGAAAGGGAGCCTCCTAGAGAACTTGCTGTTAAACCTCATAAAAAACCCCTCGTCGGACTGGTTCCACGAGGAGTCGATAACCGTTATCCCCCACCTCTCTGCTATTTCTTTGTCGTCCGCTGAGATGGGGGCCTTAGCTAAAGGGTTTAAAACAATTCCGAATGGCTTGTAAGATTTTCTAGCATATCCAAATTTTATCATCCTTTTCCCTGTACATTTTTTAGGATCGTCCTCATCAAACTCGATAACATAAATGTTAATTGGCATCGTAAAATTCTTATAACTTTATAATTTATTAAACTAGTGGTAGGTAAGTTGGTATCTGCGATAATCCTCATAAATACAGACGCAGGAGGAGAGGAAGAAGTCTTCGAAAAGTTAAAGACATTCAACGAAGTAACTGAAGCATACATAGTTTATGGGGTTTACGACATAGTCGCAAAGGTGGAATCTTCGGATATGGACTACTTGAGGAACTTCGTGAGCTCCACTATTAGGAAACTACCCAAGGTAAGATCTACGCTGACTATGATAATAATGGAAGGTAAATCGGTAAAGAAATGAGGTACGTCATAGGAGTAGACGATCACGACTCGCCGATAGGGGGATGTACAACTCATTTTTCTACTTTATTAATAAATTATTTTCTCCGTAATAGAATACATGTAGTAGATTTTCCGTATTTAATAAGGCTCAACCCTAACATACCCTGGAAGACTAGAGGCAACGCGGCTATTAGGATTGCTGTTGAGTTTCACGGTACAAAAAAGGAGCTCGCGGACCTTGTGTGGGAAATGTCGCTGGACTACGTAAGGAACTTCTCAAAGGGCCTAGAGTACAACAGGAAGCCTGGGGTAGTAGTAATCGAGGAGGAAAAGTCGGAAAAACTATACCCCCTTTACGTCAGGGCGGTTTCAGACGTAGTGACCTTGGATTTAGCAGATAGGGTTGCGGAAAAGCTGGGGGCAGAGATAAGGGGATACAGAGGGATCATAGGATCTTTAGCTTCCATTGGCTTTAGGGGAGATACTACCTTCGAGCTAATAACATACAGGCAAATGGATTACCTCGACAAGGAGAGGACTGTAGACGTAAATAGCGTAATACGTTTCGATGAACTCACCTTTCCCAAGACCTTTGCGAACTTCGATTACGTTAAACGAAAACCACTCATTACCCCCCACGGAAGAGATCCTATACTCTACGGGATAAGGGGCGTCAGCGTTGCTTCGCTGATCATGGGACTGAAAGAGATTAAGACAGATGAACCGATCTCGGACGCCATGATATTTAAGTCAAACCAGGGTACAGATGCCCACGTAAATTGGCCTGGAGATAAGTTCTATCAGACCTTTAGGGGAATCTGTACTGTGAATAAAGTGGAGGTTCGCACTGGAGGAGACGTGGTAGTCTCGTGTGAAGGAATTAACGTGATTGTATATAAAGAAACCGGGGAGTTAAATCTAGCAGCCCAGCAACTAAGAGAGGGAGACCAGATAGAGGTAATAGGGGCTGTTAAACCTTCCGATGAGGTTGAGAAGATAATAGAGGCTGAGAGGATAAGAGTAATATCGTTGAACGCTTACGAGTACAGGAATCCTAGTTGTCCAAGATGTGGTGGGCCTTCTGAGTCCTTGGGGAAAGGGAAAGGGTTTAGATGTAAAAAATGTAGATACAAGTTTGCAGGAGAGAAGGTCAGAATTGAAGTACAAAGGGGATTGAGCCTCGGTACTTATCAGACTAGGTACTATAGGCATCTGACTAGACCAGTATTCCTAGAAGGAAGTGAGGGTGAGGCTGTCGAGTTCGATAAAGCATACAAGCTAATAAGACAGATATTGACGCTAGAAACCTAGATTAGACCTTGTCGTTCCGGAAGAGCTAAAGATTAAGTAGTCTGTTATTCGGCTAAAACCTTAGCAATAAGTTAGCGTGTTTAAATTTCAGAAAAGCAAGTACTAGTTATGAGATTTTCCATTCAATTCAATTTAAGATGTGTTATAGGTATTAGGTGTTATATGATTACGATTATTTGTTGATCGATAGAGGTAAACATAGATGTACCTGAGTTTAGAACGTTAAATAATGAAAACATAAACCCATTATAGTGGACCGGCCG
>JBBINF010000086.1:0-6018 GCA_037444045.1 Sulfolobales archaeon | reverse complement strand
TGACTACCACTTTGAGGAGGTCAAAGACCCCGAGAGGGAATTTAAGGGGGGAGCGCTAGGGGTAGTTGGGGTTAAGACAGGGGGAGAAGTTAGGAAGTTCGCCGTGAGGAAAGGAGAAGGGGACAAGTTCGAGGTGCCGGAGGTCTTCGACTTTTCCATTCTAACTACAAGGGGGAAGGAGTTTGAGGGAATGCAGGAAGTGGAGGCTGAGCTCTGCGTCGCCTACTACGGTCTCGGCATTGTTAGGTGTCTAAACGGGAGGCCCCCCTCGGGGAAGAGGGTGATCAAGGAGAGGAACTGCGAAGGGGACTGCTTTACGGCTAACTACACCTCCCTTAGGCTCCTTAAGGAGTCGTTAGACCCAAAGGGCGTCTTCTTTGACGTAATCTAAATGCAAAAGTGTGGATTTTTTAAACAGTAAAAACAACCTTCTCAAGTGATAGAGGAACTAAGGAAGATAGTCGGGGACAAGTGGGTGATAGAGGGAGGCGAGAAGTTACTTTACTCCTTTGACGGGTTCACCGCGGTCTCCGGGGAGCCCTCAGCCGTGGTATTGCCCGGGAGCGAAGAGGAGGCAATAGAGGTATTTAGGTTCCTGTTCTCCAGGAAGGTCAAGGTGGTGGTAAGGGGGAGCGGGACTAGCCTGAGCGGAGCTACAATACCCCTAAATGGAGAAGTGGTAGTGGCCATGACGAGGCTAAACAAGGTCTACTCCTTAGAGGGGTACGAGATAGAGGTCGGCCCCGGGATAGCTAACGCCATGGTGACCAAGAGCGCCCCTCCGGACTTGTTCTACGCCCCAGACCCCTCAAGCTACGTTGTCTCGTCCATAGGCGGTAACGTGTCCCACGACTCCGGGGGAATGAGGGTGGTGAAGTACGGCCCCACTTTCAACAGCGTCCTGTCCTTAAAGGTGATCTTGACCAACGGTGAGGTAGAGGAGTTCGTCCCCTCGCCCTTCTTTAACCCTACGTCTATTTTCGTCGGGGCAGAGGGAACCCTTGGAGCGATACTAAGGGCAAGGCTAAAGCTCTTGCCAAAGCCAAGGGCTAGGAAGACAATAGTCGGCGTGTTCCAGACGGTGGAGGAGGCATCTAGGACAGTCGTTGGGATATTCAAGGCAGGGGTAATCCCCTCTGCCCTAGAGATGATGGACAGGAACTCAGTGCAGATAGTTGAGAAAAGCAGGTATAGAGCTGGTCTCCCCATAGCTTACGTGCTCCTCATAGAGCTAGACGAGGACGTGGAGGAGAACACAAACCGCGTCGTTAAGGTGATAAGGGAAAACGGGGGAGAGTTCTTTGAGCCCGAGGACGCAACGCCCTATTGGAACGCCAGGAAGGGGGCTTTCCCAGCTATGGGCGTGGTGTCTAAGGCGTACTTAACGCTGGACTGCAACGTACCTAGGGGTAAGCTACCCAACATTTTGTCCAAGATAGAGGAGATCTCCAGGACTCAGGGGATAACGATAGCCAACGTCTTCCACGCTGGGGACGGGAACCTCCACCCCCTAATACCCTTTGACCCTGACGACAAGCCCAGCTTGAGGAAGGCAATAGAGGTCGGCACCGCGATAACGGAACTTGCGATCAGTATGGGTGGGGTACCTTCTGGGGAACACGGGGTAGGGACGGAAAAGGTGAAGTTCTTGGAGAGATACTACAGCAGGGTTGACCTGGAGGTCATGGAGAGGATAAGGAGGACCTTTGACCCAGAAGGTCTCTTAAACCCCTGTAAGTCCTTCTTAAAGGAGAAGTGTAAGCCAAGTAACGAGGTCGTTAGGTGGTTGTGGGAATGGGACTAGAGGAGCTACTGGACAAGTGCGTCCACTGTGGTTTCTGCCTAGAGGCTTGCCCCACTTACGTGGTAACCAGGAGCGAAGTCCACTCGCCGAGGGGTAGGATACTGGCGGTAAAGCTTGGGATAAACAGCGAAGGCTTAGAGACCTGCGTCTTCTGCAGGAGGTGTGAAGCAGCCTGCCCAAGTGGAGTGGAGTACGGCAAGATAATCTCCTCCCACAGAAAGGCAGATGCAACTAGAAAGCTCATACACAGGGCCCTAGAGAGCCCATCCATGCTTTACGCTGCGCTGAAAGTCTACTCTAGGTCCTCGTCCCCGATATCGTTGAGAATAAGGGAATTCGTGAAGGACTTCAGCCCACCGCTGTTCCACAAAGACGAGAGCGCCGAGCTACTGCTCTTCCCAGGTTGCCTAAACGCGGTAGTGTATAGGGGCACAGTGGAGAAGGCGCTCAATTACTTGAGGCAGTTCTACAAGGTGGAAGTGTTCAACGGTTGCTGCGGCCTGCCCCACTACGCTGAAGGAGAGAAGGAGAGGGCGAAGAAGATAGCTGAGAAACTTAGGGAGGCGTTTAGGGGGAAGGTAGTTGTATCGTTGTCCTCCAACTGCACTGCCCACATGAGGGAGATGGGACTTGAAGTCATGGACTTCGCGGAGTTCGTAGTAAAGAGGAACCTCCCGCTGCCACAAAGGGACGTTACTGTGACAGTCCACGACCCTTGCCACGCGTCACTCTTGGGGTTGAACAAGTACACTAGGGAGATGCTAAGGAGGATGGGGGTAAAGATCGTGGAGATGGACGACCCCTCCTTCGAGTGCGGTGCCGGGGGGACTTACTTCATCTTCAACCCTGAACTCTCCCAAAGGATTATAGAGGAAAAAGGGAGGAAAGTCAAGGCCACTGGCGTAGAAAACGTAATCTCGACAAACCAGTCCTGTAGCCTTGCCCTGTCTTTACACGGCAAGGTTATGCACGTGGCTGACCTTCTTTAGACCTTCTTCCTTATCCTCTCCAGCCTTACCTCTTCGTTTAAGTTTTTGGCGAATTTTTCGAGCCATCTCCTTATGAGGAAAGTCCCCGCTATCTTGTGCATAAAGCCGTCGAAGTCGAACTTTATTGAACCACTACCCCCCAAAATACTAATGGTCAACCTCCCGTTCCCCTTACCCCCCTTAGCGTTGAGGGTAAAGACGTAGGTCACGGCGTTTTCCCCAGTGTATACGTTTCCAGTCATAGTAAAGGCGATACCCATGTACTTTCCATAAGCCACGAAGCCGCCCTCAACTAGTTCCACCTTATAGACTGGAGGAAAAGCCCTTGGGATCAGGAACAAAGGGTCAGAAATCACCTTGAGGAAAGCGCTGGTCTCATGGCTCACCGTGAACACTACTTCTATTATCATTAATGAAAACGTTAATAGTGTAAATAAAAATATTCTTATTTACCAAACGGAGATTATCTGTCCCCCTTCCGTGTCCATGGAGAAGCTCGTTATTCCGGCTATCTCGTCTACCAAGTCGTTGTAGTCAGCCTTAGTCAAGTTAAACAGCTTGCTTGCGTAGGAACACGCGTATATCTTCACTCTACTGGTCTTCTTTGCCTTCTTAAAGAGGCTGATGTAGTCCTCTTCTTTTTTCTCTACCATTACCTTAGACGCCACGTCCTCTGTCTTAACCTCTGGTGTATTGGTAAACGCCTTCACGGCGTCCATAGTCAAAAAGACGTAGACTTCGTCTCCCATAGAGGAGATTATAACAGAGGTCATCGCAGCATAGGCCAGCCTAGAGGCCTCGTTTGTACCCACTATTATGCCAGTCTTCATCCAGCCTCACTTCTGTATTACCAGTATGTACTTGTTTCCCTCCTGTTTTTCCTCCACTACTGTTAAGTTCTTCTTCTTCGACCACGCTAATATGTCCTTCTTGGTGGCTTCGTCCCCCAGTATTACCTTGACCGCCTCTCCCTTCTCCATTTCGTCTACGACTCCTGACAGTTCTCCTATGGGCCCCGCACATGACGAGCTAGTTAGGTCTAACTCCTTGTATATCTTTACTGACATTTTCTTACACCCAAATAATATGGAGAACACGCCCTTTTAAATATTTTATTTTTACTGAGAAGATATATATATTCATAAGATTTGATTTTTTATTTTAAATTAATGTTTATAAAGTATAGAACGATGTTACCCCCATAACGAATTTTTCCTATATTTCCTTTATTTCATAAAAATTTAGATATATGTACAAAAATTATAACATATATTCAGTACATATATTGACAAAGAATTGATAGAATAGAAATGTTTATAATCTTAGAATCATTTATTATTTAAGGGATTTAGTATGAAAAGGGTAATCGTAGCCGGAGGAAATGTAGGTGGAACTATAATAGCAAATAGGTTAGCCCAAAAACTAGACGAAGAACTGGACAAAGGGGAAGTAGAGATAGTCGTTCTAAACCCCTCCGACACGCACACGTATTTGCCCGGACAACTGCTAGTAGCATTTGGACTTGAGAACCCCGTGGAGCTACACAAAAAAGAGAAGGAGTTGCTGGACCCAAGGATAAAGTTCCTCCATGGAGAAAAGGGAACGATAAGCAAGATCGATCCAGCTAACCACTCGGTTGTAACTGCAGACGGGGTCTCCCACTCCTACGACTACCTCGTTATATCCACTGGCGTAGAGTACAGCTGGGACGAGGTCCCTGGGTATAGGTCGGCATCTGTGACCCCTTACGAGATGGACTCGGCACTGAAGATGAGGGAGGAACTGTCCTCCTTCAACGGGGGCACTGTAGTTGTTAACGTCGCCAAGCTGCCCCACAGGTGTCCAGTCGCACCGCTAGAGATCACTTTAATCCTTGACGACTACTTGAGAAAAAGAGGTATTAGGGAAAAGACAAAGATAATCTACACTTATCCAACTCAGGGAGTGTTCGGCAGGCCCATCACAAACAAGTTCATGCTAAAGCTATTCGAGGAAAGGGGCATAGAGGTTCACTCGCCGTTTAACGTCACCAGTGTAAACCCAAGCGAGAAGATCATAGAGTCCCAAGAGGGAGGAAAGCTAAAGTTCGACATGTTAATATCTGTGCCTCCTAACATGGGCTCCAAGGTAATAGGCGACTCGGGGATTGGGGACAGGAGGAGGTGGATACCGACAGACAAGTTCACGCTGAGGATGAAGGACCACTCCAACGTCTACGTCATGGGAGACGCCACTGACCTGCCCGTTTCTAAGGCTGGCTCCACGGCAGACTTCGAGTCCTACGTCGTCGCCAACAACGTCGCCAACGACATCAAGGGCAACTTGGGCGTGAGGCATTACGGAGGAGACGTGCTATGTTACATAGCCACTGGGACTGACCAAGCGACTTACATTAGGTTCAGTTACACCATGAACGAGAGTCCACCGCCACCTTCCTACATCCACTGGTGGGGCAAGATAATGTACAACAAGATGTACTGGACTGTAACTGCAAAGGCGGTAGTCTAAATGCAGTCCAGCCTCGATAAGCTATTTTCAAAACTAGACGACAAGAAGGTCGACGAAATATCAAAGCTAGTGGACTTAACGCCTACCTTAAACCAGTTGCTGGAGAAAATAAACGAGCTAGAGTCCAGTGGAACCCTCGACGCCCTAATCAATTCAGCTTACGTAATAAGAACCCTCAGGGACATGCTGAACGACGAAGCTGTCCAGACCATCGGGGGCATAGTCTCAGGTTCGCTGGAGTTGCTGAAGGAGATAGATAAGCAATCTGAGGCAGTGAAGTTGTTAGTAGACAAAACGCCAATGCTGGTAGAACTCATAACTAAGCTAGACGCTATGAAAAACGACGGTACCCTAGACGTTCTAATTAACTCTGCATACGCGTTAAAGACGTTCAAGGATATGCTGAACGACGATGCCCTCGCCAACATCAGCCTTTACGTCTCAAACCTCCTTGAGATCATGAAGGAGATGGACTACGGTACTATTCACCAAGTTAAAAGGGTAATCAGGAAGCTGGACACCATAAACAACGTGTTGGACAAAGTAGAGGAACTCAACGCCACTGGCGCCCTAGACGCGGCCATGAACATGGCGTATGCAGCCAAGACTTTAAAAGACATGCTCAACGACGAGGCCCTAGAACGCATATCTGGCTACCTATCGACGTTCCTTGAAGCGTATCCCAAGGCTGTAAAATTCTTGGAAGTGGCGCTCAGC
>JBBINF010000085.1:927-6025 GCA_037444045.1 Sulfolobales archaeon | reverse complement strand
TACTGCGACGCTGCCGTTGGTGGAGCCAAAGAAGTTGCCCAAGTTTATTAGGAGTTGGTTGTTGTAGTAAAGACCCAGCCCGGAGAAGAGGTAGGAGAACCAGCTAGCTGCGTAGTAGCTGTAAAGACCCAGGGAAAGGGCAAACGCCACGAAGAGGCCGAAGTAGTTTACGAACCCAATCCACGGGCTGCTCGCCCTGCTGTTGAAGACGTAGTCTCCCCCTGACCTGGGCATGGAGACGCCAGAGACGTAAAAGAGAAAGGCGGAACCTAAGGCTGGGACAAGGGTCATTAAAAAAGCGAGCGTCCAATTTATCCCGGGGGCCAAGTAAAGCCACTCTATAATGAGTATTGGTATTCCCCCGGTGACCAGGGCCCAAGAGGCTAGGAGAGAGGACCAAGGACTTACTTCCCTCACTAGGCCGGAGCTCTCCCTTAAGAATACATTTTTTGCCTCCATCTCGGCATTAGTCCTCTAAGATGTGGAATATAAGCGTAATAATACGCTGGAATATATAGCGTTAAAAAATGATTTGAAAAAAATATAAAGTATAAAGGGGCGTCCTAATTTAAAAGAATGTAGTTGAATATTGTTCAAGAATCCACGGCAGTATGGGCGAGAAATTGCTAGGATATACGGCAGATGTTAGGACAGTTTACTTTAAATTTTTCATAAGGGTGCTGTGATACCAAAGGCGTATTTTTTCAAAACAACATACAAGGCATAACACCTTTACTGATGTTTCACATTTTTGGAAAAAATTTAAATTAAAATGGGATATATGGAATTCAATGATTATAAACCACGAGAGGCTGAAAGACCTCGTTCTAGAGGTACTGGAAAAGAGGGGAGTGGAGTGCAGTGACGTCATAGCGGACCACTTCGTTGAGGCCGAACTCAGGGGACACTCTTCTCACGGAGTCCAAAGAGTTATACCACTGGTCAAGGGGGTAGAGCTGGGGACAATAAGGAGGGAGCTGGAGTTCGAGGTGGTCAAGGAGACAGACTCATCTGTCCTCATAGACGGTAAACAAACCGTGGGCATAGCCCTCTGGAGCCTGCTCACGGAGAGGGAGTTCGACTCCCCTGTAGCAGTAATTGCGGTGAGGAACGCGTCACATATAGGGTATTTGGGCTACTACACGGAGAAGTTGGCGAGGAGGGGCAAAGTGGCAATAATGGTGGGCAATGCCGAACCAGCAGTTGCAAGGCCTAACGGACCCCCAGTAAAGCTCCTCTCCACAACCCCCTTCAGTGTCGCCTTACCGTCAGACCCTCCCATAGTCCTTGACATGGCCCTCTCGGCCACGGCTAGGGGGAAGATATTGGAGTCCCTGAGGAGGGGGAGGCCCATCCCGCACGGAGTGGCCGTTGACCACGAAGGGATGATAACTACCGACCCGGAAAAGGCGTTAAAAGGGGCCCTATTGCCCATGGGTGGCGAGAAGGGCTTCTTCCTCATGCTGACCCTAGAGCTAATGGTGGCCTTTCTGACCGGCTCTGCGGTGGGGCCCCAAGTCAAGGGCGTGTTAAACACCGAGAACCCCCCAAATAAGGGCGAGCTGATGATAGTCATAGACCCAAAGTACTTTGAGGAAAACCTGGCTGCAATAGATTACATGAGACAGACGATAGGGGGCCTATTGCCAGGGGAGCACGGGAGGAAAATAAGGGAGGAGAGGTTGAGGGAGGGGATAGAGCTGGACGAAAAGCTCTTCTCAGCCCTCAACGAAATGAGGGAAAGGATACCTTACTTCAAGTAAACCCCGCTTGGACTAACTTCCTCTTTATCTCCTCGAGTGCCCTCTGCCTAAAGTAGTTGACCTTCTCCCAGTCCACTTCCCTCTCCACGCCTAGGCACTTAACGCTGTTCAAGTAAAGGTCCCTCATGTTGCCCAGCTCCCTTGCAACGTCCCTCAAGGTAGGGGAGTACTGGCCTAGGCTCTCCAGGAGGAACCTAGACTCCCTCACCTTTTTCCTTATCTCGTGGAAGTCCTCCTCCTTCTCTAGGGCAAGGACATCCAGCTTTACTTTCCTAGCGACCAAGAGCCTTGAACCGTACATCTTGGGGAGCTTATACTTGGCCATTTTGTGGAAGCTGGACATCACCCTCTTGGCCAAGTAATCCCTCCTCGACTTGTCAGCACACGCTATCACGTCCATGTCCCTAACCTCCCCCAGTGCCCTGAGGATCTTCTTTCCCAGGATAACGCCCTCAGCCCTCAAGTGGAGGGAGTACGTGGCCTTAGCCACTACAAGGTATCTCCTCAACTCGACCCTCGCGTCGTGGACTGCCTTTTCCGAGGTGGAGTTTAAGGAGAGGAACTTGCGGAGGTGTCGGTTAGCGTAGTCCTCCGGCCTCAAGTGCCTCCCTCACTAGCGACCTTATCTTCTCGTCCACTTCCTTCACGTTACCCCTAGTTACTATCGCGTTCTTGGAGAGCCTCTTCAAGTGCCTCTGGAACTCCATTACGTACTTCCTGTAGGACACGAAGATCTCCTCGTTCACGCATAGATCTACGCTCTCGCTCAACGGGTCGAGGAAGCCCTTCTTCTTGATTATCCTCCTCATTATCTCTAGGGAAGGGGATATCAAGGAGACGCTGACGTCAGCTGGGGGGAGGGCAGTGAGTACTCCCTCTATCCACTCCCTCTCGAGCTTCCTAGTGAGCCCCCAGGCCTCTAGGGTCAGCACGTATCCATCGGCTATTGCCAAGAACCCCGACTCTAGGGCGGGCTTCACTACGTTTTCCACTTGGTCTGCCAAGTCGGTGACGTAGGCGAGGAAGAGCGTCCTCCTCTGGAAGATTATCTCCTTCTTGACCTTTGCTATTGCCTCCGCCATGAGCTTCGAGGACTGGATTCCAAAGGTGACTACGCCGAAGCCCTCCTCCTCCAAGTACTCCTTTAAGCTCTGGACGTGGGTGGTCTTCCCAGAGCTCATGACGCCCTCAATGGCTATTATCTTCCCCCTTCCCATAGCTCCATCACCCTCTTCCTTATCTCGCCCTGCACCTCCCTCGGATCCTTCGTTCCGTCTATGACCACAAAGCCCTCCTCCTTTGCCACCTTGTCGTAGGCCTCCAATATAGCGGACTGGTACTTGATGAAACCCTCCTCCGGCGGTAGGTCAGGGAAGACGTCAGCCCCCGCCTCTGTGGGCTTCACCTGTCTCCTCGACCTCAGTAACCTCTCCAACGCCACCTCCGGGGGCACCCTTATGTAGAACACTAGGTCTGGCCTACGGGCAAAGCTGTAGAGCTTCTTCACCCACTCTAAGCTCACGCCCCTAACCGTGTCCCTAGCGTAAGCCGTGTAGATGTAGCGGTCGCATATCACCGCCAGTCCAAGCCTAAGCATTGGGAGGATGTACTTCTCGTACCTGTCTGCGAAGTCAGTTGCATGTATCAAGCTAAAGGTCAAAGGGGTCAGGAGGTTCTTCTTTTTCGCCTCCTTTATGATATCGTGGATCCACTCGGAGGAGTTCCACTCGGTCAAGAACGTGAACCTCCTTCTCGACATCCAGTCCTTGAGCAATAGGGCTTGGCTGGACTTGCCGGAGCCGTCTATGCCCTCAAAGGCTATCAAGAGGCCTTTCATAGGCTACCAGCCACTGAGGACTCGACTGCCTCCTTTACCTCCTTAGCCTTCTTGACTAGTTCGTCCTTGTCCACCTGCCCCTTGAGGACGGATAAGTTCTTTTTCTTTAACTTCCCCTTTGCGGCCTTACACATTAAGTATACCATGAGCACTTCCCTTGACGTAAACCCGGGGAGGGTAGAGTACTTCACGAACTTCTGGCACATCTCGTAGGGATCTAGGAAACCGGCGCTCTTCATGACACTTAGGATAAAGGCTGTGACCTTTTGGTAGAGGTCGACGAAGTGCCTGTAAAGATCCCACGGTGGGTCTACGTTAAACCAATAGGCAAAGGACTCAAGCCACCTCTCCCTCAAGTTGTCCAGCCTCTTCTCGAGGAGAGCCCCTTCCCTTAGCCCAAACGCCGATATCACTACCTTCTCAGCGCCTACGGCCTTCAGCAACTCGTCCACAACGACGGAGGCAGTAGCCACGGTGTACGCCCTTTCCCTACTTATGCCAGGCAGGTTTGCCCTCTCCTCAGGGTCCAAGTTAAAGAGTACGTTGGAGTACTTCGACACCTCCTTGGCGTGTAACTCGTACCCGTGCGTAGACTTCAAGGGAAAGGCGGAGAGCTTTAAGTCCATCTTCCCCAATGCCCTTACGTTTCCCCCGGCACCGATAAGTGGCCCGTCTACTTTCTTCAGCACTGAAAGCTCGCTCCTCACCTTCTTCCTCAGCTCCTTTTCGTCCTTAATTTCCCTCGAGAGCCTTAGGGCACCAAGCCTAAAGTGATAGACCTCCTTTACTTCCCTAGAGGAAAAGTAGACCACCTCCAGGGAACCACCTCCTAGGTCAAAGACTACCCCCGAATCTATAGGCAAGGAGTTGACTGTCCCAAGGAAGGAGAGCCTGCCCTCTTCCTCCCCGCTCAACACCCTCATCTCCACGCCTACGGCCTCTGAGAGCCTCTTAGCTACCTCCTGCCCGTTTGAGGCGTAACGGAAGGCACTAGTACCCAGGAGCTTCACTTCCTCAACTTTTTTCTTCTCTATTACCCGTCTGAACCCCCTGAATAGCGCCTCGGCCTCCTTTACCTTTTCCTCAGATATTGGGTAGCCCTCCTTTAGGCCCTCCCCTAGCCTCAAGAACGACTTAGTCGACCCTATAATCCTAAAGGTCTCGTTAGGGAAGACCTGGTAGAGGCACAGCCTCGTGGAGTTGTAGCCAGTATCTATCACAGCGTACAGCATTCAGATCAGCTTCAGCACCTTCTGGTTCAGGAGTAGCTGGATCCTGCCGGAGCCCTTTGCAGCGTCGTACTCCACTACCGCTACTCCCCCCTTCTTGACCTCCACCTCGCCTCCAGTCATCTCCTTTATTAGCCTAGAGAGGAAGGGCTCGTGGCCTACCACTAGTAACGTCGAGTTGTCCATTTCCTTTAGCTTGTTCAGGAACTCAGAAGGCTCCCTGTCAGGGTCGAGCTCACTGAGGGACTCTATCTTCTTGTCGTCCTCCC
>JBBINF010000085.1:0-877 GCA_037444045.1 Sulfolobales archaeon | reverse complement strand
TAACAGCGTGCTGGTCAGTACCCTGTCGATAGCGTACTCCATCTCGTCTAGAAATTCCGCTACTCTCCTCATCTGTTTCACCCCTTTCTTAATGAGCTTCCTGTCCTTGTCCTCTACTCCGTCTACCTTAGGCTCTGCTTCTCCGTGCCTAACTAGGACAAGCGTTATCATAAAAGTTAGTCTAAACATAAAATAATAAGGGTTCTCTCCATACTCTATATATGCGGCATCTTCTATATGCTAGACGCATAACTATTGGAAAAATTAATAATGATATTTAGTAAATTGTTCCATTATTAGAGAATTTAGGGAATTCACGAGCGTAAAACCTCAGAACAGACCTTTCTATATATAAAGAAAATTAAAAACGATTTAACGAAATCCTGTTATAAAACACACATATATTTACAATTATCCCGCAATATAGTTTAAAGAAGAAGGTACATCTCTTGTTTATTTTACGTAAGTGTTTAGAACAAATCAACATAGGAATTCTTAAATAGTAATATCCTTTACCTCATAATTAGAGACAAAATGGCCAAGAAGCAGAAGAAGGAGCAGTCACAGGGCCAGAGCCAACAGGGACAGAAGAAGTAAACTGCTGGCTCTGAACTGAGAGGATTAAAGTCAATTTGTTTTTTGCATATCACTTCTTTTAAGCTTTTTCTAACTGGTTTCCGTTACTACTCGCTTTGATTTACACCTATTCTATATGTAGAGCCAAGTAAATTATTTACAGCGAACTACAACTTGGTATAATAAAGTATAACTTCTATTGCGGAGGTACTCTTAAGGTTGTTCAGTAAATATAGGGAGAGGACTAGCACTGCCTCCATAGCACCTTACGTGGGTATTAATATCCCCCTTTCGTCGAGAT
>JBBINF010000084.1:0-6158 GCA_037444045.1 Sulfolobales archaeon | reverse complement strand
ACATGTACAAGTCAACGTTAAGCCTCAGCTCCTGTGCCCTACACCACAGTGCATACAGCTCCGGCACTCCCATATTGTCAATGACATACGCAATATCATAGAACCCTCTATACTTCTCCACAAATTCACTTAGCTCGGGCAACTCACTATTGGTAGCCTCCATGGCTCTCACCATAGCTTTCCTAAGGCCTTTGAATACCTTGTACTCAATATCATCAAGCCCCCTATGGCTATTCTCATAAACCCTTACGAAAAGATCTACGAACATCCTAAGGTGGTCCGTTTTTCTAAAGTGCCAATTGTAGAATGCTTTGAACGCTATTATCAACATATTGCTTATTTCGTTGCCGACCCCCAACCATCACTCACCCTCAACCTTTATGTCATTAAGGTATTTCTTAAAGACACCCCTCACGTAGGTCTTCAAATAATTTATCAACGTATCTTTACTTATCTCATCATCAAATTTAAGTTCGATAATTACCTTACCACGCCTAAGGTTCCTCATCTCCTCTACTACTACCTCAAGCTTATCCTTAGTCTCTGGCCGTAAGGAAGGTGGGGATGAAGGCTCGATTCTCGGTCTCTCCAGTTCTCTCTTCAATTTAATTTCTACCTCATTATTATCTCTGTGAATAACTTCCACTTCTGCCTTATCCCTCAACGAAGACTTGATGCGTTCTGGGGTCAGTCCCTTAATTACATCTCTCATGACCTTTGGCGGTACGTAAATCATTCGGTCCCCGAAAACCCATACGTTTTGGTCTTCACGGATCTCCACACTCTCCGTTTCCTGCATTTCCTGTAATCTATCGACCACGGAACCCAGCACAATATCCAATGCCAAGTTTTTATCATCCACAAAGCCTAACTGTGACTTTATCTGATCTCGAACTTTCTTAGTTACAGTACTTATATTGCGTCTCTTTAATTCTTCTATTTGCTCGATTACCTTAGCATAACTACGGCTACTCACTATTCCCTTTATCTCAGAACTATTCACGCCCCCACTACTTTCACCCATAGACACTAATTCAACGCCACAGTCAGTGTGATTGCTCTCTGAAATCCTGCATCTATACATCAACACTGCAGAGATAGCCTCAGAAAGTGCAGAGACCGCACTCCTTAAGGCCTTCTCAGTCCTGTTAGCCATGGTGTTATGGATTTCCTCTAACTCCAGCTCTCTAAGCTTATACATTATGTCATTCTCAAGGCCCATACCCTTATTCTCCAGGTAATTGCTAACTATATAATTAATAGCGTCTAAGGTAGCGTTATATTCAGCTAAGCCCATAATTACGTTGTTAGTAATCCTCGGTACAATCACGGCCAACTGGAAGGGCTTATTTTGCTCCTTAAGCCAAACACTGAGCCTTCTTTTGTACAGCTTCTCGAACGTATTGTCGATACACTCCAAATTAGAGCACCCACTCACCCCCTTAATTACTTCTTTATCCGTTATAATTATTATCCTAATCCCCTCGCTCCCCAAACCCTTCGTACTACCCTCCATCTCATTAAGGTTACTAACCAATGCGTATTCAGACTCGCCACCAAAGTTATCGTGCAACCACGTAATTAACTTATTGACACCCCACTCGATGTCATTACTCATGTAGTTTCTATATTTGTTTTCGAACATTTCGATAAAGAGAGACACGATGCTTGGATGTGGGATCGCAAAGTACGCCGTCTCCCCCCCAACCTTAACCGAGTGTATAAACTTGAGCCTGGAGAGAATGTCTAATGAAACTTTTTGAATCACTTTGTCATCGAATTTCAGCTCCCTGAGAAGTTCGGTCAACTTTCCCTCTGGTATATATGGTATGCCGGAGCTCGGCTGGGCTCCGCTCTTGTAAGTGCGCATCATATCGATTATTTGCTCTGGTTTACCGCTTATCGACATCGTGAATATTGCGTTCACAGCACACTCAGCGACCTCCTTAATCATATCATTATTACCTGCAATTTCCTCGATCTTCTTGATGGTTTGTTCATAATTTGTTTTGTACGTTGTCGCAGTTGGGTCGTACCCACTTGGAAATAGGGCATCTATTACAGCCTCACTGAAGGCTGCTGGGCTTACTACTGGGTGCCCCTTGTTGATCGCGTTCTTCGTGAAGACGGCCATCGCCTTTATGAGGGATCTCATGTGCTGTGCCTGTGGTATGTCAGTGTCGGCTTTGATCACCCTAGATATGAACTCATCGAAGAGTTCATGGAATATTCTGTTGCCCTTAGCGCCGATTCTCCTCAAAATTATTTCCTTAGCATCATTAATCGATAACCAGCTTACATTGCCCGAAATACTCTGTATCCTGCCTAACTGGTCAAGTAAATGATTAATATCTTCCTTAACTTCCGCTATCCTGGATGAGTTATGCGCGTTTATCATTTTTACTCTATCCACATCGCTTCTCGCAGATGCTACAAGTACGGCGAAGCCTCTGCTTCTGCCCCTTAGATAATTCATCAGCCCTAACACGAACTTTATGAAGTCGACCACGTACCTCCAATCCTTCGTGACACCCCCTTCCACCGGGCTGTATGTTAGTACTGCATTATGAAGCTCATCAATGATTATCACAATCCTCGTACCTTTCCTCAACCTATCCACCAATTCGCTCGGTTCTGGGAATCTATTCCTTTCCACACAATCCTTCATCACGTATTCAGCCGCGTAACCTTCTCCAACCTGCTCAAGACTTTTAGCAAAAAGTGGTAAGTAAATGCTCATAATATCGCTGGGGGTCCTCATGTCCACAGCCAGGACCGCAACACCCCTCGTAACATCTTCTAACTTCTTAATTTCCTCCTCTAGCCCACCTTCCCTGAGTAGTTGCCCTATCTTTTCACGCAAATCTTCATATGCGTAGAGCATGTATACAAGTAACGTTAGTAGGTGCGTCTTTCCACTACCCATGTCCAGGTTAAGGAACTTCGTGAAGACACCATGCTTATATAAAGCATCAATGAGCTCCCTAAGAATTTCCTTGTACGAATTAGTGATGACCGTGAGATCCAGGAAGCTACGCGCCTCGTTGACAGCGTCCTCGTACCTCTCATAGAGTCTCCTCAGGACAACACCCAACTGCGGTGCTAGGTCATCAGGACTCGTGCTAATTATCCTCTCAATCCTGTCAAGATCCACCTTATCCCTGAGAGGAAGCCCCATTACGGCATCACCTTCCTAAGCACATTTATCACAGTCTCCTTATTTATACCATTAATGCCCAGCTTCTCCCATGCGTTCTGGGCAATAACAAGGGCGAGCGGCGCCTCAGAGCTGAAATTCTTTGCACGCTCCTCAGCAGTCCTAATGTGGCCCTTGCTCACTAAGTCACTAACCTCGTAAATAAGCGCCAAAGCCCTCGACACAGCGAGGCCCCTCTTTACAATGTCACCTGGCGGTATCAAGACTATAGATTCTTTAGACCCCTTACTGCTTACTATGACACCGCTTAGGGAGCTCCTAACTACTTGGGAAATCCTATTCGCGAAATCATAACTAACCTTTAAAGTATCCTTCTCATTAACCGACGCGAGGAGTAGCACCAGGTATAGCCTAGAGACTGAGTCAATATTCTGCACAGTACTGCCACCTCCTAATTCAAGTAATAGTGCATCCACTGCATGCTTCAAGGCTGCACTGAGTAGCGACCTGTACCCATACCCACTTAGCGGGCTTGTTCCAGGCCTCTCGAACATCGTAGTGGCGGCTATGCCATCAGCTAATGAAACCACCAAAGCCTCCTGCAGATGCTCAAGTCTATAATTACTGATTATGTATCTAAGGCTCTCACGAACCCTCCTGTACACCTCATTCCTCAAGTCTAGATCCTCAACCACCTCACTTTTAAGCACGACCCTCCTACTAGCATTGGGTCTAGCTATGATAACCATACTCGTGAAAAATGCCCTGGACTGAAGGGCAATCCTCCTCTGGTGCATCTGCGTCCATACTTGCCAAGCCTTAGTCACAGCATAACCAGCCTCATAGAAGCGGTAAAATAACTCCTCCCAACCAGTCAGCTTGCCATAGGAGTACCAAACAACGAGCAAACCATCTGGCTTGAGGACCCTTGAGGAGGCCCTAAGGAATTTGCTGAAGTCCTCACCGAATTCGGAGGTCTCACCAACTTTCCTAGGTGGTTCGCCTCCAATCTCTAGCTCCTTGGGTATCCTTGGATCGTATGGATCCCAATCGATCTTCACCCTATCCCTCGGGAATAGGTCATCCAACACAGGTCTAAGCGCCGTCTGCAGTATGGCCCAGAAGAACTCCAGTATGCCTCCGTAATCCTCCTGCTCATAGTACGGCGGATCAACATTTATCAAGTCAACCGAGTGCTCTGGCAGGTACTCATCGAGTTTACGGGCATCCCACAGGTATATCGCGTCACGCCCATCCCGCCACAAACCACCAAGGGCCCCACATAACAGCTTGAGAACCGGGAGCAAGCCACCCCCCGTGCTCTCAACCCCTTCCTCATCCTCTCCATCCTCCTCAGCCTCGAAGGCCCAGGGCAATCCCATGTATGGTATATTTCCTTCAGCAAAATCGTAGCCGAGCTCAACCTTTCGCGCCAATGCGTATTGTCCACCAACGAGAGCCGCAATCACAGCTCGGCTTGAATGCCATTGCGTAAGTATTGAATTATAATTCAGCATCTTGGCTAGTCCGAGGGCTAGGTACAGTGCAATAGCGACGCCGAGCTCGCCATAAGCCTTCTTCAGAGCCTCCGCCCTCTCCCTAATATACTTAACAGCCTTATAAATGAAGAGTAATTGCCTCGGTGTAAATAGGAGGTGCCAGAAGTTAAGCCCAGCAGTTCTAACGGGCCCAAACACCTTGTTATCCTTAGGTATCTCGAAGATTGGCAGATAATCCACTACGTTATCCTCCCTAGCAAGCCTGGCCAACTCCCTCGCCGCCTCAACCATAATCCTAATATCGTCGTTAGTGGGCGCCCTAAACTTCGTGGTCGATATTTGGACAGCGGCCAACCTATAGTACCTGGGTACCTCCTCGGCGGCAGACTCATCACCACTCAACAATTTCTCTATGATTTCCTTATGCTTCGCAATCCAATGCTTCCTAATTGTTTCGGGACTGATCGGCATTTTGCAGAAGGGGCATATGGCTAGTGGTTGGGATGGCTTGTTCGATATCTCGAATTCTATCTCTTTAAGTTGTTGGTTTGGCTTCCACGACACGTATATGTTCTTTTTACCGTTCAGGGCAGTTTCCTTAATCAGTGGTATTGATGCGTGGCAATTATCACTATGCTCAGCCGAGATAAAGAAAATAAAATTCTTGCTATCCTCGGGATAATACTTACCAACCTCATTCTTGATGTACTCGAGGAACCTCTCCGCCTCTTCATTAACTAGGTTGTAGAGCTTCTCTCCATACTTCGCTGGGAACTCAATGGTGGCTCTAAGGAGGAGGTAGGAGACTGGGTTATAGTCGCCCGCGATAACCGTGAAGCCGAGCCTCTTCGCCTCCAGCGGTATTGAGCCACCGCCAGCCATTGGGTCCACCACGATGAGGTTGCTTGGGTCCGTGCCGACGAGCTTTCTCACTAACTCTTTATTGGGGTTTACCATGAATAATGGCGCAAGTTTTCCTGTCTTCCTGACTAGGTCCCTGAGTTCTGGGAGGCCTATGGCATTTAGTAGGTCGTTCTTGCTTACGGAATCGTTTACCAGCGATGCCAGGGTCACGGGCCTGGTGGCTGATGGGGGTATCCTGGCTGGATAGTAGTGGAGGTTATTGATCTTTGGGAATATGAAGCCTTTTGCGCTTGTCAAGTTAAGCAGTTTCATTAGCTTTTCCTTTATGTCCTTGGGCATTGCCTTATTGAAGGATGCCTCGTACTCGCTAATTGTGTTTACCTCGATGAGGGGAAATTCGGTCTCTATCAGTCTTTTACCTGCCATCAATTACTCATGTAGTTAGGTTATAGTTATGTAATTTAAGTATTTCTGTGATTATTTTTGATATTGTGCGGAGTTTTGGCCAGGTTATGAAGGGTTTCTTTGTTATGTATGCTGTCCGTACGTCCATTGCCTCGAGGATAAGTTTGTATGCTGAGGCTGGTGTTTCTTTCATTAGCTCGTCGAGGAGCGCTGGACTTACGCTCTTCGTGCTT
>JBBINF010000083.1:0-6161 GCA_037444045.1 Sulfolobales archaeon | reverse complement strand
ACCAAAGCTATGAGCTTACCCCTGTCCTTTACATTGGCGTACTCGCTCATGATCGTAGCAGAAACCGGGTAGTCCCCTCCAATCCCAAAGCCCATTATCGAACGGAACGCTATTAGCCAGTACACGTTAGGGGACAAGGCTGAAAGGAACGCGCCTAGGGAGAGCAAAGTCGCCTCTACGCCGTAGACTGCCTTCCTCCCCAGTCTGTCAGCTAGGAAGCCAAACACAAGTTGCCCAAGTATAGCGGTTATCAAAGCAGAAGACGTTAGGAGGCCAGTAACGACGTTGTTTAGGGTAAAGCCTGGGAGCTTATACGTAGAAAATATGTCTAGGATAGCACCGATAATGAACAGGTCGTAGGCGTCTGTAAAAAAGCCCATGCCAGCCGTGTACCAAATCTTTATGTGGTTAAAGGTCAGTTTTAGGCTGTCAAGTCCCTTAAAGGGTGAACTCGAAGGTTGTTGCATTTTATTTCTCGAGACTCACTACTCGTAGTCGAAATATATACTTTGCCTACATAGACCAGTCATGCTATATATCTCTATATAGTTCATATACGAAAGAAATTAAAACTGGCAGAGGGTAATACGAAACTATTTACTTTCTTAGGCAATAGTTATAAAAACTATGCATAGCATAATTGGGAAAAACTTAAACCTTGCAATCTGGAAAAAATAGTAGAACGCTGTTTAAATTACACTCTAGGAATTGATAGTAGCGTACTAGGTGGTCTCCACTCGTAAAAGCGTCCTTACCCCGAATGGTCGAGGACGAACTAAGGGAAAGGAGGGAAAAAGCCTAACTAGATAGAAAGGGAGAGAGACAACGTGGGAGCTTTTCGCAAACCACTAGCGAACCTCAGGAGGGGGTAACCAGTTTCTCTTTAAGCCCAGGGAATTGGCATATAGAAGAGGGCAGCTATGACCTTATAAGCGTTCGTGGACTGAGTTTCAGGGAACTCTAAGGTAGATAAGGGGCCTCTAAAGGAGAGCGTTTAGGAGCCGTGAAAGATAGGAAAGGGCGTTAGCTTTCTAGACTTCTCGCACCCTAATAACGACGTGCAGAAGACCTAGCGTAAATTCGTCTTTGATGATCAGCCTACTTCTTAATCGCACCGTAAATCGCAACGGCCAGCCCAGCTATGAAGAGGATAACTGCCACCACTACTACTCCCGCGTATAACCCTGCACCTGAAATAGAGGCTACTACGTAAGTTACTTGGACTGGGGAGGAGTAGTTGTCCTCTATTAGGACGTAGTGAGGTGACGAGGAGACGACTAACTCGTATTCCATGGCCCCGTTGGAAGTCCCCACTGGAGTGACGGTGACGCCGAATCCCGTCAAGTTGAGGTTCACGGAGTAGTTGTCCTTGTACACAAACACCGAGGTGGAGCTAACTGGTATCTCGTAAGCCTTCCCAGACTGCAATACGACAGAGTTTGAGATTGAGGACGAGACTATCTCCCTCTCGGCAACGAAGAACAACGCTATTCCCACTACAATTAAGATCACACCGATAAGTACCAAATTCTTCCTCATAATCTTCAATGAGAAAAATAACAAATTAAGGTTTTCCCTAGATGCTTTAGCTCGTCATTTCCTTATCAATAGGATTATAATAGCAGACGCTAAGGAGACGGCGAAGGCAAAGGTATAGGCGTAGGCGTAGCCCAAGGCGTAGAGGAAGCCCATAGTAGTGTTGCCCACGAAGTACCCTATCCCCCTGGCGAGGGAGAGGAGGCCCATGCCCATGCCCACGTTTTGCCCAGCCACCTTCGAGATTATCGTGGGCTCAAAAGTCTCTGCAGCTGCCATCGCTATCCCAAGGAGGAAGACCATAGGGTAGAGCCCGATCTCCCTGAGCGGGAAGAGGAAGACAAAGCCCAAGCTTGCAATAGCTGAGAGGAGATAGCCCAAGGTAAGCCCCTTGAAGTCGTCCACCCTAACAAGGCTGAAGACGTAGCCAAAGATGGCGGAGGAGCCGAGGTACACGCCGTAAGTTAAGGCACCTAAGTAGAGCTGATGCGTTGACTGGGTCACTGTTATTATGGGGAACCCTGGGCTGTAGGTGCTTATCCCGAAAAGGGCGGTAGCGAAGAGGACCCCTAGCACTACCCTTACGTTTACCTTATTTGAGTTAGTGCTTGCCTTTTTCCTCCTCCTAGTGAAGACCAGTAAAATAGTGCTCACCACAATAGGTATCGCTGTGAAGGGCAGTATAGCCGAGAAGGGAACGCCAAAGTAGAGCGCAGCGGTCAAGTAAGCTATTGCCAAAACTCCTCCCGCCACGTCCAGGGCGTGGAGGACTCCGAACGCCCTCTTCCTCTCTTCTTCTTCAGTGACCTCCACTAGCATCGTTCTCCTGGCGGGAGACCTAAAGTTCCTCATGAACCAACCGGACAAGAACAGAGCTATAGCCTGCAGTGAGTCCTTTGCTAGCCCAGTGAAGGAGAGGAAAACTATTAAGGAGTTCCCGAAGACTGCCACCCTTTTGCTCCCAAACCTGTCAGCTAGCGCCCCTCCGAGGAATGAAAAGAAGAGCCCCACGCCGTAGCTAAAGGACTCCACTATGCCGTATATGTAAACGGGGACGTGGAAGTAAAAGACGAGGAGCAACGGGAACGACGCCACTACCGCTTGGTAACCGAGGTCTGCGAAAAAGGCTGAAAAGGCTATCTTTAGGACTTCCTTGTTCATGAGGTTATGTTGGTAAGATCTCTAAAAAGCTTTAGGAGGCTGGGGAGGTCTTGCAGTGCCAACAATAGTAGCGCTTAGACCAGTGAAGCGTCAACGCCCCGCGAAAATGTGGCCAACGTGAACTGCCCCAATCTACGGGTAATGGGCTCCACGGTAAGGTCAAACCCCGGACTATAACCTCTCAATGAATTTCGCTATTGAATAGATAGATTTAATTTTCCAGAACCAGAGATCTTATCATGGAGTCCCTAAAGGAGATCCTAAACCCCCAAAAGTCAGTTCTAGTTGTATGGGACGTGCACGTGGCGCTAGTCAACTCAATTTTCAACAAGGACGAGTTCATGAACGCCCTTAACAAGGTAATAAGCTCAGCCAGGAGGGCTAACGTCCCGATAGTCTTCACTAAGATAACGCCTTATCCAAAGGGGTTTGAGAGCCCAGCCGCCAAGATCGTATACAGGGGTGGCTTCCAGTTTAAGCCGGAGGAGATGAGGCTCGCCGTGGAACCCCAGGAGAACGACATAGTCCTCAACAAGAACACTTGGAGCATCTTCGTTGGCACTAACTTCGACTTCCTCCTGAAGAACTCGGGGAGGTACGTAGTGGTCTTCACCGGGATAGCCACTGACGTAGGAGTGGAGACGAGCGCCAGGGACGCTTTTGCCTACGGCTACCTGCCAGTTATAGTGAGCGACGCCGTGTCCTCCAGGAACAAGGAAGGGCACGAGAGGTCTCTAGCAAACTTGAGGCAGTTCTTCCCAGTGATAACCTCAGACGAACTAGCCAAAATCTGGTCTTAGACTTTTCCCTGGCCCTAAAGCCGCTGAGTGCCCGTAGTCCTCTTTTTGTTAACATCTTTTCCTTTACACCTTCTTAGGTATCAAAGGCGTCATTACCGTTGAGAGCACTGCGAGCCCCACCATTACGTAGAAGGAGTCGAAGATGGAGAAGTTGAGCCCTAGCAGTAGGGTTATCAATGCGTTACCCGCCGCACCGCCCACAGTGTTCCCCAGCCCCCAAACGTAGGAGTTGGCTAATGTGTAGAAGCTCCTGGGGAACACTTGACTAACGTAGCCCAAGAGCACTGGGAAGGCACTAAAGGCCGATAGGGTAAACAGGGTGTACCAAAGGGAAGCCAATATCAAGTCCCTGCTGAAGGCCATGAAGAGCAGGAAGAACGCGATGCTGAGGACGCTAGTTATCACGAAAGTGGTCCTACCTCCTAGCTTCTCGGTAGTCCAGCCGAAGAGGGGCTGCCCGAAGACCGAGCCTATGAAGCCCACCGTTAGGAAGACGCCTGCCAGTTCCTTTGAA
Source organism: Sulfolobales archaeon (assembly GCA_037444045.1). GTDB lineage: Archaea > Thermoproteota > Thermoprotei_A > Sulfolobales > Sulfolobaceae > Aramenus. Next base: position 2,150 of record JBBINF010000083.1, on the reverse strand, counting down.
AGGTAGACTTGGTAGATGTACTCCCCGGTGAAGGTGGTCACCCCGGTTATAAACATCGACCTTATGAACACGATAGCCCCCAGTATCACGAGGAACCTGACGAACTTGGACTCCAGCCTCTCCTTGGTCTTCCTTATTTCCTCCACGCTACCCCTCTTGTAGAACTTGAGGCCCAAGTAAATGACCAGCGTTGCTACGAGCATTATACCACCCACCAGGAACAGTCCAGTGCTTACGGAAAAGGCTAAGATGAAGAATGTGACTACTGAGGGCATCACAGCCCTCCCCACGCTCCCCAGGGAACCGTTTACGCCTAAAGCCCTTCCCGAGCTCTTGCCGAAAGTCCTAGAGAGTATGGCCCCGCCTATTGGGTGGTAAAAGGCCTGCCCTACCCCCAAGATCACTGCACCTAAAGCTACAAGGAAGTAGACCGCTGAGGGAAACGCGAAGGAGAACCCAAACAGGGTAACCGCTACCGCCTCCAGGAATATCCCCAGGGCCATCAGCGGCGCATCTAGGTCGTGTTTGTCCGCAAAGTCCCCTATTGCGGGAGAGAGGAGCCCCGAGAGCAGTGCGTAGACTATAGATAGGGCGCCCAAGAACACCACGCTGACATGAAGGTCAGTGGAGTAGTAGACTATGAGCAGTGGGTAGATCAAGAAGGTACCGTCGTTTATGAAGTGGGCTAGCGAAGTAACTGACAAAATCCTCAAGTTCCTCATCGGCTGCATATAGCTAACTCTGTTATCTAGATTAAAAGCCTTTTATTTAAACAATGGTACACTATCGAATTTTTAAGAGAGTGATAACTCCTTTACTCCTTCATTCCTTCCTACCCCTTGACGTTCCTAGTCGCCTTTACGTTCCCTCCCAAGACCGAGAACACAGCTGACGCAGCTATAATTGCGGCAGAGACGAGGAAGGCGAAGCGGAGGCCGTTGACAAAGACGTTGGACACGTCCCCGTTAAGCGAACTAGTGCCCAGGAAGATCTCGAAGGCAACGTACCTCGGAATAACAAGAGTGGCTATGGTTATGCTCATTACGTAGCTCAAGATTGTGCCGACGCTCCCCAAAGTCCTAGACATCCCAGAGACGGAGCCGTAGTACTCCTTGGGGGCAGTGTACATTATTGCCGCTGCGTTAGCTGGCCAGAACATTGACGACCCTATCCCAGTTATTGCTGATATCCCCAGTATTAAATAATAGGAGGAGGTGGGGGTCAGCAGGAAGTAGTAGGCAATTAGGGAGGCGAAGATGAAGAGGAGGCCAATCCCAGCGACAGTCCCCGGCTTCCCCCTGTCAGCCACCCTTCCCATGAAGGGGGCTAAGAAGCTGGCTATCAAGTACCCAGGGGTCAAGAGGAGGGAGGAGTCTAAGGGGGAGAGGCCTCTAACGCCCTGCAGGTACATGATGAGTAGGAAAGTCAGGGAGAGCCCACCTACGCCCTGCAAGAAGGAGGAGATCAAGGAGTAAGAGAGCATCCTGACCTTGAACGCCCTCAAGTTTATAATGGGGTTACGAACCTTCATCTCGTTCAAGAGGAAGACCGGGACTAGGGCTAGCCCCACTACTATCTCCGCCACGTCCTCCACGTTGACCCCTTCTGCTGCAATGTACATGGCCCCAAAGGACACCAGCGTCAATATCACTGCCAATATGACGCTACCCGTGATGTCGAGGGAGGACTTCACCTTGTTCACGTCCCTGAGCTGCTTCAGCCCGAGCGCAACGGCTACTACGCCAATGGGCACGTTTATGTAGAAGATGTACCTCCAGCCGAGGAAAGTTGTGAGGACACCCCCGAGTACTATCCCGAGCAGTGCACCCGCGTTCCAGCCGAGGCTAGTGATGCCGTAAGCCCTCCCCCTCATGTTCGGCGGGAAGACGTCTGCAATTATGGCGTAGCTGTTGGAGGAGATGAGGGCCCCTCCCACGGCCTGGAGTACCCTGAAGGCTATTAAGAGGTCGACGTTTGGGGCAGCCCCAGCTAGCGCTGAACCCACTGTGAAGATGACGAAGCCGAGGTTGTATATCTTGGACCTGCCGAAGATGTCGCCTATCCTCCCGGACTGCGTCGAGAGGACGGCTAGGACTAGGAGGTAGGAGAGGAGCACCCAGATGGAGGAGTACAAGTCCGTGTGCAAGTCC
>JBBINF010000082.1:0-6333 GCA_037444045.1 Sulfolobales archaeon | reverse complement strand
TCCATAGCGGAAGGGTAAGTATGCCCTGTCCTCCTTTATCACTGGCCCACCAAGTTCTCAGCCTTTCGCCTTTCCCTGAACCACGCGTCCCCCCAAGAGAAGGCAAAGTACTGGTAGAGCCTGACCGTGGCCGGAGCTCGTCCTCTACCACTTTCCTTAGCGTTGACTTGACCCTTACCTATAGCTTTCTCACCCTGGGCTTCCTCAGGGACGCACTACCATTCGGCGGCGCTCTTCCTCCAAGACTTAAGGACGGAGAAGTCATAAATGGCCTTATCACGTAAAGGAGGGCAAGTTAATTTACCCTCTCTGGTTTGTCCCTCAACCCCTTGTACACCTCTTTCTAGGTAGGGTTACCTTCACCCGCTTGTGGTGCCCCTCTTGTCGGTGACACTCCTTGTCTCCACCCTAGTCTTACCCCGCAGGTAGTCTAATGCCTTACCCAACAGTTTCTTGTACTCCCTTGTCAGGGAAAGGGTCTCTTCCCTCTTGTCGTTCTTGAGAGCGTAAGTTAAGTAGATTATGAGCTAACGGAAATGCTGACCACGGCTCCACGATAGTCTAGCTTAATGAGGTATTTCCTCCCCCTGCAAGGCCCTCTGCAGCGCTACCTTAGGCTGAGCGTTAGAAAAGTAAGCGATCTCACTCCACCAACGGGCTTTTGTGGCTTAAACGCTGGCCCTTTATGCGGGGAGGGCAGTGGGCTACTGTGAAACGACAAGATATTGCACTGCCTCTGTTTTTATTTCAAGAAGTTTTAGTGTGGAAAGGGCTATATTCTCTGCTGAAAGTCCACGTGTAACAGTAAAGGGTCGTATTACTTTCAATTTGAGGTAAGATACACAAGACCGCCCTTTCCACTGGAGTTTAGGGGGGCTAAGGGATTTTGCAACCCCCCATAATACTTTGTATAGTTAACTTCCGGTTAACTCGACAAATTGACGTGAGTTTTGTTAACCTCACTGGACCGCGTTGGTTCAAGGCTATGCGTAGACCTTCGTCGGTAGTACTCTTAAGCCTTTCTTCCTTTGGAGGTAGAAATAAAGTAGGGACAAGAGAGGAATAACCAATTTCCGCCAGTTAATGTAAGACTAGAGAGGACAAAAGTAAAAAACTCTGTCACCAGAGGGATATTGCTTTTCTCCCTCTAAAAGAGAGGGAAAGTCCCTCGTTTCGTAGAGTATAGAGTGAAGAGGCCCTTCCTCTTTTCTCGGGCGTAAATATATCCCTTTACAGAGAGTCTTGAGACCAAGAGAAAAAGTGTACAAGATATTATTTCTTGGCCCTGCTGAGCAAGTTTAGCCCAAATACTGAGAAAAACGACGCCACCACTATTGCCTCCACTGTGGCAACTGCCGGGACTACTGGGTCGGCGTAAAGTCCCTTAAACAGCGGGAGGCTTGTGGCCAATACGCTCGGCACCACGTCGCTGGAGTTAAACACCAGCCCCGCCCCCGTACCCCTGTGCTTGACGTCGAACTCCCCAGCCAAGAGGCCCATGCTCCCCCAGCCCAGGGAGGAGAGGGCCAGGAGGGGTAGGAGTAGGGCCATGTCCTTGAGTAGCGTCAGGGGGACTAGCAGGGCGGTGAGGCCTATGGAGACCAAGGACACCCTCTTCCAGGGGAGCTTGTAGGCTAGCATGGCCCCGAGGAAGATGAACCCGACGGAGAGGGCAGACCCAGACGCCAAGACCAGGAGGAGGTTCCCCACCCCTTCCCTTAAGAAGAGGTCGTAGAAGAATGGGTATACCAGGAAGTTCAGCACTGCCCTATAGTAGAGGGCGCTGAGAAGGACTAGGGCGAACTCCCTCCACTGGGACTTGACTAGGCTAAGGATTGGCGTCTTCACCGAGCCCCTCACCTCTAGGTGGTCTGGGCTCTCTATTACCTTAGTCCTCAGGTAGGACCTAAACATTAGGAGGACTGCGGCTGCCCCTACCATAACCCTCCAGCCCACGTCAAGGAAGAAGGGCGTCTGGGAGACCCCGTAGAAGGCGGTCACCACAATCACGCTGGTCATTAGGCCCAAGACAGGGCCCATCTGCAGTAACCACATCTTGTGCCTGGTCTTCTTCCCCCTCATCACGAGCTCGTAACTGAGGGCCACGGAGCTCCCGTGGTTCCCCCCGTCCCCTACGCCTTGGACAAACCTCAACACCGTTATTAGGGCAAGGCCTAACGCCCCAAGGGCTGAGGGGACTAGGGATATTGCGAGGACTGCCAAGGACGAGATGAGGACGCTGTAGGTCATGGACACCTTTCTGCCCTTTACGTCCGCAAGGTGGCCGAAGACTAGCCCTCCAAGTGGCTTACTGAGGAAGGCGACTAGGTAGGCCAACAAGGAGATGAGGAGGGAAATTGAGGGCAAAGTAGTGGGCAGAAAGACCTTCGGCCACACCTTCGACGCTATTAGCCCCATTACGAAGTAGTCGTAGACTTGGACCACTAGCCCAAAGGTGGAGACGAGGACGACCCTGTTGATGACGCTTTGGGGGATTTCCACAAAGAGAAGCGGGGGTCTACGCAAAAAACCTTTGTGGAAAAATCTCCCTATCGTCTCTTACCTTTTACTTCTTCACCATCCCCTTTATCTCCTCCCACATCTGGTCCACGTAATCCTGTATCTTCTTTACTTCCTCCTGGGTGAGCTTTGAGAACCTCCCCTGGTACCTCAAGTAGGCCTCTACTGGCTTCCTCTTGCTCTTGTCTATTAACACCTTGCTCACGCTAGTTAGCCTAAACTCGCCGTTCTCTATCTCGTATAGGGGCCATATGCCCGTCTCCACCGCCAACTTGGCTATCTCTATGGTGAGCCCGGCGTCGAACCTCCAGCCAGGGGGACACGGCGACAGCAGGTGGATGTACCTAAAGCCCTTGATCCCCTTTGCCTTCCTCACCTTGCTCTGGTAGTCGTTCAAGTAGGCAATTGACGCGGTCGCCACGTAAGGTACCCTGTGCTCGGCAACTATCAAAGGCAGGGGCTTCTTGAACTCCCTCTTCCCAGAGGGGGTTGTAGTTGTCCAAGCACCATAGGGGGTGAGGCCAGACCTCTGTATCCCGGTGTTCATGTAGGCCTCGTTGTCGTAGCACACGTAGAGTATGTTCTCGTTCCTCTCAGCTGCACCGCTCAGGGAGGCGAAGCCTATGTCCCCAGTCCCGCCGTCACCTGCCCACACTACAACGGTGGCGTCCTCCTCTCCCCTCATCCTAAGGGATGCAGCGACTCCGGAGGCTATTGCTGGGGCAGCCGCAAAGGCGCTGTGGATCACCGGCACTGTGGAGGGCTGGCCGCCTTGAGTGTCCCCAAGGATGACGCTAGTGCAGCTTGCAGGGACTACTAGGATTGTCTTCTTTCCAGTCACCTCAAGCAACGCGTCCAGCTCCTTAGGTATCGGACAACCCGGGCAGGCTGCGTTTCCCCTCAGGAACATCATGCCAACCACCTCTCCTCCTCAAGCTTCCCCTCAATTAAGTCCTCCAGTGCACCCTCTATGTCCCTTGGCCTAACGTCCTTCCCTCCGAGCCCCGCAACTACAGTGTGGACTGGCGTTGTGAGGCCGTAGGCGTTCGCCTTGACGTCTAGGGAGAGCACCCCTCCTGAGCCAAAGGAGTACGCCCTGTCGAACACCACTACCCCCTTCCTGTCCTTCAGCGCCTCCCTTACCTCCTCCCTGGGGAAGGGCCTAAACACCCTGACCTTCAGCAGACCAACCTTCTTCCCCCTCTCCCTCAGCCTCGAGACTGCGACCCTCATGTCCCCGACCCAGGCTCCCATGCCAACTACCAAGTACTCGGCGTCCTCGCACATGTAGCACTCCGTCAGTCCGTACTGCCTCCTCCCAGTTATCTCCTCGAACTTGGCCATTACCTCCCTTATGACGCCCTTCGCCCTCTCCATGGCCTCCATTGCCCTCTTCCTGTACTTAATGTAGTTGTCTGGGGTGGCCACTGCCCCTATCCCCAAGGGGTTGTCGAAGTCGACCAAGTTGAACTGCCTCGGCGGTATGAACTCGTCCACCACCTCGTCCGGCAGTACCTCCACCCTCTCCATCGTGTGGGTCAAAATGAAACCGTCGAAGCCCATCATGACCGGCATCATCACCCTGGGGTCCTCAGATACCCTAAAGGACATCAGGGTTATGTCGTAGGCGTCCTGTACGTTTTCTGCCATTATTTGCACCCAGATGGCGTCCCTCTTGCTCACGAAGTCCTGGTGGTCGTCCCAGATGGACCAGGGGGACGCTATTGCCCTAGTGGCTATCGCAGCTACTAGGGGGACCCTCTGTCCGCCCACCCAGTAGATCATCTCGGTCATGTAGAGGAGCCCTTGGGAGGCGGTTGCAGTGAAGACCCTTGAGCCAGAGAGGGCAGCGCCAAAGATCGCAGCCATCGCCGAGTGCTCGCTCTCCACCTTTATCAGCTCAGCCTTCAGCTCGCCCTTATCTATGTACTCTGAGAGCTTCTCCAACATGGTGGTCTGTGGCGTTATTGGGAACACCGCCAGGACTTGTGGCTTGGCCTGCTTCACTGCGTATGCAACCGCGTGGTTGCCGACCATTGCAGTTACTTTTGCCTTTTGCACTAACACCTCACTTCACCTCCGGGACCATGGCTATTGCCTTAGTGGGGCATACTTGGGCGCAGACCCCACAGCCCTTGCAGTAGTCGTAGTCTATCTTTGGGTAGAGGTTTGGCTCTTGGTCTATGGTGTTCTCCACGCAGTACATTATGCAGAGCCTACACCTAGTGCACTTGTCGTACCTTATCACTGGCCTTAATACCCTCCAAGTCCCCGTCTTCCCAGCTGAGCCCTTTGCGGGCTTAGCTACTGGTATTTCAGAGAGGTCAATCAACCCTCTTCACCCCCCTGTAACCGAGGCTTATTGCCTCAGCGTTTAGCTCCCCCAGTTTCCCGGGGAACTCCTCCTTTACCACTTCCTCTAAGGCCTCTAGGTCTACGTAGTCCCTTAAGAGGTTCGCCAGTGCCCCCACCATTGCGGTGTTCACCACTGCCCAGCCTGCTATTACTAGCCCCACGTCTTGGGCAATCCTCGTTGCGTCCACTACGTAAGTCTCCTTCCACACCTTCCTTGGGTTTGCTGTGTTGACTAGTACCTTCCCGTTTTCTTTTAGGCCCTCAAGCGGGTTTAAAACGGAAAAGAGGGAGGGGTCGAATACCGCCACCACGTCTGGGTTATAGACCCTCCTGTGGAGGAAGATGGGCTCCTTAGAGAGCCTAACCTCTGAGGTGACGGGGGCACCCCTCCTCTCCCCGCCGTAAAAGGGGATGGACTGGCCGTAGTAGCCCTCAGATATTGACGAAGCTACTAAGACCTCCCCTGCAGTCACTACCCCCTGTCCTCCCCTTCCCTTAAGAGAAAGCTCTATCATATGTTGTTTTTCTCCTGGAGATAAAAATCTTGGAATATCTTACGGAGTAGGACGGCGTGTTTAACACTGTTAACCCGGTTTAACCGCTGTCCGTGTTACTTTCCTCATTAGGGAGGTTATGTCCTCTAGCTGAGTGGGGTGGGGTTGGCTGAGCCTTGATAGGTCGTAGGAAGTAAGCCTCTCCCCCACTGCCAACGCCAGCTCCCCTATTATCAAGTCCGCGTCCTCCCCGACCACTTGGGCGCCTAGGATCCTCCTCGACCCCTGCTCTATTACCACGTCTATCCAGCCCTCTGCGTACCCGTCTATCTGCGCCCTAGAGTCCTTGCTTAGGTCAAACCTCTTGACCTCCACTTGGTAACCTGCACTTATTGCCTCCTCCTTCCACATCCCAGTCCAAGCCACTTGGGGGTCGCTGTACACCGCATAGGGCACGGCGTTGTAGTCCATCTCCACCACCGGCCTCCCTCCCTCGAGGATGTTCTGGGCAGTCACCCAGCCCTCAAGCACGGCAACGTGGAAGAGCATGTGCCTCCCGTTCACGTCCCCTGGGGCGTAGATGTTGTCCACTCTGCTCCTCATGCTGTAGTCCACCTCTATCTCCCCCTTCTTTCCAAGGGGGACTACTCCCTCCACCGCAGAGACGTTTGGCCTCCTGCCAGTTGCGACCAACACCTCGTCGAAAGACCTCTCCCCCTTCTCGCTTATGACCCCCTTTTTCCCGTCAACTGCCTTTACCCCCTTGCACCTCTCCTTCACTATCTCGACCCCGAGTTCCCTTAGCCTCCTCTCGAGGACTCCCTGTACCTCCTGGGAGACGTTGAGGAGGTGGGCAGCGTAGAGGGTCACCTTGACGCCGAACTTGGCCATGATAGCAGACATCTCGACTCCAATGTAACCCCCGCCCACTATTGCCATGGTCTCGGGGAGGGTGAAGTTGGAG
>JBBINF010000081.1:0-6336 GCA_037444045.1 Sulfolobales archaeon | reverse complement strand
TGGACTTTGCAACTACGTCTATTCCCAGGATGTAGGTGTTCAAGGTGGTCTCAAGTACCTTAATTGAGGGATCCTCCAGGAGTAGATCTGCCCTTTCCTTTATTCTCTCCTTGAGCCTAGGGATCACCAGCTCCGGGTCTAAGTCCTTTGGCACCTCGTACTTAGTGCGGACTTGCCTCTTCTCCTCGGCGCTGTGGATGAAGATCGCGGCCTGTACCATAATGCTGTTGGGTATCTTGAGGACTACCTTTTCGTCTGTGTAGATGACGGTGTAGAGCAAGGTTATGTCTATGACTTGCCCCGTGTAGCCCGGTATAAGGAAGTCGTTGGAGAAGAACTTTGGAGGGTAAGTGGGGGCAAGTAGCCCGTACTGCCACGTGCTGACCGTAATCCTGTCCCCTACCCTGTAAGGCCTTGAGAAGACTAGCATTATCCCCCCGAACACGTTTGAGAGGACTGTCTGAGAGGCTAGACCGAGGACTAGTCCAGCGAAGCCCCCAGCAGCTAGGGCAGCGCTTACGCTCACTTTAATCAAGATGAAAAATCCTATGAACGCAACTACGTAACCGAGAAGCTGGGCTACGAATGCCACGTTGTTGGCGTTTGGCACGCCAATTACCCTACTTGCCCTCCTCTTTATCAGCGACGAAACGAGGTGGGTAACTAGTATTACGCCAACTATCCAGATGCCGGCGTAGATGTAGAGGAGGTAGTCGGGCGGTATAACGTGGAGGAGGCTCAGCGCAAACATGCCCAGGCCAACTATTACTACCCCTATTACGGTTGTCAAGGCGAGTGCTATAATTTGCCTCTCGGAGAACCTCTGCATAGTGTAGTTATTTGCTGAGTGGTAATAAACGTTCTTTAAAATTAATCTGTAATTAAGTTTTAATTCTGAACAGCCTAGGATAGCTAAAGGGATAGGGATTAGGGTAACCGCCTTTGAGCGTCTTTGTCTAAACTGCAGTTAAAAGACCGTAGGCGCTGTAACCTATGGAGGCAAGGGAGACAGCCACGTTGAACGGCCTCTCGACGTTTTTGGGCACTAGGTTGACCGCAGAGAGCAGGAGGAGGGAGAGGAAGGACGAGGCGACAAAGGCCAAAAGGATGGCCAAGGAGTAGACCACCTCACCGCTAGCTACCGCCAAAGAGAGGGAGACCACCTTAGAAGGGGTCAACACGAGGGCTCCCTGCATTAGTCCCTGCCCCCTTGGTTCTACCTCCATTTCCCTCCCGGTAACTGCGCTGAACAGGAGGACTGAGCTCACTGCGAGGCCAACGGCGTAGGCACCGGTCTCTATCGCTTTACCAGCGTAAGAGAAGTGGAGTACCACAAAGGCCAGGGGAAGGGCTATTATTAGGAAGCCCGCAGTGTGGAAGAGGGCAAAGGACACCACCCTTGAGAACTTCTTCAGCAACCTCGCCATAGCCACGTGGTCTGGATCAAGCCCGTGTGTGAGCCCTAGGGCGACGACCAAGGCCAGAGAGCCAAGGAAATCGTACGGCATGAGCCCTATTTCCGACGAGGGTTAAAAAGTTCTATTGATACTAATATTATTCCTAATTATTACCTTAAGCTTTCCCACCAGGGTTTTATTTTCGGCGTTGTAATCTCTATTTATGACCAGATACGTTATCATGGGCAACGGCACGCTCACTGTCCTCGCCGACAAGAACTACGTGTTGAGGGAGCTGTACTACCCTTTGCCCACTGACAACCACCTAGTGTTCTCGAGGGTGGGGGTATGGTACAAGGGGAAGTTTGCGTGGCTTGACCAGTTGAACCCTAGTATAGCCTACGAGAAGGACACTTTGACAGTAGCTGTAGAAGCCCAGTTTGACGACCTCAAGGTCAAGATAAGGGACACGATCGACATGGCCTACCCAACCCTGGTTAGGGAGGTCTCCATGTCCCAAGAGGCAATAATCTTCTTTGCATGGAACTTCAACGTCTATAACAACAACGTAGGGGACACTGCCCTTTACGACCCCTTCACGGACTCCATGGTCCACTACAAGAGGGACAGGTGGTTCATGTTTTCCTGCAACCTCCACACCTACCAGTACGCAACCGGGTACAAGGAAGTTGGGGGCCTCCAGGGGACTTGGAAGGACTGCGAGGACGGGACGCTGTCCATGAACCCCATTGCCCAAGGTTCCGTGGACTTTGCGGTGAGCTATAAGGCAAACGGTACCTTCTTCTGCTGGCTCACTGCCTCAAACAGCTACGAGGGCGTCAGGAGGCTGTCGGACTACGTGGAGAGAAAGACGCCAAAGGAGTTAATAGGTAGGACGAACAGCTACTGGAGGGCTTGGCTATTTAAGGCGAGGGAACTCGACGAGGTCAGCAGGAGGTCTCTCCTAATAATAGCCGCCCACTGGCAGAACAACGGGGCAATACCCGCAGCCCTAGACACGGACATAATGAGGTTCAACAGGGACACGTACAACTACGTGTGGCACAGGGACGCATCCTTTGCCTCAATAGCGATGTCCTTGGCTGGGTACCAGGACTTCTCCAGGAACTTGTTCAACTTCAGTAAGTCCCTGCTCTACAGGGGTTTCCTGTTCCAGAAGTACACGTGTGACGGGCACTGGGGGAGCACTTGGCACCCCTGGACCTCTGGATACATACCCATCCAAGAGGACGAGACTGCCCTAATGCTCTACGCCGCGTGGGTCCACTTTTACCTCTTCAGGGACGTGGACTTCATAAAGTCCTTTTACAGACCAGCTATAAAGACGGCTGCCGACTTCCTCGCGGGGTACAGGGACGAGGAGACGGGACTCCCCCTACCCTCCTACGACCTCTGGGAAGAAAGGCTCGGGGTGCACTTCTTCACTTCAGCTGCTGTCTACGCTGGGCTTATGGCAGCAGCTAGGTTCGCCGAGTTCTTTGGCGACGATGACTACAAGGTGAAGTACTTGGCAGCGGCTGAGGAAGTTAAGAAAGGGTTGGACAGGTTCTTCGTGGGAGACCACTTTGCCAGGAGCCTCCACGACGACAAGGTTGACTCAAGCACTCTCCTTGGAGCGATGCTAGCCCTAGACCCCAAGGACGACAGGGTAATAGCCAACAGGAAGAAGGTAGAGGAGGTCCTAAACGTAAACGGGGGGATAGCGAGGTATGAAGGGGACTGGTACTTAAGGGAAGGGGAAAAGCCAAACGCATGGTTCATATCCACCTTGTGGTTGGCCCAGCACTACGTCTTTGAGGGCGATCCGGGGAACGCAAAGAAGTACTTGGACTGGGTACTGAAGAACTCCTTAAACACCGGCGTGATCCCGGAGCAGGTCTCGCCCTCGGGTAATTACCCCTCCGTCTCGCCCTTGGTTTGGAGCCACGCTGAGCTAATAAGGACTGTCTACTACTTGAAGAACGGCTTCAACAAGTTTATTTAATTGCATAATAAAAATCATATTCATGAAATGGTACGTCGGGGTGTTTGTTTTTGCGTCGCTCTTTGCCCTAGGTTACTTGTTGACAAGCGACCTATTAGCCTCTGCCTTCCTAGGTGTATTGGGCTCCCTCCTTTACTTCGTGAAGGCAGGGGGGAGGAAATACGTGCAGTTCGTGCCTTACGCCCAGCTAATAGCCTTTGCCCTCTCCTCGACTTCCGTGTCTTTGGCGTTTGTCTCACTTGTAGTTAAGTCGGTGATTGTGGTGGAGACGTCTGTCTTTTCTTTCATAACCACCGTTGCCTTCATCTCTGCATCTATGGTCTTGGGCTACTTAAGGAGGGTCAAGGAGTAAGCCCTTAGCAGAACTCCTGAGCAGTTCCCGAAACTTGTGGGGGCACACCTTATTCTTTATCCCCTCAAGTGCTATCCCCAGCCCCACTCTCTCCTCCCCTTTAGCTAAAAAGTAAAGTTCCTCAAGCAGCTTTACGTTTATGCCCAATACCCTCCATACGGCGTAGGGGAAGGAGTACTTCTCTATAGCTAAGTACTTCTCCGCTAGGGTGTCAGACGACCTCGAGAGGGACTCCTCACCGCCGTGGTACACCTCGCCGCCGTCGAAGTAAAACGCGTCAAACCCCTTCATTATTGCGTGGAGCGCTATGACGCTCTCGTTGTAGCTCCCCCTTAGGGAGTACTCCGGGACTTGCAGGCCTTGGTACACCTCTTTCTTTACGCTCATGTTAACCCCAGCCATTGCCAGGGTCTTCTCGTTACCCCTGTGCTCTCGCCTATCAACAGAGAGGCCTGTCTTAGTCAAAAAGCCGACGTACTCCTTGAACTTAGGGCTGTACTCACACATGTAGATGGTGTCGCGTAGCCTCTGGAAGAGGGTGTTTGGGTAGTTCTTCCACTTCCTCCCAACTATGCGTCCGGTCAAGACGCCTACGTTCAAGTGCTCCTCGTGGAACTTCACGTGTTCCTCAACCCACCTGTCTGAGGGGATCGCATCGTCGTCGGTGATTAGGAGTAGTTGGGATGAGGCTTCCCTCAGGGCTATGTTCAACGCCTCCTCGTAGTAGCCCTCCTTTTGCTCTATTGCCCTGTTGTATTCCTTGGTGTTGAGCTCCCCCTTGTACACTAGGATCACCTCTACGTCTTTATACCTCCTTAACTTCCTCAGGAGGATTGGGAGTGAAGGCCTACAGAGGGTTGGGATGGCCACAGTAACGTCCATAGTGGCATTTAAGGCATTCGAGGGAAAAAGTTTTTGTAACGAAAGGTTAAAACAAAAACGCTTTTCCTGTGTAACGTTGAAGGTCGACAAAACCCCTAGGCAATTCCTAGATATTTAACTCTCCCCTTCAACGAGTAAACTATGCCGTGGATACCAATAAAGTCGGCCGAGAAACTCCTCTCTTCCCAGATACTTAAGCTCCCAGAAGGTAAGGTCTTGAGGGTGGAGAGCTTCAAGGGGGACAGGTGGTTTGAGGTGAGGAGAAGAGGGGAGGAGTTCGAGTTCAACGAACACGGCTACAACAACGCGGTGTTTACGGTAAAAAAGGATGAGGTTAAGGTGGTGGTAAAAAGGATTATAGAGGTCGAGTTCCCCAGGAGCCACCAGCTCAGGGTCTCCTTAAGCAGTTAGCAGGGACTGGAAGCTCCTTATCGCGTTGACCAGCGAGTGGGCTAACCTCCTTATGATGGTCTTATAGGCAAATATTATTAAGTACCTCACCCTTATTACAAGGATGAGCTCTTTCGCTATCTTCTCCTGACTCTCGATTATAGACCTCAAGGCGTCCGACACGTAGAACTTTACGCTCTTCACAAAGTTGAGGAAGTCTCTAATGACGGCCTTTATTTCAGAGACGTTATTTGAGGAGAGGGCCCTCTCGTACTCTTGGTACTTCCTCCTGAGAAGAGAAGCGTTAACTATATCTTCAAAGTACATGTTAAATCTCTTGAGGGGTATTATCATAAAAGGATGATGAGTTTTCGGGGAGTGAAACTTGGTGATCGACTTTCAGCGGGCTGACCTTTTTAAACCCTCCACCTCTGGAAATATAAATTGCTATGAAGTTTAGTTTAATACTGTGTAGGTATAAATTATCATCATGAAAGTTGTAATCTTAGGATCAGGATTTGCTGGGATTTCGGCATTCTTAAAGAACCCTGAATCTATAGTGATTGAAAAGGACGACTACTTCACCTTGACCCACAGGCTCGTGGACGTGGTTGAGACAGGAGACCCCTACCTGGCTATGTTGCCGTTGCCCAAGAAGTTCTTGAGGGCGAGGGTCAGGGGGGTCGACTTCAAGAGGAAGAAGGTGATGACTAGCGAGGGCGAAGTGAGCTACGACAAACTCGTGATCTCGCTTGGCTTCGAACAGGACACAAGCAAGGTAAGGGCTAGCAAAGTAATGAAGCTAGAGAACGTGGAAGACGCCTTGAAGCTCAGGGAGGCATTAAGGGGCGCTAAGAGCGTTGCGGTACTGGGAGGTGGTACCCTAGGGGTCGAGCTCTCCGGGGCTTTAGCCAAGATGGGAAAGATGGTCTACCTAATAGAGGCGCAGAAGAGGCTCCTCTCCTTCATGAGCCACGAGTCCTCGGACTTCGCTCTGAGTAGGCTCCAGGGCATGGGCGTCGAGGTAATGTTGGACTCCAGGGTCGAGAGCGTCGGGGAAGTAATTGAGACGTCTACTGGAAAGGTAAAGGCTGACCTAGTTGTACTCACCGTAGGCATGAGGGGACCGTCAATAATTAAGGAGATGGGGTTGAGCAACGTCAACAACAGGATGCTGGTGGACGAGTACTTGAGGTCTGTTGACTTCGATGACGTATACGGGGCAGGAGACTGCATGACAATAAAGAACTCCTTTGTCCCCATGTCAGCCCAAGTAGCAGTCCAATCCGGGGAGAGGGCTATTCTCAACG
>JBBINF010000080.1:0-6437 GCA_037444045.1 Sulfolobales archaeon | reverse complement strand
ATAAGAGTAGGGCTGTGCTATAAGGAATTTTTAAAGAATAAAACTAAATCATTTTTATCAGAATAACTTTTTGGACGCCACACTAGTTCAAGATATATATGGGTCAGCCGTATCTGAAACTGAATTATTCTTTTAATGTTAAGATTGGAATGGTATTTTAAGATAACATGTTGATTTAAAATACCTTAAGTACAAGTAGATAGTATGGCACTGAAGTTAAGGAAATCTTCTACTGCGGGAACCTCTAGTGTGAAAGGCACTACTGGGAGTCCAAGTTCATTGTACATGGGGTTTTACAATCTAGGGATAGTAAAGAGAATGGCAAAGACTTACCAAGAGAAGCTAATGTTGGCTGGATCCACAGAGGATCCAGTGCTTTTTGCTGCTAGGACGTTCTTCTTCACTTTGGTCGGCTTGGCTATAGGCCTCGTTTTAGTAATATTTGGGCTACTTATTCTGTTTAAGTTTTATCTCCC
Organism: Sulfolobales archaeon; assembly: GCA_037444045.1. Lineage (GTDB taxonomy): Archaea > Thermoproteota > Thermoprotei_A > Sulfolobales > Sulfolobaceae > Aramenus. The sequence continues at coordinate 5,961 of JBBINF010000080.1, read as the reverse complement.
TCTCAGGGAGGCCAAGTTCTTGGCAGTGTCCCTCATGATGGTAATGTTTGGCGCAGTGATTCCTGTAGTTACCTACTTTATATCTTACCTAAACGTGTCTCAAGCTATTGACAGTAGAAAGAACGGCCTTAACGCCGAGACTTTTGCATTCTCCGCCGTCTTTATAATATTCCTCAGGTCTGGGCTTAGCCCAAGAGTACTGTTTGAGAGGATACCAAAGGCTGGTGCTTTCCAATACGTGACTCAACTGATGCTTTATGGCTACAAGAGGATGAAGTACCTAGGCGAAAGCGTGGAGGAGGCCTTAAGGGAGACAACCAAGGTCTCGCCGTCAAAGCTTTTCAACGACTTCATAAACACTTATATCACTGCGGTAAGGACCGGAGCCCCTGTAATTGAGACAATGGAGGCAAAGGTTAAAGCCTTGGTGAGGGAGTTCGAGCTCCTTGGGGATAAGGCGGCGGAGAACTTGTCCGGAGTTGGCGAAGGTTACGTAATATGGCTGGCCTCAGGGTACATAATGATATTCCTTGTCCTAATATTGGAGGCGGTGTTTCCTCAACTTGGTGGAGGGCTGACGTTGGGTCTAATGGGGGCTGTAGCAGTCCTTCTCATCCCAATGATTAATCTGCTTTTCGTGTTCATGGTGGACTCAATTCAGCTAAAGTTCCCAGAAAGGAAGATGAAAGCGTATAATGTGTTCTACATTACTTTCCCCATTGGAATGATAGTGACCTTCGTGATATTAGCCCTAGAACACCAGCTCTTTAACCTACTTACGCTGTCAGGGACAGTTCAAGACATAGTCCCCACCTCTATAGCCATATTGATAGGTCTGCTCATTGCGTCTGTTCCCCCCGCAATTGTTACTAATAAGGAGTTAAGGGAAGGTACAGGCTACGACCAGTATGTCGTAAACTTGTTAAGGGCAATTGCTGAGGGTTTGAGGGCTGGACTCTCGCCAGAGGCTATAATAAGGAACTTAAAGGACTCCAAGGAGATGGGGAAGTTAAGGGACGTGCTGAGGGCCATTGTGGCCTACGTTAACATAGGCTACCCGTTAAAGGACGCCATAAAGCTGGGGGCTGACAGAATAAACGACTTCACCTCAAAGATAGCCCTTCTCTCACTTGCAGACATGTTAGACATAGGTAGCCTTACCCCGGAGACTGTGGAAGTCCTCGCTGAGCAGATCGAGAGCCAGATCCTAGTTAGGAGCAAGTACCTAAGCAAGGTGAAGATACTCATGGCGACCCCATACGTGGGCGTCGTCATAGCCCTAATAGCGTCTATATTCCTCGGAATTGCTGTGGTAAAGCTAATATTAGTCCAGAGCTTCTCCTATGGTCCCTTAGTCCTTGCGTCAGAGCTCCTACCTAAGGCTGTCTATATCTCCGCCGTTTCCTCTATATATAACGCCTACTTCGCTGGCTTCCTAGTTGGAAAACTTGGTTCTGGGAAGATGGCCACTGGGTTCCTTCACAGCATAATCCTTGCAGTAGTGACAGTGGTGATGTTGATAGCCATGCTCCATGTGAACATTAGCTTCGTAGGTCCAAGCTCCTCTTCAGCCACGTTATAAAAAAGGAACATCAATTTTTTACTTTGTTTTTATTTCTACAATGTCCTTGTCCTCTAGAGGGTGGTCTCCTCCGACTTTCTGTCCGGGGAACTTAGCTGAGGGACCCCAAACCCTTGCGTACTTGAAGTTCTCCGATAGGGCACTGTGTAATTTCCTTGCAACGTCAAGTATTGTAGCGCCCCTCTTCATAATAAGTGGCTCTTTAGTTGGCTCCTCCCCCGGCTCCTTTGTGTACACCCTTATTACGTCAAGACTTTCAAACAGGTACCTCCTAAGCTTGTCCAGTTCGTCAAAGGTAGCTAAGGGAAAATCGGTCTTAAACTTGACCTCGGAAAGGATGACGACCGGCTTGTAGGTAGTCGCCTCAAATATTGCCTTTTCCACGTCGTCTAGGGTTACCTCGCCTATGACCTTGACAATCGCCGACTTTATTCCAAATCCTTCAAGGTATTTTCTAACTTCGTTTTCGTCAGTGTTTACCAGTTTGCCCATATTTATGATCCGGATGCCGTCCTTAGGGCTTCTAGACCTCTCTATGACTACCTTGCCTTTGGGCTTGCCTAGTAGGATGTTGTTAGACTCCAGGAACTCCTTGATCCTAGTGAACTCTCCCTCGTCGGAGACTACTGCGAGGATTGCGTCAGCGTTCCTGACAAGGCCTATGAGCCTCCCGGTTATGAGCCTCGAGTCAAGGATCAAGGGAGGGGGGTTCACTAGCTGGATTGCCACGTCCTCATAATACGTCATGGCTGGGACAGGGAGGTCTTTAGGGTCTTGTTTAACGTTGGTTAGTGCCCTGACTGCCCTGTTTTTTAGCTCCGGTTTTCCCAAGACAATAACTTGTCCAGCCCCTTCTTTCTCAACGAAGAAGGAGATCGAGGCGGACTTCTTTTGCCTCTGCTTTTCGCTCTCCTCCTTGAGCTCTGCCAGACGCCGCTTTGCCCAGTAGACAAGGTTTTCCGTACCCTTATGCTTTGGGACGTAACTTAGGAAGTCTTGGATTGCTCTAATCTTTTCCTCTGGGGTCTTTGCCTCCATTACCTTTATCCACTTCGCCTTCGCCTCTGCAGGTAGGTTAGTTACCATCTATATCAGACCCCCCTTTTCAACGTAGAATCCGGGGGCAATCCTCTGTAGGATTTTCCAAGAACGCCTTAATATTGGTGGCGGTGGCTCCCCTCGTTTGTACATTTCCATAACCCACCTTATGGTTTTTGGGTCTGAGGGATAGCCACTCCCGAAGTCCCCATATTCCTTCCTTAACGATTCAACAATTCTGTCTCTAACTACTTTAGCTACTATGCTCGCCGCACTGCATTCAATAAATTTTTCGTCGGCCTTGTGCACTACGTTTGGGGTAAACCCCAGCTCCAGTATTCTCTTTATTACTCTTTCCTCGTTACCTACCTTATCAACTGTTACTACAGACGGAGATAATGGTGACATAGCTTCTACTATCTGGATTACCTTGTCGTAAGTTAGCTCGTTCAAGTTAGCACTGTCTATTTCCTCAGGGGCTGCCTTAGCCACAGCGATTGCCTCAGCGTTTTCTAAAATTACGTTAAAGAGCCTCTCCCTCACCTCTCTTGTCAATTTTTTGCTGTCCCTAACCCCGTAGTCCCTCAGTAGTTTCTCCTTGCTCTCGTCCATCAACACTCCTGCCACAACCATTGGGCCTATAAGTGGTCCTCTGCCAGCCTCGTCTATTCCGAGCCTCATACCCTGAGTGAAATAACTAGCTTAGCCGTCCTTTTACCCTTTTTAGTGCTCTCGTCTTGAAAGCTCTCGTTAACAGTTGCGTCTACTGAAGATGCAAAATACGAGACGAGCCTCCTGGCAGCTGACTTCTTTATGAAGTAGTAGTCCACGCCTTCCTTTCCTTCTACGACGTCGGCCAGGTTAGCTATCACTTCCTCTGTAAAGAACGACTCAAACACTCTCCTCTTTTCTTTCTCTAGGCTACCCTTCTTCCCCCTCAGCTGTATTATCGCCTCATAGTACTTCGCCTTCTTCTTCTTGCAAGTGTCGCATAATACATACTCTATGCTCATGAGCGAGTCCCCCTTAACCTCGACTCTTCTCCCCCTTATAGACCCCTCTGCTACTATTTCTACGTGATCCCTGCCGTTACTGTCCCTCCACACTCTCCCCACGTCTATGGAGTAGTTGCTTACGTTCTTGTCGACCTCAACCCTCTTTGACAGTTCCCTCAAGGTGAGATCCTTCACTGCCTCTTCCACGTCTTCGTGAATCCTCTCCCATTTCCCCTCTATAAACTCTGAGCCGCATATCCTGCAGACTTTACCCTTAATTTCCTTGGGGAACACAAAGAGCTGTTTTGTCTCCAAGTAACAGTCTATGCATAGTCTGTCTATTAGTTCTACGTTCTCCTTTCCGCACCTAACGCAGAACTTACCCGGCATGTGGTATCACAAATTGTAAACTTGTGCGAACTTAACGCCAGATACCTCTAAAATACCCCCTTTGTGTACGTATCCCCTCTTGACCGCCTCATCCACGACCTTATTCCCTATGAGGCTAACTACAGTCGCCTCCTCAAACAAGGAAAACGCGTATTCCAGATCTACCTCGTCCCCGCCGTAAAATTCTTCATTGACGTAAAGGATCACTTCGTTCTCCCTGAACTCCCTGCCCAATAGTTCCTTTTCGCACACATTGACGAAAACGTTTCCCTGTTCCCTTATCACGTTCAAGATTACCTTCATGTCCTCTCACAGTGGCCTTACTGACGTCTTAGCTCCGCAGGCCAAGCACTGTATATACCACACCTTCTTTTCCTTCACCAGTACTGTGTCGAGGCTCTTGCAAGTGCTACACTGGACGTAAGTCCTTATGAACCTCTCCATTAAGGTCTCTATAACGGAAGAGGAGAACTTGCCTTGAATGATTAGCTGGCCGTTTTCAGAGATGGAACCTGCAGCTGCCAGTTCCTTCAGTAGGTACCTCATGCATATTTTATCTTCCCTTCTAAGCCTGTCGCAGTACTCCGCGAAGTTCCTTATTATCGTCGTGTTACCTATACTTAATATCTGCAAAGAGGGCAGATTCTGCGTACCCTCGCTTCCCTTCTTTGGCAGCTTGGCGTAAACTCTATCGAGCAAGTACAGATAGTCCTTGTCTGACATCTTCCTACATTAAATCTATAAACGCAGGGGTTTAAATATGTGGTGAAATGAAGGTCTACTTTGAGACTTACGGTTGTGCGTTGAACAAGGGGGACACTTACATTATGATGACACTCCTTAGAGACAGGGATCACAAGATCACTGATTCCCTAGAGGAGGCAGACGTCGTGGTTATCAACACCTGTGACGTTAGGCTTGAGACCGGGGAGAGGATGAAGAGGAGGATAAAGGAGTTGAGCAAGACCGGCAAGAAGCTCGTAGTAGCAGGCTGCTTCTCTGGTGCAGAGCCGGCAGTGGTAAAGAGCATTGCCCCCAACGCCTCTGTCCTTGGGCCTCAGGCAATTGGAAAGATAGTCGACGTAGTTGAGTCACAGGAGAGAAAGGTCTACCTTACCGCAGACCAGCCCATCTATACACCTAGGATCTCTGAGGGTAAAATAGGCATAATACCAATAGCAGACGGCTGTGCAGGCGACTGTAACTTCTGCATAACTAAATTAGCGAGGAATAAGCTAAGGAGCTACCCACTGAGAAAGATAGTGGAGAGCGCGAGGGCCTTGGTCAGCCAAGGAGTGGTAGAGCTAGAGCTCACAGGCCAAGACACGGCAGCCTATGGCCTCGACTACTCTGGTAAGATCTCCTTGGCCGACGTAGTCAGGGAGGTGAGCGAGATCGAGGGCGAGTTTATGATCAGGGTTGGCATGATGACCCCAGAGCAGGCAATGAGGATCATCGACGACCTACTGGAGGTGTATAAGAGCCCAAAAGTGTACAAGTTCTTCCACCTCCCAGTGCAGAGCGGCGACGACAACGTACTTAAGGCTATGAACAGGAAATACACTGTAGACGAGTACAGAGAACTCGTAAAGGAGATCAAGAGGAAGGTCCCAATGGCTAACATAACTACCGACATAATAGTTGGCCACCCCGGGGAAGACGAGAACGCCTTTCAGAACACCCTCGATTTAGTCAAGGAGCTCAGATTCGAAAAGATCCACATAGCTATATACTCACTTAGGCCAAACACTAAGAGCGCCTCAATGCCACAAGTGCCAGACAGGGTTAAGACCGAGAGGTTAAAGAGGATAAACGCGCTTTACGAGGAGGTAGCAAGGCAGAACCACTCTGAATACCTTGGGAAAGTTTCAAAAGTCCTTGTCACAGAAAACGGAAAAGGAAGCACTAAGATAGGTAGAACCATAAACTATATACCAGTGATCCTAGAAGGCGTCG
>JBBINF010000079.1:0-6538 GCA_037444045.1 Sulfolobales archaeon | reverse complement strand
GTTGAGGGCACTTCAGGCAAGGAGGCACCCCCCTCAACCTCGTAGTAATAGTCGCCGCAGATCCTCAAGTCGTAACCGTTCTCCCTAACGCTCTCCTCGGAAAAGCCCTTGAATCTCCTAGCCAACTGGTAAACGCTTTGGTGGCTAAGTAACATAGCCTCCTGTTTTCTCTAAAGGATTAAAGGTCTTCAACGGTTATTTTCTTTGTTACCATAACTTAACAAGTGAAGAGGAATACCGTCTCCACAGCCCTGGAGCTCTTTGAGAGGTACAAGAAGTCCAAGGACGCTGAGCTCTTGGACTCGGCGATCTCGATCCTTGAGAGCTCGGAGAAGAAAGACAGTGGGTCCCTTAACCTCCTAGGCCTCTGCTACTTGGAGAAGGGAGAGCCCAGGAGAGCCCTAGAGGTCTTTGACGAGGCCTATAAGAGGGCTAAGGACGAGGAGAGCAGGGGCGTAATCTTGGTAAACAGGGCCATGGCCCTAATGAAGTTGAGGATGTACCAAGAGGCCTACGACTCCTTAAAGGAGGCCATCTCCCTTAAGACCTCGGTAAAGGGTGAGGCGAAGAGGTTGCTGGCTAGGGTCTGCCTTGCCAGGGGTGGTAAGTTTGTTGAGGAGGCGAGGCAGCTGCTGGAGAGCTTCGACATGCCCAACGAGGACTTAGCAGTGGCTTACATAATCCTGGCGAGGAGGGGGATGAAGGAGTACGTCAAGAAGGCAATAGAGGTGGCAAAGTTCCTGAAGGACGAACGCCTCCTCGCTGAGGCGCTCCTCTCCTCTGGAGAAAAGGAGGGGGCAGAAAGGGCCTTGGAGATCTTCAGGAAGGTTGGGGACGTGAAGGGGGAAGCGAGGGCCCTCCTCCTCCTGTCGAAGTTTAGGCCAGAGCTAGTATACGAAGCGGTCTCCAAGCTCGAGGGCGTTGAAGAGGAGAGCCCAGAGCACGCCCAACTCCTCTTGGAGGTTTACAAGAGGACTGGGGTCGTGGAACTTCTGAAGAGGGCCATCTCAGTGGCTGAGAAGCTGAACGACCCCCTTTTCCTAGCTAGGGCGTACGTGGAGCTGTCGAAGGTTGAAAACGAGGTGGAGAACTTGAGGCTAGCTGTTAAGTACTACGAGGAGCACGTGAGGAGGTCAGAGGGAAAATGAAGCTAGCAAGGGAGCTCTTGGAAATGGGGGAGGCAGTCCACGGCGGGAAGGTGGAGAGGGCAATCCTAGACAGGCTGAGCGAGCTTTTCCCAGAGGCCAGGAAAGTGGAGGTGAATACTAAGTTCTGGGAGATAAGGAGGGAGGAGGTGTACGTAAACGGGGAAAGGGTAAATAGCGCCTTGATGCCCTATACCTCAGGTTGCGTAAAGGGAAGGACTGGAAAGGAGATTAAGGTAGTTAGGATGCCTTCCCACCCCTTTGACCTCTCCCAGCCCGAGGGATACGAGGGCTTACTGGTAGTTGACGACAAGCTGAGGAGGATCTCCCTACAAAGGCCAAACCCAGTCGCCTTTTCCGTTGACAGGGAAGTGGAGGGATACGTAGAGGTCTGCGGGGAGGCGGAGCTAAAGGACACCTACTCCCATAACCTGGAGGTCACCCTAAAGGAGGGGGAGGACTACGTAGTAGTAGGGGCGCACGTAGACCACTGGCTAACTGGCTTCCACGACAACCTGTTTTCAGTTGAGCTAGCCCTGTCCCTGAGGCCTAGGCTAAAAAACCACGGGCTAAAGCTTGTGTTCTTCTCCTCAGAGGAGGGGCCTAGGTGCTGCACAGGGTCCCTTCAGCACCCAAAGAAGGACACCTTTGCCATGATATCCTTGGACGCCCTCTTCCCCAACAGGGTGGTGTTTTCCTCGACCCCAGACCTATGGGAGCTCTCCTCCTTCTTCAGGGTAAAGAGGGTCGAGATGCCCACTCCCTTTTCAGACCACTTTCCCTACGTCATGGATGGCTTCCCTGCCATGGTGCTCTATAACGACGACTTGATCCCCTTTTATCACTCAAACAAGGACTTACCCTTAAAGGAGGACGAGGAGTACTTCCTTGCGTTAAAGAACTCCCTAGAGAGGGCCATAGAGTACCTAGACTCAAAGGACAGGGAGTACTTGGACAGGAAGTTCTACTTGTACTCCGGGACTAAAGAGAGGAAGGGGGCAATAGTCCCTAGGGGCCTCACCTCCGTTTTTAAGAGGGCGTGAGGTAGTACTCACATGATAGAGTTTGTGGTTTCCAAGGAGATTGAAGACCCGGACAAGGTCTGGCAGATAGTCAAGGACGTCAACTCAATACCGGAGTTCTGGAGGGGGATCTCAAGGCTTGACGTAAAGAGGGTAGGAGACCACTACGAGGGGGTCGTCAGGTTCGCCTTTCCTTCAACGTCACAGGTCAGGATAACGGTTGACGAGGCGAGCAAGACGTTAAGGGTCGAGTTCCTTAAAGGGATCATAGTTGGCTTTAACGAGGTCAAGGTGACGGAAAAGGAAATAATCTCCCACTGGAGGGTGAAGACTTCCCCCTTGATAAGGTTCCTCGACAGGAGGAACTACGAGCACTTCAAGCTAGGGGCTGAACACGCCCTTGAGAGGATAGCTGAGAGGGCTAAGGGCAGTTAACCGTTTTTAAACAGACTCAGGAAAAAGTTATACTATGTCCTCCGATTACGAAAAGAAGTCTATTGACGACGTGCTTAGGGAACTCGACACTTCTCCAAGTGGGCTAAGCGAGGAGGAGGCAAAGAGGAGGCTTGAGAAATACGGTCTTAACGAGGTAAAGGAGAAAAAGGAAAGCCCAGTGCTCAAGTTCCTGAAGAAGTTCTGGGCCCCAGTACCTTGGATGCTAGAGGCCACAATTGTCCTCACGTACGTCCTAGGGAAGTACCTAGACATGTACATCATTGCCTTCCTCTTGGTGTTTAACTCCATTGTGTCCTTTGTGCAGGAGCATAGGGCGGAGAACGCAGTGGAGCTCTTGAGGAAAAAGCTAAGCGTCCAGGCTAGGGTATTAAGGGACGGGAAGTGGAAGCTGATCCCGGCTAGGTACCTAGTGCCCGGAGATATAATCCACGTTAGGCTAGGGGACATAGTCCCGGCAGACGTGAAACTAATAAAGGGCGAGATCTCGGTGGACCAGTCTGCCCTCACTGGGGAGTCCCTCCCAGTGGCAAAGAGTAGGGGAGATGTAGCCTACTCTGGGTCAATAGTGAGGAGGGGGGAGGCAGATGGGGTGGTCATAGCTACTGGGGCTAGGACTTACTTTGGGAAGACCACAGAGCTAGTCGAGAAGGCTAGGGCAGAGTCCCACCTTGAGAAGCTGATACTAAACATAGTCAAGTACCTAGTGGCAATTGACGTTGTCCTGGTCTTGGCGTTGATAGCCTACTCCCTCGCCTCAGGGGTCAGCCTATCTGACGTCCTCCCCTTCTCCCTCATTGTGCTAATAGCCTCGGTCCCAGTTGCCCTCCCAGCAACCTTCACCATTGCAATGGCCCTGGGGGCACTGGAGATGTCCAAAAAGGGGATACTAGTGACTAGGCTTACCGCTGCAGAGGACGCTGCTTCCATGGACGTACTAAACCTGGACAAGACTGGGACTATAACGGAGAACAGGCTGAGGGTAGGAGACCCAGTGCCCTGGGAAGGCTTCGGAAAAGACGACGTAGTGAAGTACGCCTACATGGCCTCGGACGAGGCAAGCCAAGACCCAATAGACAACGCGGTAATAGCCTGCCTAAGGGAGAACAACGTGAGGGTCGAGGACTACTCGAGGGTGGACTTCAAGCCCTTTGACCCATCCACAAAGAGGACTGAGGCAATTGTAAAGGTGGGCGGGAGGACAATGAGGGTAGTAAAGGGGGCACCGCAAGTTATTGCTCAACTAGCTAAAGTCAACGACGAGAGGTACTTCAAGGTTTTAGAGGACTTGGCCTCTAGGGGGTTTAGGACCATCTCGGTCGCCATGGGCGACGAGGAGGGGGACTTAAAGCTAGTTGGTATCCTCCCCTTATACGATAGGCCGAGGAAGGACAGCAAACAGTTCATCCAAGAGATTAAGGAGCTAGGGGTAAGGCCCAAGATGATCACTGGCGACAACAAGCTTATCGCAAGGGAGATCGCAAGGGAGGTCGAGATAGGGGACAGAATATGTGACATTAGGGAGATAAAGTCCCTACCGGAGGAGGAGCAGGTGAAGAGGATAGAGGAGTGCGACGTGTTCGCCGAGGTCTACCCGGAGGACAAGTACTTAATAGTCAAGAGCCTCCAGAAGTCCGGCCACGTAGTTGGAATGACAGGTGACGGGGTGAACGACGCCCCAGCCCTAAAGCAGGCAGAGGTGGGGATAGCGGTATATAACGCAACTGACGTGGCTAAGGCGTCTGCAAGCATGGTTCTCACCCACGAGGGGTTGACCGACATCGTAGAGGCCATCAAGTCCGGGAGGAAGATATACCAGAGGATGCTCACTTACACGTTGAACAAGGTCATAAAGACGTTGCAGGTAGTCCTACTCCTCACGTTGTCCTTCTTTGCGGTCAGGTTCTTCGTCACTACCCCCTTTGACGTCATACTCCTGCTCTTCCTAAACGACTTCGTCACAATGTCAATAGCCACCGACAACGTAAGGTACTCCAAGTACCCGGAGAGGTGGGACGTCAGAAAGTTGGTGACTGCATCCCTTATCTTGGCAGTCCTAGTCGTGGTTGAGTCATTCTTCGCCCTATGGGTCGCACTTGAACAGGGACTCTCGCAGGACGAGATCCACACCTTCGTGTTCGACCTTTTGGTCTTCAGCGGTCAGTTAACAGTCTACGTAGTAAGGGAGAGGAGGAGCATGTGGTCTTCTAGGCCCAGTACTTTCCTCCTGTCCTCTAGCATTGCCGACATAGTCTTCACCGTCCTAATCTCTTGGCTGGGAATACTAGTCACTCCCCTCCCCCTGTTCTACGTCCTAGAGGTTCTAGCAATTTCCTTCGCCTTTGCAGTGGGGATAGACATGGTGAAGAACGTTTCCTTCAAGACGGTGGGCATATAAGGCAACCTTTTAAGCTAACACAAGTTCACTTTGCAAAAGCTTATGAGACCTTACCTCCTGCTGTTCTCAGTAGTTCTACTTGCCCTAGGCGTCACTTTTTCCCTTTTTTCCATGGAGACGACCCCTTTTTATGAGGTAGGTTACGGTAACTCGAGCGTTGCAACCCCACCTCCTGGCTGGGAGTACCAGTACTGGGCTGTGCTGAGCAAGGGCTACCCAAATTCCACAGTGATAACCAGCAATGGCGTTTTCCAGTTCCAAGGGGTCCATCCCTACCCCTTAAACAAGACTGAGCTCTACGTCTTTGTAGTTCAGGGGTACGTGCAACCTCTAGCTTACCTTTCAGTCCCCTCCATCTTCATGGTGTTTCTGGGAACTGCATTGGGGTTTAGGAGTACTATTTTGCTTATCCAAGAGAGGGAGCTCGGAGAACTGTCAAGGGGGAACGCTGTGGGCGGTTCAATATATAAGTACGCGTTAAAGAGGTTGTCCAGCCTCTTCATATCCTTGGTAGTAGTCCTGGCGGTGGTCGTCCTCCTGGAGACCTTAAAGGACTTCGCCCCACTTAGTAACGTGGTCGACCTCTTGACCTTCAACATGGGCCTAAGCAAGAACGACGTGAGCGTGGACTCGCTGATCTTGACTTCCCTTTCTTACTCAAGCTTCCTCACTGGTATATCCTTCTCCTCCACTGTTTACACCTCTGCCTTCCTGGTGATGGACGCGATAAGGAGTAGGGGTCTCACGATGAAGCTGATACAGAAATGGAAATACATAGGTAACGCCTTGGCGGCATGGGTCATAGGTATAGCCCTGCTCTACGCTTTCCACTACTACCTCCCCGTGTTCCCCGTTGGCTCCCCCACTGGGAACGTACTTCCCTTCCTCGTACTCCCTGTAATATCGCTTTTCTTCTCTTACATAGGCATTTTCGCAAACAGGGTAGTGTACACAGTCCTCTCCACGCCGCCCCAGGCTACTAAGGCTAAGGGCCTCAGTGACGATATCGTCATGTACCGCCACGTTTTGGGCAACCTCATGGTGGTTACCCTCTCCACTATATCCTCTGCATTGGTCGAGATGTTGATAGCCGAGTTCCTAATAGAGGCAATATTCTCCTGGCCTGGCCTAGGCTACCTGCTGAAGGTCAGCGTCGACACTGGGGACATAAGGGTGGTGGAGGGGGTACTACTCATCTACTCAACCATAGTCCTCGTCTCCAACTTCCTCGCAGACCTAGTCTACGGCGTAGTAGACCCAAGGGTGAGGCGTTGATGAGGTTAAGCCTAATAGCCTTTGTTACAGTAGTCGTCCTCTCCGTCTTCTTCTCCATTTACAGCCTGCCCTACGGCCCACCTCTAACCCCTCCCAGTGCCCAGTTCCCCCTGGGGACTTACGTCGACGGGAAGAACATGGTGAACGTTAACGCGGTAGCAGTAGTGGACACTTTACTTTTCGGCGGAATAGTGGGGACTATTGAGGTGTTTGCGGCTTCACTCTATGGTTTTGTCTCAGCTACA
>JBBINF010000078.1:0-6651 GCA_037444045.1 Sulfolobales archaeon | reverse complement strand
AACTCCTAGTAGTGCCCTTAGCTATAGAGGTTCCCGCAGTACCAGCCTTCCTTAACTTCAGTATCATACTATCTACTTGTATTATTAAGCATTTTAAATCAGCATGCTATCTTAAAATACCATTCCAATCCGAATATTAAAATAATTCAGTTTCAGAGACGGCTGAGCCTTATAAATCTTGAACTAGTGTGACGTCCTAAAAGTTATTCTGATAGAAATGATTTAGTTATATACTTTAAAAATTCCTTACAGCACACTTCATCTTTTCTAATTCATAATATTAGCATTTACAAAATTTATAAGGGGGTAAATCAATAGTGACTGTAATGTCTAGTGTATTTTCCAAACTGAAATTTAGAAACGCTGGCGGTAAGACCAAGATAGAAGAAGTTAAGATGCCGGTGAACCTTCTTCCCATCTCGGCTCCCGTGGAGGAGGTTACAGAAATAATTTCCGATTATGATATAAATATATTAGAAAGCGTTCCAAAAGAAATAAAGGACACTTTTACCGCAGCAAAATTGGAGCTCAGCATAGCTAATCCACACGTCTTTATAACTTACGACATTAACAAGGGCATTTACAAGTACGTCCTCGTCGAACCACCGATAGACAACCAGTCTTTCGAAATATATAAGTACTTTATCTCTGAAATTGAAAGAGAGCTACTTAACTCGAAGACCGATCAGCTAGACCTAGGCAAGGTAATATACGAGTCCTCGATAAAGAGGAAAGACCTAGAAATTGTGCAGGGGAGTAAGGGAGAACTGATCGTTCTGAGTACTAGAGGAAAGATCGCCCTCTATTACTTGCTGAGAAACATGTTCGGTTACAACATCCTAACCCCCCTTTTGGCTGACTACAAGATAGAAGACATCTCGTGCAGCGGACTTGACTTGCCAATCTTCGTGTACCACAGAGAATACGAGTACTTACCTACAAATATAGTAATTAAGGAGAAAATGAGAGTTCTGGATCTCGAAGTTGACGGAGCAGAGCTATTGGATCAAGTGGTAATGAGATATATGACCCTAGCAAATAAGACGATTTCGATAGCCACTCCAATAAACGACGGAATACTACCTAAAGGCGATAGAATCGCGGCCACCTTCAGAAATGAAGTGAGTGCTAGGGGTTCCTCCTTTGTGATAAGGAGGTTCAATGAGAAGCCTATTACAATTCTGGACTTGATAAATTCCGGAGTGCTTTCGCCGGAAGTGGCTTCCTATCTATGGTACGCCATAGACTTGAGGATGTCCTTCATGGTTATTGGGGTAACTGGAGCGGGAAAGACCACAATGTTAAACGCAATCCTTAACTTGGCGAAGGAATCGATGAAGATAGTATCTATAGAGGATATACCAGAGATAAGGCTTGCCCAAGACAATTGGGTTCAGTTACATACTAGGGAGGTGTACGGCGGGACAGGGAAAGAGATTACCTTAATGGACTTGCTGAAGTTGTCTCTTAGGTACAGACCAGACATAATAGTGGTCGGAGAGATAAGGGGGCAAGAGGCTTACGTACTGTTCCAAGCTCTGTCCACTGGGCACGGAGGCGCAACGACTTTCCACGCTTACGATACTGACAGTGCAATAAAGAGGCTAATGAACGAACCCTTAAACATCCCTAAGGAATGGATACCCATGATGAACATTGTTGTAAACGTTAGGAGGTTGCCGGTTTACGTTGGTGAAAAGATTGTGCTAAGGAGAAGGGCAGTGGCTATAGATGAGATAGTCAGTTATAACGACTTCAGAAGGGTCTCGCAGTGGGAGCCCAAGTCCGATAGTCACTTCTTAATGTTAGATAATGCCAAAGTACTATTAAGCAGGATAGAGGAGATGGGTAAGTCCCTCGACGAGGTAAAACAGGAGATCGAAAGGAGAGCCACATACTTGAAGTTACTCTCAACGTCTAAGGAGGTGGTCCAAAGCCCTGAGAGCTACAAGGAAGTTAAGAAGTACATCATTAAGTACTCTCTAAGGCCAGAGGAGGCCCTAAAGGAGGCCTACAGAATGTCGTCAATAAAGCTGACCACATCCTCACCTTAACGGACTAGAATTACAAAATGAGAAAAGCCTCACCCTATAGGACGGGGTTAGGTTTCTAATCTTTTTCAACACCCCCTGCTTGTGAGTAGAGAGGATAAGATGGGGAGAACGAAAACCAGAGCAACAGTTTGAAGGTTTCCTCATGCTCCTCTGTTCGGCCTATTTGATATGAGAAGAACTATGTGTCGTTTTAGATAGGCCCGAACTGATCAGAGGGAACCTCCATAAGGAGAGGAGGCCAGTCATAGACGAAGAGATCGAAAGTGGCCAAAGAGCTTTTATATTTTTCCTAGCTTCTAACTATTTTCATTCTCGCATTGAAATGGAATTAAATACTTCACTTATCGTCTTAAACGCTAACCTCCCATATGGATGTAGTTCAACGTGGAGCCCAGCTAACTGGCTGGCCCGCGTGAGTATTCTAAAGTGGTGTTTTGGTAAGACCGCCACGACTCTAATGTGAAGCTTGGCAACTTTTTGTAGAACCACTGACAGGAGCTCGGCAAACTCTTCCTTTTCGCTCTCAGTCATTAACGCCGGTGGATAGTCGTAGCTGTTGAAGGGGTAGCATTCCTCTAGCTCCCGTGGGACTAACAGCATAGGCTCAGATACCGAGTACACTTGCACTTTAGTCTCTAGCCCGTATTTCCTCAGTAGTGCGTAAGCAAGTCTGTGGGTGGCCGACCTAGAGTAAGGCTTAACTGAAGTGCAGGGCAAAAGGAGGGCTATGGGCTTTTCGCTGTGCCACTCCCTCAAGAAGTATTCGTGCCATGCGGTCACCACTGGATGCTTAAATAGATCCACGTCAGCCCTCTTTATGATTGGCTCCCTAGTCTGGGGAAGGTGTTTAAGAAGTGGTTCACATGCAGAGCCCATTTAACTCCTCCTCTGGGCTTGTTACAGAATTGGCGTACCTTATAAGCGGGTGATCCTTCTCGTACTCTGAGTGCAATAGCACCCATGCGTTGATGAGTGCCCTGCTCTTCCAGTGGTCTAACCTAGGTTGGAATGGGAACCCGGTCCTCTCTAGGAACGACATGAGCACTTCTACCTCTTCCTCAGTTGCCCTCCTGGCCCTCCAGACTATTTTCCTCTCCCCCACGTACCTTTCCCCTAGGCCGGGGATTAGTACCATGCCGTGGATTGCCTTAACCCGGTAAGTTGAGGTGTCAACGCTGTCGGCGTCGTGGAAAAGTCTTCTCATAAATGGTGACCCTGCACCCAACACGTGGATCTTTCCTTTCCACTCCCTCCTCAGTAACTTGTAGATGACCACTGCCAGCTTCTTCCCTCCTCCGCCGTTCAGTGAGGGAGGGACAATGCCACCGTAGGCAATGACGTCCGTGTACTGGGAGTAGAAGTCTATTGCCTTCCTTAGGGACTCAACGTCGTAGGCATGGACTACTGGGATTATCCTCTTCTCTAGTCTAGAGTACAAGTACTCGAAGTTCCTGAAGTTGAGGGGAGAGGGAGGGGAGCAAGGGGCAGGGGGTATGTCCAGGCTCATGTAGTAGTCGACGTTGAGTATCTTGTACTTCTCTAGTACCGCTTCAAGGCTTACCTTTACCCCCCTCACCATGGTCTGATAACCGCCAGAATCCACCCACGTCTCGTTCTCCCAGGGTACCTTACTCCAAGACAATTGGTTTACCATGAGTGGAACGCCCAACCCCCAGACGGGAATCCTCATGTCGGGGACGCCTAGTATTACCTTCATTTGGCTATAGCCTGGTAATACTATTCGCATTAAATCCTTTGTACGCATAATACAGACGCCAACTAGGTACTGTTAGTTTTTCCTCCTTCCCTGATAAGCGACGCTAGAAGCACCGTAATTTCAGACAAACAACCCGTCATCACGTCTCAGGTAAGGTCGAGCTCAACATCAACAAGTCTATTTGCAAAAAAGGTTATAAGCATTGTACATTCGGCCACGGGCGAGTCCTCTTTTCTATATAGTTTAACGACATGAGAGCCACGTTGCTTCTCTTAGTCTTGGCTTTGTCCATGCCAGCTACGGCGTACACAATTCACGTCAACATTCGCGGAAACGGCGTTATAGTAATGATAGATGAGGGCAACTACGTAGTAACCGTCAACCAGAACGAAACCGTGGAAGTTCATAACGGAACCGTTTACGTAATTGCCTACACCACCCAACTGGGCTACCAAGTTGAGATAAACGGGAATGCAACAAATGAAGCGCAGATAGACCCTAGCACCACAAAATACATTAACGTGTCCCTGGTTCCGGTAATATCGTATGTAAACATTAGCGTTAAGGGAAACGGTGAAGTAATAGTAGGGTTCAACAACGGATCCTCGGAAGTTGTCAGAAACACCAGCGTGCTTAAGTTAATTCAAGGGACTACTATATCCTTAACTCCTAAGCCCGGAAAGGGGTATTCCTTCAGTTCGTGGTCAAATCTCTCCTCCTTAACTCCCTTGTGGATAATAGCCTTCGGTAACCAGTCCATAACTGCAGTGTTTACCAAGAGCCATGGAGATCCGTTGTCTTTGCCTAGAAATGACTTAATGGGCTTCGGGTTCATAGGACTTTTCGGCGCTATCTATCTCCTTAATAGGAGAAAGTCTTAGTCTATTTTTGAACTTATATTCCTGATTTTATTGTATTATGTATGAATAAGTTAGCTAACAGCAAGAGCGCCTTTCTAAGGGAGTCCGCAAATCATCCAATAGACTGGTACCCTTGGGGGGAGGAAGCCTTTGAGAGGGCAAAGAAGGAAAATAAGCCCGTCCTCGTAGACGTAGGGGCTGCGTGGTGCCATTGGTGCCACGTAATGGACAAGAGCTACGAAGACCCAGAGGTAGTTAAAATCGTTAACGAGCACTTCGTTGCAATTAAAGTCGACAGGGACGAGATGCCCGACCTTGACAGAACCCTCCAGAACATGGTCTACTCGATAACAGGGGAGTCAGGGTGGCCGTTGACGGTATTCATGACGCCGGACAAAAAGGTGTTTTTCGGTGGCACCTATTTCCCTCCAGAGGACTCCTATGGGAGGATAGGCCTAAAGAGGCTGCTTAGGGAAATTCTGAGGCTGTGGAACCAGGAAAGAGACAAGATAGAGTCCTCCTCTATTCCAATCGCCAAACTACAAAACCTACAGAGCCCAGAGAAGTCAAGCCCAGACGTAGTTGACCTAGCTTACTCAACGATTGTTGGGGTTTACGACATCGAGTATGGAGGTATAGGCACTTCCGCTAAGTTTCCCCACCCTAAGATAGACCAGTTCCTCTTAGCCTACACTGCCTGGACTGGAGAAGATCTGGGCAAAAAACTGGCCTCCTTTACCTTAAGTAAAATGTACCATGGAGGCATATTCGACCAAGTCGGCGGTGGGTTCCATAGGTATACTGTAGACAGGGAATGGAGGATACCCCACTTTGAAAAGTTACTAATAGACAACGCCGAGCTAGTTTACGACTACTTTAACGGCTATCTTGCAACCGGAGACCCAGTTATGTTGGACGCACTTGACCTAACCGTCCAGTTCCTCTTGAGGGAACTTTTCAGGGAAGGCGGTTTCGCCAACAGCATTGACGCGGACAGCGACGGCGTTGAAGGCAGGTACTACACTTGGACGGAGACTGAAATGGACGAGGCTTTAGGGAAGGAAAGCGCTAACTACAAGAAAATATTCGGGATCTACGAGCCTGGGGGAGAAGTCGAGGGGAGAAAAGTCCTCAGACTAACGTACGATATAAGGGAATTGGCTAGAAGCACGGGCGTTTCCCAAGAAGAGGCAATCAAGGGCTTAAGGGTAGTCAGAGAGAGGCTTAGGGAGTACAGGGATGAGACCCGGAAAAGGCCCTTTGTAGACGAAAACGCCTACACGCATCCAAACTGCGTAGCAGCAGAGTCACTGCTTTACGCTCACTTGTTAACTGGAAAGGGAGGAAAAGAGGCATTGAACGTAATTGAGAGGCTAGGAAGAAAGATAACTAGAAGGTTAGACGGTGGCAGTGACGGGCTCCTGGAGGACTACGCTTCTGCCCTTAACGCGTTGATAGCTGCTTATGAAGTGACTTCTGACCGCAAGTACCTGCAAAGAGCCATTGACGTTTACCACGAGCTAAGTTCCTTTGAAGAGAACGGGAGGTTTGTGGACTCCCTAGGAAACGTACCCAAGTACGACATGCCTAACGAGTCAGCCGTCTCCCTGGCTTTAAGGGGTATATACAAGCTTGAGCTTATGGGTTACGCCCAAGTAGGGAACAGGCTAGACGTGATATCGGCGTCAGACGACCCGACCTTCGTCGCTGGAGCAGTGCACACTTTGGGCTCTTACATAAACGGTGGGGCCCACGTAGTAATAATAGACGAAAAAGACGGAAAGGCAGAAGAGCTCCACATGGAGGCCCTACTTACCTATTACCCATTCAGAGCGGTGGAAAAGGTGACGGTCGACTACAAGGACGAAGTTAACCCAACGGTAAGGGCAATGATAAACGAGGGGAAAGGAAGAAGTAGGGCGTTTGTCTGCGTGGGGAACAAGTGTAGCCTTCCCGTCACAGACAAGGGAAAAGTAAAAGCTCTGTTGAGAACTAAATTATTGTGAGACCATGAGATTAA
>JBBINF010000077.1:0-6703 GCA_037444045.1 Sulfolobales archaeon | reverse complement strand
GTCCATCTTGTGGGCCACCTCGATGTCAGAGGCCAGTTCGACTTCCTCGTATCTCCTTACCTCCACGTCGAGGAACCTGGAGATAAGGCCAAGGCCGTGCTCGTGGAAGGAAGTGACGGCAGAGACCACTTGCCCTGGCAACACTAGGATAGGCTTCCCCTGTATAATCCCAACTCCTGCCCTCTTTATCACGTTGACTGAGACCCCCTCGAAGAGTAGTTCCCCCATCCTCTCTATCACCCTCTTTACGTAGTCCTTTTCTCCCATGGAAGACCCCCCAATTGATATGACGAAGTCGTACTGTAACGCCCTCTTCATCACCTCGACAACGCTCTCCTCTCTGTCCCTAGCCACTCCTAAGTAGACTGGTCTTCCAAAACGCTTAAGCAACGGGAAGAGAATTGGTGATATGGAGTCGGGGGTACCCTCGCCCTCTTTCCCCATTTCCACTATCTCGTCTCCGTTGGCAAAAACAGCAAAGGTTATGTCCAGAACCTTTAGCTTCCTCTTCCTTTGGTAGGACAAGATGCCCAAGTGGTATGGCCTAACTTCCTCTCCCTTCCTTATTATCTGTTCCCCCTTCTTTACGTTGTCGCCCCTCCTCATTATGTCCTTCCCTTCGAATACCTTCTCCCCTACTTCAACGTACTCGCCGGAGACCTTTGCGCCCTCTACCCTTACCACGCAGTTTGCCCCCTCTGGGATTGGGGCCCCAGTAGTGACGTAATAGGCTTCCCCCTCGTTTAGCCTCGGTACCTCCTTGGTTGAGGGATAGAGCTTGCCGACGACTCTTAGCCTTTTCCCAGCGTCCCTTACGTTTATTGCGAAGCCGTCCATTGCTGATATGTCCCTAGGGGGGACGTCAAACTCGCTGTAGACGTCCTCCACAACCACCTTTCCCACTGCATCTAATAGGCCTACCTCGGTGACCTTTGGGGTAAAGGATAAGCCCTCGATCTTTTTCCTCGCCTCTTCTAAAGGGATAAGCATCATTAATAACTCCACAAAGAAATATATATGGTCTGCATATTCCAAGTCATAGGCAAGAAAGACTCCGGCAAGACTAGGGTTATAGAATTGGCTACAAGGGCGTTAACTGAGAAGGGCCTTTACGTCGCTACAGTGAAGCACTCCCACCACGTTATCAATCCCGAGAACAAGGACACCTCTAGGTTCATGAGGGCCGGGGCCAAGGTAGTCCTCTTCCACAGCAACGACTGTGCCCTCTTTTTCCCCTGCTTTGACTACTTAAGGTTCCTCCCGGCTGACGTAGTCTTAATTGAGGGGTTCAAAGACCTAAACTTGGGGAAGAAGTTCGAGGTAACTAAAGTAGAGGAAGCCGAGGAGATAGCTAGGCAAATAGTCAAGGAGGCTGAGGGGTGTACACAAGAGCTAAAGATGGAGGTAAACGGAGAAAGGGCAAAGAGGAGTTTCGAGAACTTAGTAATATTTAATTTGATGAGAGCCCTCAACATAAGGGAGGTAAAACTAGTTGATTGAGGGCTCAGAGCTTGTGTCGCTTGAGTGCGGTGCCTCAGCGCTGGACGCGATGTTTTTCATGAAGAACAGGAACGTTAGGAGGATAGTGGTGACCTGTTCCGGGAAGCTGATTGGCCTTTTCACGGTTGACGAGGCAATTAGGCAAATTCTCTTCTCTACTGAGACTAGGTTAATGGACGTCAAGCTCAAGCCCTTGGTTTACGTGGAAAGCAATGAGCCTAGGGAGATAGCTACTGCCATGGTTAAGGGCGGAGTGGACGCCGTGCTCTATAAGGGTAAAATAATCACTGAGAAGGACGTGGTGTTCTCACTCCCCTGGGGCAAGGAGAAGGTATCGCTTCTGGCAAAGCCCGCTATTACAGTGGAGAGCTTTACGAGTACGCCCTCCGCTATAGAGATCATGACGACGCACTCCATAAGGCACTTACCAGTGGTAGAGAAGGAGCCTAGGGGGATGGTGTCTGCTAGGGACGTGGTCTACTTTTACGTCGAGAAGCTAGAGGTCGAAGTACCCGTCTCCCAAGTTATGACTCCGGGCCTTGTTACAGTGGACGAGGATACTACCCTTGAAAGGGCCGTAAATTTAATGAAAAGTAAAGATATAGGGAGTCTTTTTGTTAATGGAAAAAAGATAATCACTTTTAGGGACTTTATCAGATATCTGGCTAATGTCTGAAATACTAGACATATTCGCGTGTCCAATAGACGGGACTAAAGTGGACTCAAGCCTAACTTGTGAGAGGGGCCATAAGTTCTCCTACTCGGAGGGGATTTACGACTTCTTGGGGAGGGAAGTGAAGACCCACGACGTGTTGGAGAAGGTAGCGCCTATATACGAGAGCCTATGGGCCCCTTTTGGGTTCTTAGTGACTGCAGGTAGGTCCTATAGTTCAATAATGAGTGAGGCTGGAAATTACGTAAGTGGGGAGTTTGTGCTAGACGTGGGTACTGGAACCGGGAAGCTGTTCGACTTTGTCAAGTGCGATAAATGCGTAGGCCTTGACATCTCCAGCAGTTTCCTAAAACAAATGATCTCCAAGAGGCCCTCTGTTATCGCGGTGAAGGGGGACGCCAGAAAACTGCCCTTTAAGACTGGGACGTTCGACGGCGTCGCGTCTCTCTTCGTTCTACACATGTTGGACAACCCCTCCCTTGCCATAAACGAGATCTCTAGGGTGATGAAGAGGGAATCGAGGTGCGTAATGGGTGTTCTAGTGAGCGGGAGCCCTATTGCGTCCCTTTTGAGCAAGTGGTGGAAAATTGGGCTTAAGCACAGGGACTACTACGTCTCTTCGATCAAGGAAGCCGGGCTCCAATTAGAGGAGAGCAAAAAGATGGGACCTTGGCTCCTACTAAAGTGTAAAAAGTCAGTGCATCTTTAGGAGAGATATCGCGAAGAGCACGAAGCTAACTCCTTCTCCTACCTCTGCTAGCTTGTCCAAGACGCCACTCAAGAAGAAGGCGTAAGCACCTATGTAGGCACCTATTATTATGCCGAATATGAAGATGCCCTGGATGAAGTAGATTGTGAGGTCGCTGTTCTCCCCCATTATCAAGTAGTAGAGCCTCCTGTTCCCAGTTATCCCAAAGACTAGTCTTTCGAAGCCTATGATAAGTCCTACAAAGTAGAACGGGTAAGGGTTGAAGTTGAACGCAACACCTAGGAGCTGGCTTAGGTTGAAGTGTATTGTCAAGACTAGGTAAAGGGAACTGCCAAACATTAACAGCCCTATTAAGGAGCTTCCTAACCTATTGGCTAATACGCTATCGAGATCGGCCATCCCCAAACACCTATCAGTTTTTCTCCCATCTCTATATCTACTAACTCGCCCAAAATAAGCCCACCTAAAAGCCCAAGTACCATGCCACCTATTCCTCCCAGTTGCCACCCAATCCCGGCCCCAAGGAGGCTACCTATCCCTTTACCTAAGTACTTGTCTTGGACTTGGTACACCGTAACGAAGTCGTGTCCCCCAGTTTTGCCCTCCTTTGAGAGAAGGTAGGCTAAGTCGACTACTGCCTCCTTAAGCTCGTTCAGATCGTTGGATTTATATAGGGCAGTGTAAACTTCTCTATTGCCTTCCTTTCGGTAATAGATTGGGATAAAACCAGCCTTCTTGAACGTCAATAAGGAGCTCCTGGGGGACGCGCCGGTTACCTTGACAACGATCTTGTACATATAATCAAGTTTAGAAAAACACCTTTAATAACTTTCTTAAGTTCGAATTGACAACCTCAACCTTTTTACATTGCAATTCGACTAATACTTTGGAGAGACTGATATGGATCTGGATAGGAAAAAGTTCTACGCAATTGTGAAGGTAGATAACTTGGATTTACCCGACGTCGTGACTAGAACCGGTTTTCACTCCCACATCTCCTCAGCTGTGGACGAGGCGATTGAGAACCTCAAGCAGTACCTAAAGAGCAACGGGATAAACGGTAAGTTCGAAACCCACATAGAGGTCTTCGCAAAGGAAGAGTCAGTGTGTAGGCTTATTGAGATTATTAAGGCTAAAGTGAAAGCTTAATACAATGGTTGAACTCTCCGAGCCCCTGGAAAACTACTTGAAGGAGATCTACGAGATCGAGACCCAGAGGGGACACGCAAAGGTCTCCGACCTGATAGTCGCTTTTAACGTCTCTCCTGGGACAATTAGCAAGGCTATAAGCAGGTTGGAGTCCCTTGGTTTAATAGCAAGGGATAAAAGGGGGATAAGGCTCACCCCTGAGGGGAGGCAACTCGCAGAGAGGCTCATTAGGTCCCACAGGCTCTCAGAGAGGCTCTTGACGGACATCCTGGGACTCGACTGGATAAGGGCCCACGAGATTGCCCACAAGCTGGAACACATATGGCCCAACGACGTTTTGGACAGGATAGACGCAGTACTTGGATACCCGTCCACGTGCCCCCACGGTCACCCCATACCAGGGAGGGGCGAAGTAAAGGGCATACCCCTCTCGCAAATCCAGTCGGGCTCGTATAAGGTGGTCATGATAATTAAGGAGGAGGAGTGGATCTTGAGGGAGGCCGAGAGGATTGGGCTTGTCCCCGGAAAGGTGATCCTAGTTAAAAGGGAGGGGGACAAGGTATTCTTAGAAGTGGACGGCAAGCTTATTGAAGTTCCTAAAGCCTTAGCGGAGCAGGTGATGGTAAATGCCTGAGCTCAACGAACTCATGAAGAAGATACTTGTTCACATCTACAAGTACGGGCCGGACAATCCATGGTATATGGCTAGGAGGCTATTGGGGGAGAGCGGTTGGGCGCCTAAGTACAACGAGGACGAGATAGACCAAGCTTGTAGGGAACTGGAGAAGCTCGGCTACCTCACTAGGTTCCAAGGGGCCTTGAAGAAGTCCGTCACCTCTTCAGTAAAGCCTTGGCTAAAGGTGAAGGCAAAGGAGATGGGGCACAAGCCAAAGGGTATATACTTTGGCTTGACCAAGGAAGGCAGGAAGATAGCCTCACAGCTTTACAAGGAGTTAAGGGAAAATGAACCTAATAAGGGCTCTAAGGGAAAATAAGGGATATAGGTACTATTGGTTTGCTACTTCTTTCATGCATGTTTCCGGGGTAATGTACACAATAGCGGTCGCATTTCTCCTCCTCCGCCTCTCTACCCCACTATACGTCGGCGTCGCTGGGGTCTCAATGGTCTTGTCGGCTCTAGCTCCATTTCCTGCTGGTTTCCTAGCGGACAAACTGGACAGGAAGAAGGTACTGGTGTTGTCTAGGGTAATCCAGGGAGGTCTGATAGCAACCTCGTCCCTGGGCGTCCCTGCCCTAGTGGCGTCTTACTTGGCGGTAAGCTTCCTGGTGTCGTTCTCTTCCCCCTTTTCGGCGGGGATTATACAGTCCGTGCTTAAGAGGGGAGAGGTAATAGGGGCAACTTCCCTTAACTCACTAACCATCTCCGCGTTCTCGCTAGCTGGTGGGCTTCTGGCGTTGGCTTTTCCATCACTAGGAGTCTTCCCATACTTGCTGTTTACCTCAGCGTTCAGACTTGCTTCAGCGTTATTTATCTCCTTAATTCAAATCAGCAGTGGAGGGGTTGAGAAGGAAAGCGTTTCTCTACGGGATATGAAGTTACCCATAGTTGTGTTCTCAGTGGCTTTTGCGTTCGTAGGGATTGCCCCCATCGTCGTAAACAGTTACGTCTTTGACGTATTCAAGGACGAGCAGAGCCTGGCCCTTGTCTCAACCTTCACTACCATAGGAAATGGCGTGGGGGCGTTAATGTCCTCGTGGACTAGGGAGAGAAGCCTCTTGGTGACTGCTATCCTAGGGGCCATCGGACTAGGGGCCACCCTTCTCTTTATGTCGTTCCTCAAGGACTACCTGCTCTTCGCTGTCGTGGCCTTAAGGGGGGCATTTACCTCATTTCAGAACGTTAGCTGGAGGTCGATTATGAGGCTTAACGTCCCAAACCAAGTTATGGGCAGAGTGTGGGGGAGCGTAAAGACCCTGTCCGCAGTGATGGCGGGGGTTTTCAGCGTCGCGTACTCAACTTTTTCGCTATATCCAGGGGTGGCTTTGGAGATCCTAGGGTTTTTAATTTTAGCTTTCGGACTACTATTGATAAAGATTGGACGAAATAGTAAAAAAGATCTTGGAGTTCTCAGACCCATATCTAGTGTTAAAGGAAAGGGTAAAGGTACAGGGCAATAGGCTGACCTACGAGGACTTCAGCGTAACCTTTGAGAGGCCACTCCTCATCTCCGTTGGCAAGGCCTCGTACAAGATGGCAAAGTTCTTCCTTGAGATGATAAGGCCAGTTAGGAGCATTGTGATTACCCCAAAGGGCTCTAACGTGACGCTTGACGCGGAAGTCGTGGAGTCCACCCACCCCGACGTGAGCGAGCTCAGCGTTAAGTCAGCTAGGCTAGTGAAGGAGGCCTTACTTAAGGAGGACTACGACCTCGTAGTATTTCTACTCTCTGGAGGGGCTTCAGCCCTCATGGAAGACCCCCTGATCCCCTTAGAGGAGTACCACGAGCTAAATAGAGCTTTGGTCTCCTCTGGGCTCTCCATAAACGAGATTAACGTTGTGAGGAAACACCTGTCCACCGTTAAGGGGGGAAACTTGGCCTTACTGTCGAAGGCCCCAATAGTTACCTTTATCGTGAGTGACGTCCCAGGGAACGACTTAAGCAGTATAGGGAGTGGGCCAACGGCCCCAGACCCATCTACAGTGGAGGAGG
>JBBINF010000076.1:0-6748 GCA_037444045.1 Sulfolobales archaeon | reverse complement strand
TTCCACGCAGAGATGATCTCCTCCTCGCTCACCACCACGCAGTCGCCGAACTTCCTGACCACTTCCTCCATTTCCTTTAACAGGAATGGGTTCGTGGACACCAAGGCGTTGGCCACTGAGGTCACGTCTCTAGGGGGTGTATAGGGCAACCCCTTTACCCTAGCACACAGGGGCATCACTTGTTCTGTCTGAACCGCCACGAGCCTGGGCATCTCCCTCAACGCCCCGCTCTCGACCATGTGCTTGAACCCCTCGTAGACCCCTAGGAGTAACGTGCCAGCAGAGGTCGGTAGGTATACCGTCTTAACGGAACTGAAGTCCCTTGCTATCTCGTAGGCGAGTGACCTTATCCCGTCCCTAAACTGGGGCTGGAGCACATGGGAGGCGTAATAAGAGCCGGAACTCTCAGCCGCCTTGGCCACTTCCTCCCTAGATCCCTCTACCCTCACCACGTTCGCCCCGTAGCTCTCTATCTGCTTCAGTTTCCCAGCTCTGGCGCTAGTAGGCACGAAGATGTTCACTTCCATCCCTGCTGCAGCCCCGTAGGCTGCTATGGAAGCCCCTGCGTTTCCGGAGGAGTCCTCAGATATCCTCCTTATGCCCTTTTGCCTAAGCCACGAAATCAAGGTCACCGATCCCCTGTCCTTATAAGACCCGGTAGGGTTGAGGAAGTCCAACTTCAGTGCTATTTCCCCCGACTTGACGAGGGGGTGTTAAACTCCCCTAGGCTTACCCATTCCCTCACATAAGGGAAGTTCTCCCTTAGTTCTTTAGAAAAGGGGAAGTCGACCTCTACCTTGAAGGGACCACCGCACCTATTGCACCTTACCTCTAGCCCTTGCCTCTCCTTTCCACACCTAGTACAAACTTCTCTAAACATTTTAACCATGATTCTCTACTTACCACTATGAGTTTAAACTACTTGTTCAGACCTTCTTCAATAGCTGTCGTGGGGGCTTCGAGGAATAGGGAGAAGATAGGGAACATAATAATGAGGAACCTCCTCGCGTCCTTTAGGGGAAAAGTGTACCCAGTGAACAACAAGGCTGAAAAGATCGAGAACCTACCTTCTTACAAGTCGCTGAAGGACGTCCCGGGTAGCGTCGACTTGGCAATAATATCTGTGCCAAGGGACTACGCGGTCCAGGTCATGGAGGACGCCGTAGAGAAGCAAGTTAAGGCTGCGATAGTCATAACCGCCGGCTTCAAGGAAGTCGGAGAGGAGGGGGCGAAGTTAGAGGAACAGCTCGTCTCAGTGGCGAGGAAGGGGGGAATAAGGTTCCTGGGCCCCAACACCATGGGTATCATCTCTCCAGACTACAACGGCACCTTTGCCTACGCTAACGTGCCTAGGGGCAACATAGCCCTAGTAGTCCAGAGCGGTGGGGTTGGGGCCTACATGTTGGACTGGGCCCAGAGGACGAGGACAGGGATAAGCTTCCTAGTGAGCATGGGCAACCAGGCAGACGTAAAGGAGTACGAGGTAATAGACTACCTCTCCAGGGACCCGGAGACTAGGGCTATATTCGTCTACCTAGAGGGGGTCTCAGACGGCGAGAAGTTCCTTGAGACTGTACCAGAGGCCACTCAGAGGAAGCCGGTGGTCTTCATTAAGGGAGGGGCCACGTCAAAGGGGGCTGAGGCAGTTAAGACACACACCGGTAGCCTAGCCGGGTCTTACGAGGTGTTTAGGGCTGCAATAAAGACAGTGGGAGGCATATTCGTCGAAGACCTAGGCGATTTCCTAAACTTGAGCAAGCTCGTGACTTCCTCGGAGCCAATAAACGAGGACATCCTAGTAATTACCAACTCCGGGGGTCACGGAGTCCTCACCTCAGACGCCATAGTGAGGAACAACTTAAACATGGTTGAACTACCCGAGAGGATTAAGGACGAGCTGAGGAAGGTACTCCCGCCGACTAGCCTACCTAAGAACCCGTTGGACTTGTCGGGGGACGCAGGGAGGGAGAGGTATATGGAAGTGCTAAAGGTAGTCCAGGACTTGGATTGCACAAAGCTGGTCATAGTCCAGTCCCTGCCAGTGGTGAGCGACAGCGAGGTGGCAAAGGTCCTCCTCAACTTCAAGGGCAAGGGGATAGTGGCAGTGACAATGGGCGTGGACGAGGACTCGGCCATGAGGATACTGGAGTCCGCCTTCATCCCTGCCTTCAACATGCCCGAGAGCGCTGTGCGGGCAATTAAGTACTACACCACGAAGCCAGTAGTCAGGAAGAAGATAAGGGTCGCCCAACCAATAAACTCCGCTCTGGAACTAGTTAAGGGGAAGCAGTACTTGAGGGACTACGAGGCCATGCAGCTAATGGAGATCTACGGCATAAGGACTCCCAAGTGGGGGATAGCCCAAAACGAGGAGGAGGCCCAGAGGGTAGCAGACAACATAGGTTACCCAGTGGTCATGAAGATCTCGGCAGACACACCAGTACACAAGACCGAAATGAAGGGGGTAGTGATGAACGTCGAGAAGGAACAAGTAAAGCAGGTATACAAAGAGCTCTCCAAGGTCACGAAGAGGGTAATGATACAAGAGCAGTTAACGGGGCTAGAGGTCTTTGTAGGTGGGATTAAAGACCCCGTCTTCGGCCACGCCGTAGTTGTGGGGAGCGGAGGGATCTACGTCGAAGTGCTCAAGAACGTTGGTTACGCAATAGCCCCAGTCTACGAGGACGAGGCCCTTGAAGCCCTGAAGGAGAGCAAGGTACACGACATGTTGAACGCCAGGAAGAGGAACTACGACGAGGGGTCTCTGATAAGGACCATAGTCTCTGTGTCGAGGATGATCATCGACTTGAACGTGAAGGAGATGGACATAAACCCGTTGATCGTAAACGAGAGAGGAGCGTTTGCGGTGGACGTGAGGATAGTTTTTTGATTGATATCCGATAAGACCCTTACAATGTGGGGTAAGCCCTAATAAAGAATCTCAGAATCTCCTAGATTTCCAGCCCACTCACTTTTTCAGCAAGAAAAAACAACCACTTGGAATAAACTCGCAAAAATTGCCTTCCCTTACAGCGCAAGCCTCCCGAACTTCGTCCTCAGGAACACACCAACGACGAAGAAGAACACCGCAAAACCTATTATTACTGGCACAACCGGCCTCCAAGGAGCGAAGTTGTCCAAGTAAGCAGAGAGTATTAACGTCATTACGAAGAATATTCCCAACGATCCCACTAGAAGAACCCACGTGGAGAGACTATAGGACTTGCTGTCCTCCTGGAGATGTTTTCCCTGAATCTCTTCCTGCGTTTTCTGTCTCCTGTCCTTGTTTTCCTCGGCCATACCAACAGATATATCTTTTAGTCTTTTAAGGTTTTTCTAAAATAAGTTTTAACCTTTTTTTAACGCCTTAGCTATTACCTCGTAGAGCTCCCTGTCCTTCTCCTGTATCGCCTTGAGGGAGGGAGGGTAAAGCCTCTTCTCCTTAACTCCCCTGATGACAGACCTAAGCCACGCGTCGTACACTTTCCCAGTCCCTGCCTTATAGTAGAACTCCTTTAACGCCTCTATCGCCGTGTCCTCGTCGTACTTCTTTACGTTGACCAGGTACCTCGAAGCCACGTAGAGTATGAACCTCTTCCTGCCGTCCTCAAGGCCCCTTTCCAAGACCTTTTCGATCCAGCTGTAGTCCTTGGCAGAAACCTTCGGTGGGAAGACCCCAGTAACCTGGAAAAGGAACTCCCCCTTCTCGTTATAGACCCTCGAAAACAGGCCGTCGTACTCCACATACCCTCCAGGAGAACCGTCGGGGTACTCTAGGACGAACTTGACCTTCTTGTTCTTGCCCTCCACTACTTAACCCCCTGGGTTGGAAGTGCTTTAAGCTTTATCCTCAGAGAGCAGAAGGAACATATCTCCCTGTCCTTGTTTGTGGGCCTCCCGCAGATCTTGCACCTCCCCAAGCTCTCCTTCGGCAAGCCCTCTAGGTGCGGCCTTATCTTCTCCTCAAAGTTAGTGACTAGGCTAGCCATAAAACCCGGTACTTTGTCCTCAAGTTCCTCGAGGGTCCTCCTAATTGCCTCTGAAGTCGCCCCTCCTACCCTAAATGTGTGGGGACAGGAGTCGTAGAGGAACGGGATGCCCTTGAGGAGGGCGTAAGTCATTACCTCTTTTTCTGGAGTGAGGAACAGGGGCTTCACCTTCTTCACGTAGCCGTTCTCCGCGGGGGACACTGGCCTAAGCCTAGCTAAGCTGAGTATGTCCCCGTTGTAGTAACCAGTGAGCACGTACTGGGCCACGTCGTTCAAGTTGTGGCCAGTCGCCAAGGTGTCTGCCCCTTCTTCCTCCGCCGCAACTTCTAACACGTACCTCTTGGTTAGCCCACACGTACTACACACCGGCCTCCTGACCTTTTCCTTCGCCTCGTCTATGGTAAAGCCGTACTCCTCCTTAAGCCTCACCACCCTGTACTTAACTCCAAGGGCCTCGTAGTTCTTCACGGCGAACTCGGTGCTCAGCTGGGAGTACTTCTTCCCCTTGTCGATCCCTAGGTCTATGGTTATCCCAACTAGTTCAAACCCCTCCTCCTCTGAGATGCCGTGGAGCAAGTGGAGGAGCGTGGTGCTGTCCTTCCCCCCGGAGACCGCTACTGCCACCTTTTTGCTCCCTTCAAACATCTTATACTCCTTTACTACTTTCTTGAACCTCTTCTCAAACCACTCAAGGAAGTGCTCCTTGCAGAGGTAGATCCCAGCGTATGGGATCTTTATTACTGCAGGATTATCGCACTTTGTGCACTTCATTACAGTAAAGATATAAGTGTGTACATTAAAGGCTTTCTTATGCAACTGTTAGCGGAGCTGCACCCTAAGGCCAGCAGGGAGAAATTGCTGAGGGAACTCAACGCTGTGTCCTCCTTCGACGGCTACGACATCCCTGACTCCCCGCTAGGCCTACCCTCAGTTCTGCCGTCAACTATTGCAGTGCTGGTAAGGGAGAGACTTGGGGACGAAAAGAGGATCATAGTCAACCAGAGACTCTTCGACGTCAATGAGCTCTTTGTATACTCCTTGAATTACTCCGCCAAGGCCTTCAACTTTGAGATAGCCTACACTAAGGGGGACAAGCCAAAGGTAGGCAAGGAAGTGGGCTACTTGTCCTCAGAGGAAGGGGTGAACATATCCAAGTCCTTGGGAGTTAAGGCGGGGATGATGCTGAGCTTGAGGAAGAGCAAGGACGAGATACTGGCGAGGCTCGACTCCAACGCAGACTTCTTCCTTGGGCTCCACTTCTCTCAAGTGGAGGCGTTGAAGGGGTTAAAGAGGAACGTGATACCGTACGTAATAGTCAAGACCGAGAAGAACAAGGAATTCCTCTCAACAATTAACCAGCCCACCTTTAAGGAGGAGGATATACCCGGCCTCCTGTCCTCCTTGGAAAAGTACGTGGACGCTGTCCTCCTCTCCTCCCCTGGGGACCTCGACTTCTTCCAAAGGCTCTCCAGGAAAGCTTAATATCCAGAGACGAGAGTTTCGGGGCATGTTCGAAAATTTAAGCGAAGAATTGAAGAGAGCTTTGAGGGAAGTGGGATATCAGAGGCCCACTAAAGTACAAGAGGTAGCTATTCCTCCTTTCCTTTCCGGGGAAAGCGTTGTAGTACAAGCTAAGACGGGGTCTGGAAAGACCGCCTCTTTCATGATTCCCATCCTAGAGAGGGGAGAAAGGGCGTTGATCTTGACCCCAACGAGGGAGCTCGCCTCACAAGTCCTCGAAGAAGGTAAGAAGTTAGGGAAGTACAAGGGCAAGACGTTTGGCCTAATCATTGGAGGCGTAGGCTACGAGAGGCAGGAGAGGGAAGCCAACAGCGACGTAGTAGTGGGCACCCCAGGGAGGATCCTAGACCTCTGGGGAAAAGGCGTACTAGACCTAGAGTTCCCAACAGCAGTAGTGGACGAAGTTGACAGGATGTTCGACATGGGCTTCCAGGACGACGTGAGGATGATACTTTCCCACACCCACGCCAAGCTCTTTGGCTTCTTCTCCGCGACTGTACCAAAGGAAGTGGAAGACCTAGCCCGCCAGTTCGCACCTAACGCAAGGTTCCTTAAAGTAGACGAGTACAAGCCAGTGGAGATAGAGCACAAGTTCCTCATGGTAAGGGGGTGGGCAGAGAAGGTGGAGAAGACCAAGGACGTCATAGACGGAAAGGCGATAGTGTTCGTAAACACAAAGGCCAAGGTTGAGCAGGTTGCAGAAGAGCTTTCGGAGGAGTTCAAGGTGTCTTTCATCCACGGCGACCTATCCCAGTTCGCTAGGAACAAGAACTTGGCTAGGTTCAGGAGGAACGAAGCAGAAGTACTGGTAGCCACAGACGTAGTGGCAAGGGGAATAGACGTTACAGACGTAGACGAGGTGGTCAACTTTGACGTGCCTAGGGACGTCGAGACCTACATACACAGAGTTGGAAGGACTGGGAGGATGGGGAGAAAGGGGTTGGCAGTGACCCTTTACACCAGGAGGGAGGAACAACTGGTGAGGAGGATTAAGGCCCTCTTAAGCCCTCAACTCACAAGTTAAAGCTTTTTACCCTGCTATCCGAGTTTTCCTTTATGATAAGGGAATCGATACTGGCCTTATTATACGATAGAGGGGCAATGACAAAGGAGGATATAGCCCAAGTGCTTAGGAGGGACGTCGACGAAGTAGAGGCCTATTTGAAGGGGTTGGAGAGGGAGGGCCTAGTGACTGAGAAGGAGAAGGGGTTAATATTCAAGAAAAGGGTCTTTGAGCC
>JBBINF010000075.1:0-6876 GCA_037444045.1 Sulfolobales archaeon | reverse complement strand
TGCGGTCTTAGTGCTGGGGTCTATTACGTTGGCGTAGGCTGCGTACTTTAGCTTCACCTTGTAGTTTGCGCCGTAGCCTCTTACTATCTCCCTCATATCGTTGTCTGAGAGCTTGGTCTCAGTGAAAGGACTACCCATTTCGTACTTTCTCTTATCCCTGTGGACTCCCTTAAGCCCTCCAGAGACCTTCCTAATGTCGTTACCTTGGTAAACTCCCATTACTTATCAGAGGAGAATAAGAGAATTGGGTAAATAAGATTAAGCCCCGAAGTTCCTCTTCCTCCTCTGGTAAGACCTTATTGCCCTCCAGAGGTCTATCTTCCTAAACTCGGGCCAGTACGCCTCGCAGAAGAAGAGCTCCGAATAGGCCATGTGCCATAGGAGGAAATTACTTATCCTCATTTCCCCGGAAGTCCTGATCACGAGGTCTATGTCCTCAAGTTCGCTGTCGTAGAAGTACTTCTTGAACACCTCCTCGTTGAGCTCGTGGGAGTTTATTAGGCCGTTCTTGTAGTCCTTTAGCAGCTTCTCTACAGCGTCCAAGATCTCCTGTCTCCCACCATAACAGAGCGCGAGGGTCAACCTCCTCTCGGTGTAGACTGACGACTTTTCCACTATTTGGTCTACTAACGACCTCAGATCGTCGGGGAGCTTCTCGAGCTTGCCTATTGCCCTCACCCTAACCTTGTATTTGGGGACAAAGTCCTCCGTGAGGAGATCCTCTATCCCCCTCTTTATGTAGCTAAATATGGCGTCTAGCTCAAATTTAGACCTCCTCTCGCAGTTCTCCGTAGATAGGGCGAACACAGTGACGTTCTTAACCCCCAACTCGAGTAGCCATATTAGGACTTCCCTCAGTTTCCTGTAGCCGTAAAAGTACGCGTCGGAGATGGAGGACTTGTTCTGCCTTGCCCACCTCCTGTTCCCGTCAGGGATTATTCCAACGTGGGAGGGGATAGGCCCGTTCTTTACTTGGCTCCACAGGTACTTCTCGTATATGGCGTAAACGGGCTTTAGGATTTTCTTGAGCATAGTTCTTCTATTGCGTGTAAATAGGTAAGAGTCCCTATATATATTTCATCGAGAGTAATTTTCTCTAAATCCGTGTGCTCTAGCCTGGAGTCTCCGGGGCCGTAATTTACAATGCTGTCCGTAATAGCCTTCAGTATGTTCATGTCGCTAGTCCCCCCCTTCCTGACTAGGGAGGGCTTTATCCCCTGCTTTAACAGCCCCCTCATCACTGCCTTCACTGCAGGTGTGTTTGAAGAGACCTTTACCGGTTCCACGTTCTCGGTCAACCTCACCTCGCAGTCGGGGAATGTGCCTTTGACCTTCTCCAGTATGGAGTCAAGGGAGTAGCCGTAAGGGTACCTGACGTCAAAGTGCAGATAGAGCTCGGAGGGCGTTACGTTTATCCTGTCCCCAGCCCTTATTATGGTGGGGACTATAGAGGGCCTATCGTAGCTTGACGGTAGCACGCTGACCCCCCCTATCTTTGCTGCTACCTCGAGTATGAGGTTCTTAGTTGCAGAAGAGGAGTGCTGTGCCTCGCCCCTGCACAAGACGTCTAGGTGCGCCACTCCCCTGTACTCTACCACAACGTTTCTCGTGTTGCTCGGCTCCCCCACGATTATGTGGTCGAACTTTGCACCGCTCCTCACGAGCTCCCTTGCGCCAGCGCTCTTGTTTTCCTCGTCTGACAGCGCCACAAAGGAGACGCTCATCCCCTGCTCATTGGCCAACCACGTCGCCAACAGCATAGCGACAAGGGGCCCCTTATCGTCTACTGCGCCCCTGCCGTACAGAGTGTCCCCTTCTGCCCTAGGCTCTATAAACCCGGGGACGGTGTCTACGTGGGACGCCAGGAGTACCTTGTCCCCTTTACCGAGCAAGTAGGAGTTTGTGGCCGTGACCTTAAGGGGGAGGTTGAACTCCTGGGATACCTTCTCAAAAAACCCCCTAGCTTTTCCCTCCTCTCCGGAAGGAGTATAAATAGAGAGGATTTCAAGCAGAAGAGACTTTGCCTTCTGTTTCAGAGATTCCTTTTCTAAGTGCATTTATTGCCCACTCCATGTCCTCTCTGGTGATCATAAATGGGGCTAGGAACCTTATAGTTGTTACCCCTGCCTTAATTGAGAGAACGCCGTTGTCCTGCATGACCTTAATTGCCTTCCCTGGGTTTAACCTAAGGTCAACCCCTATCATTAACCCCATCCCTCTGACTTCCCTGACTGACTTAAACTCGGAAAGGGAGTCCCTCAACATCCTCATGAACATCTGTCCCTTCTCCCAAGCCTGCTGGGGGACGTTGTTCTCCAGGAGGACTTTGACCGAGGCTGTGACAGCTGCAGCCGCCATAGGGTTGCCTCCGTAGGTAGTCCCGTGGTCCCCTTCCTCAAGCTTCTCCGCTATCCAGTCCGGCATGAAAGTAGCACTGACCGGGAATCCCCCGCCTATGGCCTTCCCAGCCGTCATTATGTCCGGTGAAATGCCGAAGTGCTGGTGGGCCCAGACCTTCCCTGTCCTCCCGAAGCCTGCCTGGACTTCGTCCACTATTAGGAGAGCCCCTTTCTCCTGGGTCACCCTCCTGAGCTCTTTCATGAACTCCTCTGTTGCGGGTATTACACCGCCCTCCCCTTGTACTGGCTCCACTATTACGGCTCCCGTGGAGTCGTCAATCTTCTTCAGTTCCTCTACGTTGTTGAACTCCAGGAACTCCACTGGCCCAGGGAGGGGTTCGAAGGGTTCCCTGTACTTCTTGTTCCACGTCACAGCAAGGGATCCGAAAGTACGGCCATGGAAGGAGTTCTTAAACGCTATTACCTTCTTCTTACCAGTGACTTTTCTCGCGGTCTTCAAAGCGAGCTCCACTGCCTCAGTCCCGCTGTTAAGGAGGAACACGTTGTCTAGGTCACCAGCCTTTACCTTGTCGAGCTCCCTTAGCATCTCCTCCCTTATTGGCGTCTCGAACGCGGTGGTCAGGGTCATTATCTGCGACATCTGCCTCTCAAGGTACTCCACTACGACCTTGTTGTTGTGACCTAGGAAGGCGACGCCGTGACCAGCGTGAAGGTCTAGGTACTTATTTCCCTTGTCGTCCCATACGTATTGTCCCTCTCCCTTCACTATCCTAAGGTTCCTGCTAGAGTAAAACTTTATCATCTTCATTTCTTTATCCACTCCTCCAGCTTTCTGACCAAGTACTCGGATAGGTTAAAATTATTTACCCTAACTGTATTTTTATACTCTGGAACTCCGTTCACCTCACCCACTAAGTAACCTCTGTCCTTGTCCTCGAAGACGTCTATGCCTAGGAAGAACCCGCCAATGACCTCCTTTACCTTCAACGCGAGTTCCCTTAGCTCCTCGTCTATCTTTAAGGGCTCGGCAGTAGCGCCTAGGGCTGTGTTAGTCCTCCAGTTTTTCGAGTTTATCCTGTATATGCCGACTGGGGCCTCGTCTCCTACTACAAATATCCTTATGTCCCTATCGGGCTTCTTCACGAACTCCTGGACGTAATACACGTACTTGTATGGCATGGTAGTGTACTCTTGGTACTCGAAGAGGCTCCTCAGTGAGTCCTCGTTATCTGCCTTTGCGACCATTCTGCCCCAACTGCCTTCCACTGGCTTTACAACAACCGGGTACCCTAGTTTGCTAGCTATTTCGAACGCATGTTCCCTGGAAAAGGCAACCCCAGTCCTTGGGACAGGTATGCCGTGCCTCGCCAAGATAGAGGTAGTCACAAGCTTGTTCTCGCACCTCATTAACGACATTGAGTCGTTTACTACCTTATAGTTTAAGTTCTCCAAGATCGCGGAGGTGGTGAATGCCCTAACGTGGGAGGTGTTCCTCTGAACTACTACGTCCATGCTAGGGAAGTTGGAGTCCTCAGAGAAGAGCACGTAGAAGTCCTTTGAAAATAAGGGTACTACCTTGTGACCTAGCCTTTGGGCTTCGTGGAAAAGGTTCTTCTCTTCCCACCTAGCTAGGTCGTAGGCTATGCCTAAAATCACTCTCCCCAGTCCTCACCTACTTGCTCCGCTAGCCTAAGGGCTAACCTACCTTTGTCGTTGTAGACCTCTAGTTGGGCTCCGCACTCGTGCTCTACTATTTCCCCTGGCAAAGCGTCGTCGGGGACGTTTACAGTTCCTCCACAAACTGGACACTTCAAGGTTACCATGTTGGGTCAAGTATCAAATATAGAAGTAAAGTATTCAAAAGCTTATATGAAAATAGTTGGTTCGAATCTAAAACCACGTGCGAAGTATTATAGTACTGTTAGTACCTATAACACCTTGAATACTCCTGATTTCATCTATGGTCTTGTTGATTGAGGCTATGTTAACCCCCCTGACTATGACTATTATGTCGTAGTCTCCAGTGGTCTCGTAGACCGTCTCCACCCCCGAGATCTTGACTATCTTCTTTGATATTTCTGGAGTAGGTATCTGTGGGGTGGACTTTACCATGACTATTGCCTTTACCTCGTTCTCTAGTTCGTACTCTATGGTAAACCTCTTGATGACGTCTTGTCTTATTAACTTCTCTATCCTCTTCCTCACAGCTGCCTCGCTTATCTTGAGCTCCTTAGCGATGATAGTGTAGGGAGTCCTCGCGTTCTTCTTCAGGAACTCCAATATCTTCAAGTCCTTTTCGTCTACCTTTGAGCTCAAGCTATCACCGTTCCGTTCCCCTTTAAAGCACTGTTTATTGAGTCGTCAGTTTTTCCCGAGGATATTATGACCTTACCTACCCCGTTTTCTACTGCCTCAGCGGCCATTAGCAGCTTCCTGTTCATTCCGGTTCCTACCTTTTTAGACATCTCCTTAGCCTCTTCTACGCTCAACCTTGGGATCACCTTACCGTCAATAAGGACACCGTCTACGTCCGTCAAGAACACCAGAGCGTCTGCCTTGACTGCCTTAGATATGCTAAAGGCCATTTGGTCGCCGTCGACGTTCAATAGGGTGCCCTCCTCTAGATCAACGGCCAATGGGGCCACTACAACTACATCTGCATTTGAGGAGAGTTGAACAATGTAGTCTGAGTTGACTTGAGTTATCTTACCCGTGTAACCTCCCTCAATGATCCTCTTCCTACCCCTCTCGTCGACGATAATTATCTTCTTTTTCCTCTGTGCCATAACTGAAGGCCCGTCAGCCCCAGTAATTCCTAAAGCTCTCTTCCCCTTGCTAACCAGACCTGTGACTATCCTCTTATTGATCAAGTTCATTACCATGATGAAGACTTCTAGCTCCTCCTTGCTGGTGTACCTGCTTCTTATTCCCTCTGGTGATGTCACAAACACCGGTTCTACTCCCATTCTCTTAGAGTACTCAGATACTATATCCCCGCCGCCGTGGACAAAAATGACCTTCTCGTTGTACTTGCTCAAGCTAGCTAGCAGCTGATCAAAGTTGTTTTTTATTACCCTTCCACCAGCCTTTACTACTATCATCACGCAGGCCTCAGCGGAGGTAGTCTAAGCCCTTCGTCTTCGCTTAGGCCATTAGAAATATTAAAGCTCTGCACGGCCTGTCCTGCTGCACCTTTCATTAGGTTGTCGATAGCCGCAAACATGGTTAGCCTATTCACTCTTTTCTCAACAGCAAAGCCTACGTCCGCAAAGTTGCTGCCTATTACGTACTTTGGGTCAGGGTAAGGATGTACATTGCCCCTTATTATCCTTATGAACTTCCTACCTCGGTAGAACTCTGCCACTTTCTTCCAAACGTCCATGTCGCTTATAGGGGCATCAGTCCAGACGTGGGCTGAGGCTAGTGCCCCCCTTACGCTGCTTACCGCATGAGGGACTATGCTTACTTTGACCTCCTTCCCAGCTAACCTACTGAGCTCTTGTTCCGCCTCAGCAGCGTGTCTGTGTCCAGTGGCCTCGTAAGGCCTTATGGCGTTCTCCCTTTCTGGGTGGTGCGAGCCTTCATGAGGTTTCGCTCCCCCTTCACTGCTGGAAACCTTCACGTCGCTAACAAACCTTAGGTCACTTGTAAGCCCAGAGGCCACTATTGGAGCCAACGCCAGTATAGTAGCAGTGGCATTGCAGCCCGGTGAAGCGATGAGTTTAGCACCCTTAAGCTCCTCGTAATGGAGTTCTGGGAGGCCATATACTGCCTTTTTAAGCAAGTCTGGGTAGGGGTGGTCTATGTCGTACCACACCTTGTACAATTCAGGGTTCTTTAGCCTAAAGTCGGCACTAAGGTCTATCACCTGCATCCCCATCTCGAGCAACTTGGGCACGTAGTTCAGCGACACCGTGTGGGGGAGGGCTAAGAACACCGAGTCCGCCTTATCCCCTACCTTGTCCAGCGAAAAGTCGCTAAAGTTCATGTTATATATGCCCCTTAGATTAGGGTGAACTAGGGATATGGGCTTACCCGCGTATTCCCTTGAGGTAACCATCGTGACTTCCACTTCTCTGTGGACTGCGAGTATCCTGAGGAGCTCTAGCCCAGTATACCCGGAACCACCGACAACTGCTACTCTTATCATTTAATGACAAAGTAAAGGCTCAACTTATAAATAATAATGAACACTAGATTTTAATGATGGAAACCAACACCGACGAGCTTAAGAAGTTCCTAGAGAACAAGATCTCTTCCCTAAAAAAGGAGCTTGAGTTCTACGAGTATCTACTGAGCCTAGTGGAGTCAGGTTATGCCCCAGTTAGGGGAAACAAGGGGAGCATAGACTCCATAAAGAACAGACGTGGTGAAATTATTGCAGAAGTCTACTTTACCCCACCATTGGCTAAAATAGTGATGAGGAAGAAGCTGTCGTTGCACAAGGCCTACCTTAACGCACTCAGCAAGATATTGGAGGACTCCAAGGCCTCAGATAAAATAGACTACAACATAG
>JBBINF010000074.1:0-7058 GCA_037444045.1 Sulfolobales archaeon | reverse complement strand
AGCAGATAGGGCTCGCGAGGGAGAGGCACATCAGTGACGAGTACGGCGAGAAGGTTGTGAGTGCGTTCCTCTCGGCGATGGGAGACCCAGTGCTGGCGGGCAAGCCATGGCTCGTCATAGCCACCACGAACATGTCTAAGGCCCTAGACCCAGCACTCCTGAGGCCTGGGAGGTTCATGGCGATGGCAGTCAATGAGTACGACCGCTTCGAGGTCGAGCTTATGCTCGAGCAGGCGCTGGCGAGTGCGGGTTTGGAAATAGGGAGCAGGGAGTTCAGGGAGGCCGTCAGCACCTTCAGGACCCCCGACGATGTTATGCGTTATGTGGAGTGCAGGGCCGTTGGCTCGGACCATGCAGAGTGCATGGAGAGAGCAAAGGCAAGCATAAGGACAGCACGCATGAAATAATGAAAACTATGAAGAAAATGAAGGTTGCAAAATAGAAAATCAAAAGAGGAAAAAACTAATGTGTTTGACTGTAACGGGTGGGGGCTTATTCATTATTCATGGCTGTCAGCGTCTCGTCGACGAGGAAGAACGCTTCAGCGATGTATATGTCAAACTCGGCATTTACGTTCGGGTCACGTTCATACCATTCCTTTGCCTCCTCATACAT
This sequence comes from Sulfolobales archaeon, assembly GCA_037444045.1. Lineage (GTDB taxonomy): Archaea > Thermoproteota > Thermoprotei_A > Sulfolobales > Sulfolobaceae > Aramenus. Next base: position 6,443 of record JBBINF010000074.1, on the reverse strand, counting down.
TTCTTTGATGTACTTCCTCACCTTCTCTGCATCACCCATTACCTCCACATAATCACCGTCAGACGCACTACAAATAATTATATAATGCTCGCCGCGGTTGAAGAAGATTATGGCGACCTCATCGCCAGAAAGGGAGATATTGTCGTTGACCTCCACATGCACCCTACCGTCAGACTGTGAGTATATGAAGTGCACAACTCCGTGCCAGTGGTCAGGATCGGCAAGCCACTCCCTCAGTCCTTCCCTTACTTCTTGTTGAATCTTATCGTCTAACTCCTGGAACTGGATCTGGTTCTGGTTTTTGACTAACATCAAGTATGTGGTAGTGATGAGGTTTTTAAGCTTTTCCTAACGTGGGGAGACACACCTTAATAAAAGCGAAATAAGGAAAAAATGAAAAGGGAGGTTTGAGTGAGGGGCATCAAGGGTTTAAGGATATTTATGGGTCTCCTGCGAGTGCCTCGTCCACTACGAAGAACACTTCGGTGAGAAAGAGCATGAACTCGGCTGGCTCCGGGTAGTTGCTGAGCATTCTCTCGGCCTCATCATGTATCTCATCCATCCTCCTCCTCACTTGGTCGGCGTCGCCTACTGCCTCCACGATGGTCTCGTCCACGTTGGAGTTGATGACCACGTAGTACTGGCCGCGGTTGAGGAATACGTACGCCACTTCGTTATCGTCGAAGACCAGCCTGTCGTCAACCACGACCTCGGGGTCCTCGATGGAGCCCCTCACGTGCACAACACCGAAAGCTCTCCTGTCCGTGTACTTCCTCACCTCCTCCTTAATCCTCCTTATCAACTCCTCATCCAGAACCTGATAGTCCTGGACTTCCTGTGTTTCTGCATTCATCATGTTATTCGCCAGATGTGGGGTTTTTAAGCTTTTCCTAATGTGTGAGTCACGTGCTTTTTCACGACTGCGTCCTGCCCTCCTCTTCATGCTTGATCCTGGCGATCACAAGTGTGGCGAGGGCGATCAGCACCACGCCGAGGGCGTAAATGGAGGCTGGTAGCACGGGGCTCGTGTTGACTACGCACATGACGCCTGCCAGGTCGGCATACGGTACTGCAAACGTGCCTCCTGATGCGCCGTCCACAACGCTCATGGCACCGACGAAGTAGGCAACGAACAGCGGGAACTCCACGCCCTCAACGTACACACCCCTCCTCATGGCGGGAAAGGCCTTCCAAGTCAGGTAGGCCAGTGCGAAGAGGGCGAGCGCCAGAAACGGTGCGTTGAAGCCGTACGCGACCGCCAGGAGGGACTGGGGGCACGCTGGGGCTGTGGACGTGGCCTGGGCCGTCGTGCCCTGCAGGATGATGCCCGTGATAGACAGCACCATGATCAATGACACATCGATCACCACGTAATCCGCCACCCTCCTCGCCCTGTCCTTGAACTTGCCCGCCACGCTGGTCACCCCCTTAGCCCTCACATACCGCGTGGAGTTCGTGGATTGTCACTAACGCCATGTCCAAGGCAATGAGTCCAGCACCGAGCACGGCAAACACCAGGCCGAATGCTGAGTTGTTGAACGCCATCGTGGTGTTCGGTCCGGCAATGAGGATTGGCTTGGTTAGGTACATCGAGCCGAGCACCACCAGCAGGATGCCGGCTGTGCCCGCTATGCCGAGCGGTGCCAATGCATCCGCAATCCTCGCCTCAGCAACTCCGCCCCTGAGTATTGGCCATGACTTCCAAAGCGAGTATGCGTATACCCCAATCGCCATTGCCAGGAAGGCTATGTCGAACGCCACCATCTCAAACGCCGTCGGCAGGTACGGCGGGTAGTACGTGAGTACGCTCTGCGTGTTCGGTGCGGATGCGCCGGTGAGCATGAACACGGCTATCATGACCGCCGTAAACACCGCATTCCAAACAACCACCTCACGCCTGCAGTTCCTGTCCCCAGGCATACTGGCTAAGCTAGCCAGCGTGGAGAATTAAAAAGCATGCAGATTGTGAAGAAAGAGGTTTTTCAATTCGGGATTTGATGCAAAGTCACAAGCGTGCTTCTGCGAATATTCTTCCCTTCGTGGTCGGCACAAGCCCGTTTGCAGTTCTCTCTATGTAACCCAGCTCGATCAGCTTGTTCACTCTCTGCCATACTGTGGATGTGGACATCTTTAGGTTCCTGGCGAGCTCGGATATCGTGGGGCTCCACTTGTACACCTCCTTGATTATCTCCTTGTCGGTCTTGTCAAGCTCATCCCTAACCATGTCCTTGATCCTCCACGTGAGCGTCTTGCCGTTGCTCAGCTCAGCCTCTACTTCGGCGTCTATGCCGAGCAGGAGGAGGGCTGTGAGTATTTCGTAGTTCAGGACGCCGGCGGAGTCGTTCAGGCTCAGGATGAACCTGCCGTACGGCGAGTGCGTCACGGCCTGGGCTATCTCTACGACGGAGCCCACGAAGTCCTCGGGCACAACCTCCACTGGCTCAACCTTGACGCCGACCTCACTCACCAAGTTAGCGAAGGTCTGGAGTGCGTCTTTGCTCTTCTCGTCGTTGCTCGGGATGACCGCGAGCACGCCGTTCACCTCTTTGGTCCCCCGCCTCCACAGTGCTCGGAGCAGGGGCTTCTCGTCATGAACCAAAGCAGAAATGAGACCCGCCATCAATCCTCACCATTTTAAAGAAAAAACTTTTAATAAAGTGCGGAATGGTGTTTGACTCGTTATTGCTCCTCCTCCTGGAATAATTCGCAGGGGTCCTCCGGCAGTGCGTACCCTGCCTTCCTCAGCGTCTTGACTATGTCCCTTATGAGCTCGTCAACGAAGCCGTCGATGGCTTGGGGGTCCCTGACGACGCTGTAGTCCTGCCTCAGGAGCTCCGCGAGCTCCCTGACCTTGTCCATGATTTCCCTTGCGAGCTGGTCCTCCCTTTCCCACCTCTCTTCCTCACTCATCCTTGTAACTTGCCCAGTCATCAAGATGTAGATAACGCTGGGATTTTTAAGCTTTTCCTAACGTGCTGAGTACGGGCGGGCTCATCGATGCACAGAAAAACAAAGTCAATTTTAAGGGTAATACGCAGGAAGGGCTTGCGTCACAGGGTTAGTGGTGGGAGCTGTATCCTCCTTCCTGTGTTTTGTGGTGCTGTCCTGTCCTGCACAACGACCAGTGTCCTCGTGAGGTCGGGATTAACTACAAGGCGCCACACCTTCGAGACGCTGTGCATGCCCCTCCCACTAAACGAGGGCTTCCCGTCCTGACCAAGCCACGTGCGGTTTATCATTTGTTGCTCGTGGCTAGTGAACAACACAGTCAAACCACCCTCAATGGCGGTGGAGGCCACGTAGTGGGCGAAGGCGCTGACCAATGGGCTCACCCTAGGCGTGGCCACGATGACCTCCTCCCCACTCAGCACGTACCTAGCCACCTCCTCCAGGATCAAGGCACCAAGACCATCGATGGCGATGAACCCGTCCCTGGCGGTTTTAGCGAAGTCCCTCACACGCCTAAGGACACCACCCAGCGAAGCCTCAAACACGACCCTGTCCTTCCCAAGGAGCTCCCTAGCCCTGTCGATTTGTGGCGTCCTGCCGAACAACACGTTCGGCTCGTCCATAATCACCAAGGCGTCCTTGACGATGCCTTGCTCAAGCAATTCCTTGGCCAGGTGGACCGTGAGGGTTGTCTTGCCCGACATGGGTGGACCATAGATCAGCGTCACGGTCTTGGTCTCGAAGACCTCACCCAAGGCACTGAGCAGTGAGGTGGAGGGAGCCCTCGCCTGTGCTTGAGCCTGGGCGGGCTGAACAGCCTGAGCCTGCTCCTGCGAAACCACGACCTCGATGTTCCTGCCCTTGGCGTACTCGCTGAGTGACTCGATGAACTCACTGAGCTTTTCACCGCTTACTATCCACACCTTCTGCTTCTCGTCCCACCTATACGTAAGGCCCAGCTCCTTGCCTAGCCTCTTTATTTCGTCGGAGACGAGCATGGTAGCCCCCGACACAGTGGCAACATCCCCCTGAACTGTGATTGCTAACTTCCTCGAGGCACTCATCGATTAAGAAAAGACAAAAATACTAAAAAGTGTATTACACAGTTTTTACCATAGTCCTACTGTGTTTGTTGCTTGGGTTCTGGGTTTTCGTCAAGGAGGTCGTACTGGACTATGTACGCCTTGTTGATTATGAGCTCCCTGTGCGTGTTGTCGGTGACGAATCGCACCCAGTGCGTAGACGCCTCCTCAACAACGCCCCTATACGCCAGCACCTCCCTCCCGTAAGCCACATGGATAACCACGTGCCTGCCCACCACGTACGTGTCGACCTCTGTCTCAAACGGATTGTTACACATACGCACTTATTAGGACGGGGAGAAAAATAAGGGCATCCCGCACGGGTTTCGCGTAATACTGATTACTCCTGGGTTTGAGCCTGCTGAGCCAAGGCCTCAATGAGCTGGTACACCTCCTCCTTTGACTTTGCCTCCATTATTCTCCACCTCGGCTCCCTCCTGTATAGCTTCTCTCTTTCGTAGCCATGCTGGCTAAAGTACTTCGTTATGTCGACCAGGTCAACCACCACGGCGATCTTCTTATTCTTCCACGGCCTAACGGCACGCCCGACACGCTGGAGAGTCCTCGTCTTGCTGGCACCGCCGCCGGTGAGCACTAAGGCCCTTAGCTGCGGCAGGTCGAGCCCCTCATCGGCCACTGTGTCTGCTATTAACGCGTCGAGGCTCTCGACCTTGTCAAATATCTCGCGGCGCTTGCTCCCCTTTACGGCGCCAATAACTAATTCAGCCTTAAGCCCCCTGCTGGTTAGTTCCTTGTGGAGCTCCTTGGCGGGCTTCACCTCCTTGGTCAAAACCAATACGGGCCTCAGGCCTGCCTTCACCAAGTACTCAACCACGTCGGCAATGTCCCTCTTTCTCTCCTCATTGCCAAAGACACAGCGCTTGGCGACCATGTATAATTGGGCACCCTCGTACCCGCTCCTCATGGCTCTCATGATCTCTGGGCAATAGATCAGCCTCTTCCACATTATGATGTGTGCCGGCACTAAGTACCCCCTGTCAATGAGCTCGCTGCTTGTTACACGCCTCTGTGTTATGCTGCCAACCGCGGCGTATATCTCGAGGTCCCTCCCATCCGACCTCCACGGCGTTGCAGACAGCGCTAGCCTTAGTGCGTGCTTGTTCGCCAGCGTTACACGCTTAACGGTCCTCGCCGGCACGTGGTGCGCCTCATCAATTATAACCAAATCAGCCGTTAAGTAATCCTTTGCCAAGGCAATCTTCTCGTTTTGCGTCAGTTCAACCTCATCGAGGTATTGCTCAATCACTTTTTCCTCCTCCTCGTCGCCGTTGCCGTTGCCATTGTCATTGCCGTTCTTCTCCTCCTCGAGGGCTCTGTAAAGTGTTTGGATCGTAGCCGCGACCACTGGCTTATCGTATTCCTTCTTATCCCCTGTAACGACACCCACATTTAATCTCCATTTCTCAGCAAATTGCTTAAACTGTAAAACTAGGTCAATGCTTGTGGCTAAGTAATAGACCTTCCTGACCTTTTTCGGGTAGTTGTTGATCAAGTCCTTAACAAGCCCTGCCACCATGTATGATTTGCCTCCGCCCGTAGCCATCATAACCGTGGCTGTCCCCGTCAGCCTTAGGTCATTTAGTGCACTCCTAATCACCTCAATCTGATAATCCCTGTAGCCCTGGGATAGGGGCATGTTTGGGTCCAGCCATGGAGCAAAAGGCTGGATTTTCAGTTCCTTCAGTGCCTCCCTTGCCAACCCCCTTGGCACTAAAACGCCGTTCTCAACATCAATCCACAGCCTGATCGTCACCACCTTATACTCGCGTGTGTACGGGTCGTACCTGTATACATCGTACATCAACCTGGCAAAGTTGATTTTGTCGCGGAGCATCTGTGGCACGAAGTAGTAATTGCCCGTGACTATTGCGTCGTACATGTAATTCTTCATTTCTGTGGGTACTTTTATGCCCAGGGCCTCCAGCTCGGTGACCAATGGAGTGGGCACGGTGTTGAAGACCCACGCCTTTGCGTCCTTATCGAAGCTCCCACCGTACTTCTTTATCACGTTCACGGCTGTCCCGAACTTGTCGTTCGGGACGAAAAAGCTTATTTCAACGTTCCCATTCCCGTTGTTCTTTATTATGACCTTCATCGAGTTAATGGTTCTGGGGTGGGGTTTTTAAGCTTTCCCTATCGTAAAAGACGACGTGCCCCCACGGCACCACGATGCATGGAAGCACGACACACGACACACGACACACCGAAGACCTGCCTCGACCCCACGGAAAAAGAGTACTACTACATATTATATTATATTTAATTAGTAGTAGTGCACGGTGCACAGTCACCTCGTGACTACTTGACTCACGATCGTGGTCAAGCCCAGCCTCTCGAGCGTGGCGGGTATGAGCGTGATGAGGCGGACGGCGCACTTGGCACGGGCGCACA
>JBBINF010000073.1:0-7114 GCA_037444045.1 Sulfolobales archaeon | reverse complement strand
ATATACTAATTTTGGGCCTATGTGAAATGTTCCCGTGTCCCGGGAGCAAATGATCATAGGTGGGTCCCAGATTTACGTTCACATTCAGATCCATGTAGATGATGTGGTAGGGACGTACTGAAGAATGAGGAGACTTTGAAAGGGATCTGATCACATGGAGATTAGGGTAACAGTCCTTATTATGTTTGGGTTTCTCCTTATTTGAGAGATAACCTTGTTCAACTCCTCGAGGGATTGGGCCTCTATTTCCACTACAACGTCGTATTCACCGTACACGGGGGTCGCTTCCTTTACCCCTTGAATCTTTCTCAATTCATTAGAGATATCCATTTCTTTTCCTATAGAAGTTATAATTAGAACATATCCTTTTACAGAGCTCATATTCTATTATAGGTTTTCAAAAAATAAAAGCTTTATTTGAGCAAAAGCCTCTCGCTGTCCAAGAACCTAGATGACACTAAAATGAGGAGTACACATGCGATAATCGTTCCTGATATATAGAATATGGATTCCTGTATGAGCCCGAATACATATAGCAGTAACGACGCTACTATTTGCACGTAGGGTATTAACAGGATCCCAGAGAGGGGAAAACTCAAGTCACCGAAGTTTACTAGCAGGGAAGAAAAGGAAGCGACTAAGCCAAAGCTGGTTATAAGGAAGTTGACTATCTGTACGTTCTTACTGGAGCCCCCTACTAGCACAAGTATGAATACGCTTATTGAGGCCGTGAGGAACACCATTAACAGGTAGAGGGCTACCGTCAGCCCAACAAAGGAAAAGGAAAAGGAGACCGATGCCCCCACTATGAATGGTGCAAAAAGCGAGAACACCACTAGCCCAGCTACGTCCCCGATGGACGATATTACCCCAAGGACCATGGAGATTATCACTTTTGACGCTATGAAAGACCTCGTGGATATAGGCGAGGCAAGGAGCGACTCTAAGGTCTTCCTCTCCTTCTCTCCCAGAATACCGTCGGTCACGAAGAAGATCACTGGCGTGGAAGCTGGGAATAGGATAACTGCCACTATCCTGGCGAGCTGTGCTAGATCGTTCTCCGAGCTACTTACGGTCTTACCTGTGGGTTGGACGTAAGCTAAATACACGACAAGGGGATCCCTTATCTTTTCCGGGGGTATAGACACGTTAGAGAGCTTCTCTATCTGCTCTATCCTGTTTATCGAAGAGTTATAGAGTATGTTGTACAGACCTCCTTGGACTAGGTCGAAAGCTTGGCTGTTGGCTGAGATCAAGTACGTAATGTCTACAGAGGCTGTGCTGTTAATGTTGGTTATATTGCGGTAAAAGTCCGGAGGGAATACCACTTTTACGTCCGGTAAAACAGGGGAGGAGTTTACATACACTATGCCCCCATGGGAGGTAATGTAGTTCTCCAAGTAGTTTACGTACTTCAAGTTGCTCACGTTTTCGTTTATTATTTCCACTACCGGCGGTTGACTTACCGCAGCAGCGAAGAGAATTCCCCCTATTAGCGGTAACAGCACTAAGGGGAGGAGGAGGGAGCCTACAATTAGCTTCCTGTCCCTCTTTACGTCCGTCCACTCCTTACGCAATAAGTCCCTTATCGTTTCCCTTCACCGTGAGTTTTATGAACGCCTCCTCTAAGTTATTTGTTTTCGTGAGCTCCACTATTTCCTTGGGCTTACCTACAGCCACTACCCTTCCGTGGTCTATTAGGGCTATGGAGTCACAGAGGTACTCCACCTCGAGCATGTTGTGAGAGGAAATCACTATCGTTGATTGTCCCCTCATGCCCCTAACTGTCTCCCTAACTTTAATTGCCGACTCTACGTCAAGGGCGCTAGTGGGCTCGTCAAGGATAGCCACCTTGGGCTCCACCATTAGCGTCCTAGCTATCAACAACCTCCTCTTCATCCCCCTGCTGTAAGTGGACGCCCTATCGTAAATCCTGTCCCCCAAGTTGGCTATCTTAACACCCCTCTCTACGTATTCCCTTGCCTTCTCCTTGTCGCCCCTAGAGTAGATCTTTGCGTAGAACTCCAAGTTCTCGTAACCGGTCAAGTTATCGTAGGGGAAGGCGTCTTCCGGCATGTACGAGATGTAGCCCATCTTCCTAGCGTCTGCTGGGCTTAGGTTGCAGACCTTTACTTCCCCTTCGTACTTCCTTATAATCCCGGCTATTACCCTTAGCGTTGTAGTCTTCCCAGCACCGTTGGGCCCAATGATCCCAAACACTTCCCCTCTCCTTACATAGAAGTTCACGTCGTGGAGGACGAGTTTATTGCCGAACCTCTTGGACAAGTGGGTAACACTGACGGCTATGTCGTCGGTGGTCATATTCTGTCTAATGTGGGTTTTAGTATAATATAATCCTTTGCCAACTTTACATAGTGTTAGGGGGAGTTAGGGATAGGACAATAGAGGCCTTGGCGAAGTACGGTGAGAGGGCTAAGGCTGTGCTTAGGGTAGCGCTGAGTATATACGACCAGAACGGGGAAAGCGAGCTCGGGCACTTCGACTACAAGGGCGTGTACTCTGAGCTCCAGAGCCTCGGCTACTCATGGGATCCTAAGATGATATTAAGGGCGTTGGAGAGGGACTTTGGGATCATAGAGACTTCGTACAAGTCCTCAAATCAACACTGGTGGAAGTTCATTGACCCTGAGGAGGTAAGGAACGCTCTGGAGGAGGGAGAAGAGGACGACGAGGTAAGACTAGTAAAAATACAGGCTAACAGCCTGGACATAGACGGGCTGGAGAAGAGGCTCGAGTTCATGCTCAAGAAGTCAAGGCTTACAGACGTGGATAGAGCCTTATTTAAGAGGATAGCCTTTGAGGATCTGAAGTTAGCAATTGACGTGTGTAAGGCAGCGGAGCAGTACGAAGAGACGCAATACATAGCAAGTAGGATAAGGAGAGTTTTAAGCTTGGCGTACAGAGTCTCAATGAGGTTAAATGGTAAAGGTTACGATAAGGGACTTCTTAAAGAGAAAGGGGAAAGGCAAGCTGACGATGTTGACGGCCTACGACTACTCGATGGCCAGAATATTGGCAAAGAGCAAGCTTGACGGAATCTTGGTGGGAGACTCCCTCGGAATGACCATGTTGGGTTACTCGTCAACTCTACCAGTGACGATGAGGGACATGCTACATCACCTAAAGGCAGTGGTAAACGCAAGGCCAGAACAGCTGATTGTCGCCGACATGCCGTTCCTCTCGTATGAGCACTCTGTAAAGGACGCCGTGAAAAACGCGGGGTTACTAGCGAGGAACGGCGCAGACGCCGTAAAGCTTGAGGGTGGAAAGGAGGTCTCTAAGACGGTGAGGAAAATAGTAGAGGCTGGGATACCGGTTATGGGCCACATAGGCCTCACACCTCAGAGGTACCTCAGGATTGGGGGGTACAGAGTTATAAAGGACAGGGATAGGCTAATGGAGGACGCCAAGGCCCTAGAGGAGGCAGGGGTTTTCTCAATCGTCTTGGAGAACGTGTACGCTGACATAGCTGAGGAAATAACTAAGGCCGTTAGCGTCCCCACCATATGTATAGGTGCGGGGCCCCACTGCGACGGGCAAGTGCTCGTAATACACGACCTACTAGGGCTCAGCGAATTCACGCCATACTTTGCCAAAAGATACCTCAACTTGAGCGAGGACATCTTGAAGGCGGTAAACACTTACGTGGAGGAGGTCCAGTTAAGCAAGTTCCCGAGTAAAGAGCACTACAAGTCCTCTGAGAGCTGAAGCAGCCTGGAGGAGATGAACTTCAAGGACTCGGATAAGTTTTTCCTGTTGTCAAACTGGATTATTAACTTCTTGAGCTCCTCCTTGCTCATGCCCTTCATTTCCCTGGCGAACTTTATCATGTTGGGGAAGGCCCTAATCACGTTGTCCACGATTGTTATGCTAGCGGAAAGCGAAGTCCTAGAGAGGGGGTTTAGGTCTATGGCAATTACCTTTTTCCCCATCTTGACCAGGGCCTGAGTCCTGTCGCCGTCCTCCATCGCCAAGAGGACTACGTCTGCAGAGTAAATTCCCTCCTTGCTCACTTTCCTTCTCTCGCTGAAGAGCTCCGGTATTGTCGCATCTCCCTCTGTGAGAACTCTCTCCGCGCCATTTGCCTCAAGTTCCCTAGCTATGTTTTTGACCCTCTCCTCGCTCCTGTAAAAGAGGTTTACCTCTATCTTGGCGTTTACCTCCCTCGCCAGCTCAACTATTTCCCTTGGGACTAGAGCGGCCATGTTGCCGTTGACCGAGATGACGGGGTTCTTCGCTAAGAGCATAATAGCGACCGCAACCCTTTCAGCTGCCTCCGCAAAGGGCTGAGTTCTCTCTCCAATGAGGTAGTCAAAGCACTCTCCTCTGCCGTGGGCTATGAGGCCTTGGGGCACTAAGATCCCCTTTTCCAACGCCTCAGCCAGTTTCTCCCTTATTAATAACGACTCCCTTCTGGGGTGGTTTTCCGGGATTAGGCCACGTAAGCTCCACGCATCGCTGGGCGATGGCTTATCCATCCGTCCTCACTTGGATAACCTAGTTTGACTATTAATCCTTTTTTCCTAAAGGAGTCAGGGTAGTCCGAGTGGAACCCCAGCTCCTCGTTAAACTTCCTCGAGACCTCAAAGAACTTCTTAAGAGTCCTCTCCTTTAGGAACTCCTCGATTAGGGCCTTTGCCATTTCGAGAGGTCTTATTATGCCCTTAGTGGGCATCTTCTCAATGGGCTTGGAGTAAACTTCCTCCCACTGCACTTCCACCCTTTCTACCTCTCCGTATCCTGGAGCCCCAGGCCTCTTCCTGTACACTAGGCCACCGCCGTAGTACTGCGATATTACGTCGCCTAGGCCGTTGTTGAACGCAACTTCGCTCTCGTGAGCCGTCTCTAGGGCAACCCCTTCGTCTACGTTGTACAACTCTCTGGCCCCCAAGGCGTAGGCTAGGCTAATCGACCCGCTCAGTCCGTAGCCGTAGCCCAGTGGAACTTTAGCCTCTGCCTCTACCCTTAGGCTCCCCAACCTCCTCAGCACTGCCACGTTTGGGAAGTCTATCCTAACTCCGTTAAATACAATCGTTGGGGTGTCAGACCTCTTAACCTCAAACACGGTATATGGCTCCAGCACTAGGGTCAGGCCTATTGAGCCCGTCTTGCTTGCAATTTCTGATTTCACTGGATACCAAATTCCCGAAATACTTAAAGGAACGTGGAGAAGTGCCATTTGTTCGTTTTTGGCAAAACCTTTTATTATTTTTAACCTAACGGAATAGTGAGGACAATTGTTATTAGACGCGTCTATATTCAGCAGGGCTATTGCTTCCTTTGACGTGTCCTCCCTAAAGAAGTTCATGGTCCAGGGAGGCGAAGTTGTAGTAGGCAGGGGCACTTCTCTAGACGGGAGCTTGCTGAGGAACTTTGGCGGAAAGTACGTGAGTTCTGCCAATAGGCTGGAGGATGGGTCTGTTTTCTCTATTTTGGAAAAGGGGAGTGTCTACGCTAGAGCAAGGGTAGCCCCTGGGGCCACGTTTGAGGAGCTCTTCAATTCTCTAAGCAAGGAAGGATATTACCCTGCCCTTTTCCCCCTCTATCCTAAGGGAACTGTTGGGGGTTTCATAGCCACAAACGGCTCTGGGTTTGGGAGCTACAAGTTCGGCTTTGTCAAGTACAAGAAGGCAGTCCACGAGAACGGCGAAAAGGGGTCGATTGTCACGCTAGTAAAGTACGATGAGGTCATAGAGGTATCTGGAGAGGAGAGGCTCTCTTGGTCTAGCTTGATAATAGACGGAACAAAGAGGTACTTTGTTCCTTACATTTACTCCTCCCTCGTTAGCGGCAAGTCGGTTGACGTAAAAGAGGTCGTAAAAGAGGTCTTTGACGCTTCCCTAAAGCTAGTGAAGAAGGACTATGCACCTATCTGCCTAAGGACAACAGATCCTTCACTACTGGCTAGTTTTCCAGGAGAACTACCCCTTGGCTATGAGGTGAACTTCAACAGCCCAGCAAAATACACTGTAATGTGTGGGTCTGTTAACGTCAACGAGCTTGAGGACGTTTTCGAGTTCCTCAAAAAGAACCCCAATGTATACCCTTTCCCCAACTTGAGGGAGTACGATGAGCTACAGAAGTACATTATAAGCAAGTACAAGAAGGGCGTTAGAGTGCCCAAGTACGCAGAGCCAATTAGAAACGAATACATAGACGCGTCGCGTTGCGTAAATTGCTCGCTCTGCCTTGACTCATGCCTTGCCTACAAGGCCACAAGGAACGTGTTTTACTCAGCCATGGGCAAGCTAAATAGGCTTGTGACTGGCGAGACGAAGTTTGAGGCATGTTTCGGCTGTAAGGAATGCGAAGAGGTCTGTCCAGAGGGGATAAAGATATCCAAGATCACGGAGGTTCTGCCTAGGCTGGGGTCAGACTCTCCCATCTCCATCTCTTTTGAGGGAGTGTCACTGAGGACAAAGGAGCTAGAGAAGCAGATAGATGACAAGTACAAGAGCTATCCGAGATACCTCCTCTTTGTAGGGTGTTCAGCAAAGTACGACCCAATTGGGCTGGAGGGGTTCTTGAACTTCCTACTAGAGAACGGAAACAAGATACATACCTCTCCTAGGGTCACGCTAGTGGACAGGATGTGCTGTGGTTTTGACAAATACGTAAGTGGAGACGTTGAGGGAGCAAGGAATGATGTGCAGAAGATCTTGGAGCTCAAGAAAACTATGGGTGCTGACGGGGTTTACTTCTTGTGTCCAGAAGGGCTTTACGTGTATAACGCGTTAAGTGGGGATAAAGGATACCTTGCCTTCGAGGTCGTAAAGCCCTTTGTTAACGAGCCTGTCCACGCGGGGTGTTGGGCTAGGAAGCTAGGCATTGAGGGCCAAGACAAGGAATGCGCTGGGTTATTCCTCACTTCCTATAAAGGAGGCCAGGTTAGCGTAAAGCAGAAGAACGTGCTTACTATTTGTCCTTTCTCTACTTGGAAATTTGGAACCAGATCTGTGTACGGTAAGTTCTACTCGTCTGAGACAGGAAAAGCAAAGGTAGCTGTTGGCGAAACTGTAGCAGTGCCGGATTCGGTAATGGTGGACATAATTATGGACGCTGTTAAGGAGGCTTCCCTGAGAAGTGCAGACGA
>JBBINF010000072.1:0-7143 GCA_037444045.1 Sulfolobales archaeon | reverse complement strand
TCTGTCTACCCAGTAAAGTTCGAACAAGATAAGGTGAGCGTTGGGTACTTGCCAGTTGGAGAGCCGATAGAGGTAGTCACTTACGCATCTATATACCCAAACGCCACCTTGGGGACATACAACGTGCCTATCACTGTTCAATACTTCAACGGGGCAAGTTTGAGGACCAACTTAACAATTAACGTGAACGGGTACTCTAACTTCTCCATAACAGCAGTCTGGGGCACCACCACTTCCCCTATAACTGCCTCTGCAGGAAGCTCTGACCTACCATTGACCTTAATCGTGAGAAACCTTGGCACCGTTGACGTAACAAACGTAACCCTATACTTCACGAGCACTTACCCGGTAAAGTTCGAACAGAGCTCCTTAAGCCTCGGCATAGTTCCAGCAGGAGGGATCAACGAGGGGACTGTTACAGCAAGCGTTTACCCCAACGCCACTGGCGGGATATACTACGTTCCAGTAAAGGTTCACTACTTCGATACCAACGCAGTATTCGAAGTTCCGATTCTGATCTCTTCCCCCTCCATATCCCTAAACGTCCTAACGCTGCCCCCGCAGGTCTTCCCAGGGTACTACGACGTTAGGGTAGAGGCAATAGTTCTAAACTACGGTCAAGGATACGCCGAAAATGCCTCTATAGGCATCTCTTCTCCCTTCGAGGTAGTTTCGCAGAACAACATCTCACTCGGAATACTCCCAAGCGGAAAGCCAATTAACGTCACGTTCCTAATAAACGTGCCCAATAGCACAGAACCTGGGAACTATCCCATAAAGTTCACATTAGTTTACGACGGCGGAAAAGTGGAGAAGACGTATAACTTGACGGTGTATCCGAAGGCCGAGTTTGAGGTAGTCTCCATGTACTACACTCTCACGCCAGGCGCGTCTCAAGTCCCAGTTACGATAACTCTAAAGAACGAGGGTGACGTAACCGCAAAGAACGTGATAGTCAGACTGGGCCCATCTGACGTGATATACCCCTACGTCAGCTCCTCTAACCCATTGTCGGCGCTCACTGCCTCCACTGCTTACCTAGGAGACGTTGCCCCCGGAGAAGAAGTTAACGTGACCTTTGTAGTAGACGTAAGCTCAGGAGTATCCCCTGGAACATACCCGTTAGCACTAGCCCTGGAGTGGAACCAAACTGGTTCGCTATATCCCTTAGTCCAGGCAATAACGGCTAAAGTCTCCGTTTCGCCCACGTTGGAAAACCAGTTACTTAGCGAGAATGTAGCAGGGATCCCAGTAGTAGCGTTCATAGTAATCATAGTCATCTTGATCATAGTCGTTATAGCACTAGCAGTGAGGAGCTCAAGGAAAAAGTAAAAATTAGATGAAAATTTTTTAATTTCCGTGCACTTTTTTATAACCATCAATGAGTGAAGTCCTCAGATCGTTACAGATACTCCTAGCCTACTTGAGACCAGTGTACTCTGGGCTAGCACTATTTCTTGCAATGTTGGTCTTGTTTGTTATTTCCTTCTTATCATTATTCCTGTTATTTGCTGTAAGGGTGCTTAGCTAATTACGATCTCACAATTCTTCAAAAACTCCTTGACTTCGTCAAAACATTCAGCTAGATAAGACGAATCTATGTTCTCAAAGAGGTAACCGTCGTAGTGAAGCCTTAGCCCTAGCTCCCAACCCTCCCTTACCCAATCGCCCAAAATGTCTTCCAGCAGAGAGATGGACTCCCTCATGTCCCCCTGGATTTCGAAGAAGGCCCTCAGCGACTTAATTCCCTCAAGGACTGCCTTGTACATGTCTTCCGAGGCTAATGGAGGAAAGTCAATTTCGCCTGCACTTTTCTCTAAGTAGAACTTCGCGGCCTTCAGTCGAATTGACGCAACTTCCTTGCTATCCACTTTCCCCTCAAGTGCCTCAGCTAACTCGTGTGGGCTCTCTTTTCCTATTTCAAATATGACTTCAGCTAATTTCACGATATAGAGGTTTGAGGTAAAAAGCTATTAAAATAAACGTTTGGATATTACTACAGCCTCAAGCTGGCCAGTTATCACCAAGGCTCTTTCTATCAAGGTGAAGATGGAGAAAAGGTAGAGAATCTGGTGACGCGACTAGAACGCTTTCCTTTCGTAAGCCGACTCAAAACAACAGCCAACACCACAGCCAGCGTACTTATTAGAGCCGCCGTGGAGAAGAACTGGATTGGGAACAGGTTAGAGTAAATACCGTACGCCATTATTGCTGAGCCTATGACGCCTAAAGCTATGTCGACACGGCTAGTCCCATTTATCCTCCTTGAGAACAATGGGTAAACGGCCGAGACTATGAGGTGGGAGGAAAAAAGGGTAACCAGCGAGATCTCCGTAGTGAGATAATACAAGGTCAATAGTTGACCCGTGATTCCTCCCACGATGTTCCACGCAAAGAAGAAAAGGAAGACTATAGCTATCGACTTGAACATGTCCTTCCCCATAAGCGTATAAGTTAGCCTAGAGAGCGCGACGTAGGCTGCTATTGCAGACCCTAATAAGCTATTAATAGTGAAGGCCAGGAATATCGTGGAAAAGGGTTCTCCTAACAACCTTTCCGAAATGTAATACCCAGGGAACTGGGTCTCGCTTAACAACGCTTGGACGCCCCCGTTAGTGAAACCGGCGAAAGCGACCTCGTAAAAGGACGCGAACACAACGGCTACTGCAGCCAAGGTAAACGCAATTAGGTAAGAAGTACTAACCGTTTTGCCCTTCCCCTTTGCCTCGTACCCTAGGAAAAACGACGCACCCCCTCCAGCAAGAGTGAACGCCACTGCCATGCTCCCTGCAACGAAGTCTGAGCTAGGGACAGAAAGCGTAAAGGCTGAAGAGGAGAAACCGACAGATGCGAAGACCTTTATCCCTAGTATAACTATTAATAATATTTCTATGCTGGAAGTTACAAGGGAGTAAAAGAGAGGAGGCTTAACCCCTGAGGTCACCAAGAGAAAGAGTACGACAGGCAGGACTATCTCGATGACAGACAACTCAGCCTGACTTAGGTTCACCAGCGTGGGGACTACTGAGCTCACAAGGTACGTGGTGACGGAGGTTAAGTAAGTGGCGTAGCTTATCCAGTAAAGCCACCCAGCTACTCTCCCTATAGTCTCTCCGCCCCCTTGCCGGGCAAAGTCGTAAGTGCCGCCAGTTGACGCTATTACCCTGGAGTATCTATATCCTATTACGACCCACACCAAGTAAATTAGGGCCCCCACTATTGCCGAGAGCCCGGTAGAGGCAAGAGAATACGTCATAGCGAACGTGAGATAGGCAGAGACGGAGCCCAGGGGCGCTATAGAGCCAAGGGACTGAGCAATTACTAGGTATTTTGGGATAGACTCCTCCTTGGGCTCTAGCTTTTTGGATAGGCTAACCATATGAACCGTTTAAGGGTGTTATATATAAAGCTTCTTGAGGAACTTCCACAAGACGATCGGCATTACTACCAAAAAAGCTGTCACCACAGCAAGGACTACCATGTGAAAGTAGTACAGTATTAGGCCCATGTAAAAGCCGGCATAAATGCTATAGAATATTAACGTGTCGGAAAACTTAGGCCTCTTTATAAGTACGAAAGTTATCAAAGCAGTGGTAATAATGAACCCGCCAGCTAACGCAGGAATTAATATGTCTATTATGAGATTATAAAATTTTGAAAATAAAAACTTTCTTTATATTCTTCCGTGGAGCGAAAGCCTTATTTTGCGATAGTCCTAGTCACCACTAATGTTGAGATACTCTTTGTACTTAATTGGTTCTTCTCTCGCCTTACTTATCGGTAGCGTCCTTCTACTGGGCAGGGTACCCTTGCTGTTAACAGTAGGCACCCTCATAGTAATAGGAGTGCTCTTGTACTTAGCGTTTGCAATCGAAACAAAAAAGAGTAGGGGACTTATCAAGGTAGGGGTTATACTAGCGTTCTTAAGCGTAATAACTTCCTCGTTGTCTCCAGCCCACCTCAACGCGCTCTCCATGTTCGGAAAGAACACCTACCTTACTGGAGTCGACGTGCTGATGGTGCTTGGCTTCTACGCATTCCCGCTGGCCTACATAGTAGACTGGGCCTACTCTACTACGAAATCGAAAGTTTGATAAATTAAGCCTTATTAATGGTATAGCGTGAAGGTAATAGACCCTGCTGCCAGAGTAGCCGACCTAATCGGCCTTTTAAACGTGCTCAAGAACACATTTGGGGGGAAGACCGATCTTTACCAGCTTGAGAAAGAAATGGAAGTTGACCTTGACGACCTAATGCCCATAGTTTACACCGCAAGTTACCTAGGTTTCGTGACGATAGGGGAGGGGGACATAATCATTACAGACAAGGGCATAGAGTTCCTCCAATCAAACATCAGGAAAAGGAAAGAGATCTTAAGGGAGAGCGTGCCCGAAGTGGAGCCCTTTGCCACAGCAAAGGAGCTAAAGGTCTTTACCTTGGATCAGCTCAAAGAAGCCCTAGAAAAGAAGGGAATTGATATATACAACAGTCCAGAAGGACTTTACGACCTCCAGATCACCCTCTTGGAATGGGGCATATACTCAGGTTTCATCTCTAGGTACGGGGAAGACAAGTTCAAGGTAAACGTTCAATAAAAGCCTTTGCGACAAGGCGTAATCCAAGTATATCTTTTAAAGCAGGTGTACATAACCAATTTATGCAGGACTTCCATAAAGAACCTGTAATACATTACACTGAAGAGGCTGACGTCTTCAGGACTAAGGTCTTTGGCATCCAAGACGGGCTAATAGGTGTGGGTAGTATCGCCATAGGGGCTGCTGGGTACTCCCACGACCCTATGGTAGTCCTAGTTACGGGGCTAATAGCCACCATTGCCCAAGCCTTCTCCATGGGAATAGGCGAGTACATATCGACAAGGGTAAGGAACCAAGTGATACTCAACGAAATCAAGAAGGAGAAGTACGAAATAGAGAACTTCCCAGAAAAGGAAAAGGAGGAACTGGTCGGTTTTTACCTAGCCAAAGGGCTGAAGAGAGAGGACGCGGAGAGGATAGCCGACTTAATCATGAAGGACAAAAGGGCTACTCTGAACGAGATGTTGATGAACGAATTGAAGGTGTTCCCAGAGGAGTTCGAGAGGCCAGTTAAGTTGGGCTTCCTAATGGCGGCCTACTTGACAGTTGGAGGACTACTCCCACTAATACCCTTCATGGTAAGTGCGTTGACTAAGGCCGACTTCTACTACGCGCTGTTGTCGTCTATTGCTATTATACTGGTAACACTAGGGGCTTTCGGCTCAATGGCCTCTAAATACACGGGCCTAAGCAAAGGGAGGGGGGCCCTAGAGCAGATAGGTACTGGGATAATAGCGCTAATGGGCAGTTACTTTGGTGGGGTATTGCTGGCCCACTTCTTCCCGATTAACTATCTACCCTGAGCAGTTGGGCCAAGTTCCTAGGTATTCTAGCGGGTCTGTTTTCCTCCTTGAATAGTTCCCTCCTCCTCGCTTCAAGGATCAAAGGCTCAACGTTTAAGTACTCAGTTATCACCCTAGCGTTAACTGTCCTAGCTTCCTCGTACAGCCTCGACAGGACTTGCTTGTAGTTCTGATCCCTCAACACGTGGTGGTCGACTATCATGGTCTCAAGCCCTTCCTTTACTATCTTCTCCATGTTGTCTAAGGACTTATTGAGGTCTTCCTCTGTAAGGGCGTAGCCTAACAAGTAGCTAAGGGGGCCGTCTATGATTAGCATGTTTGGCTTTACCTGCAGGGTGAACTCCAGGTGGGACTCCCTAGGGGCCCCCTCGATGTCAGAAGTCACCAATAGGGTCTGGTCTCCGTCGCTTATTGCCACCTGCACTACGTACCCTAACCTCTCGTCAGCCCCGTGAGGCACTGCCTTTGAAAAAGTTATTTTTGTGTTTCCTATCCTAACCTCCTTTCCCTCAGCTGCCTCCAAAGAGGCTGGAAGGTCCTTGATGGCCCTCAAAAACTTGGGGGCCCTCACCTTCTTTTGGCTCGTGTTTATCATGTTCTCTGGGTCCTTTATGAACACCTTCTTTCCCTTGTATATCTCCTTTGGTATGACGTAGCCAGGGTCGTGGTGGTCGTAATGATAGTGGGTTACTATAATTACGTCTGCCAACTTGGCCTTCTCTACAATGACTCTTGCGAGCTCGGTAAGCCTGTCTACCTCGCGTTGGTGTGGAGGGAGACCAAACCTCCTCGGAGCAAGGGAGACCGCGGGGTCTATTAGGATTCTCGCGTCTTTGGTCTCAACAAATGTAGCCTGTGACCTAACGCCTAGGCTCTCGAAAGCTAACGGTAAGATCTCCACAAGCTATTTAACGATAGTGTAAATAATATCTTTTTGACCGGCTTACGCTTTTATCCCCTTTCGTAATTAATTACTCTGTGGTAACTCTAAGGTACTTTAAGGGATTACTTCTGTCAGACCATTATGCTTCGGGGCTGAGGTGGAACGAGAAGCTAAATGCCTATGCCTCACTAGCCTACAAGTACAGGGAGGTATTGGAGTTCTTTGCGAATGGGAACGTTGACGTGGAGGACTCGGTCATGGACCCTTTGCCCTTTCCACTCATTGAGGACAAGGTAGTCTTGAGGGACTACCAGGAGAGGGCGCTAAGGGCTTGGCTCAAGGAGAAGAGGGGAGTAATAGTAATACCAACCGGTGGAGGGAAGACAGCTATAGCCTTAAAGGCAATTGCGAGGCTGAAGGTCTCGACTCTTGTGGTAGTACCTACGTTAGAACTACTAGACCAATGGTACGAGAGGGTAGTAGAATTCCTTGGGACTGAGCCGGGGAGAGTAGGCGGAGGGTACAACGAGTTAAAGGGAATTACGATAATCACTTACGACTCCGCCTACACCAGGGCGGAGGAGCTGGGCAATAAGTTCTACTTTGTGGTCTTTGACGAGGTACACCACCTCCCCTCCGAGGGGTATTCCCAGATAGCGGAGCTGATGGCCTCTCCCTATAGACTTGGGCTCACTGCAACTGTAGAGAGGGAAGACGGGAGACACCTAGAGCTACCCAGGCTAGTAGGTCCAGTCGTGTTCAGGATGGCCCCTAAGGACTTGGCGGGGAAGTACATCGCTCCCTACGAGATCAAGAAGGTGTACGTGGACCTAACCGACGACGAGAAGGAAAAGTACAGAGA
>JBBINF010000071.1:0-7264 GCA_037444045.1 Sulfolobales archaeon | reverse complement strand
ACAGCGTAGACGTCTACGGGCTTTCCCTCAAACATCTTGAGCACTTCCTCTAGCCCAGCGAACACAGCCCAGGGATAGCCATGGGGCAGGCCATAAGAGTGTACCTCCATCCTCACTTTGGCTTCCTTTATACCCATGTGGGTTAGCGTCTTTAGGGTTCTGTCGAAGTAAACGTCAGTTATTTTCCCGCTCAGAATCTCCTGTTCAGAAGGTATGTAGATCCTCATCATCAAGTATTGTATGAGATTAACTTTTAAACCTTAGAGATGAGCTAGTTATGAACTAAAATGATCACGGTTAACATGGTACCAGCCGACGTCTTGATTAGCAAGCTCGCAGATTACATAAAGACCAACGTAAGGGAAGTGCAACCCCCGGAGTGGAGTTACTTTGCCAAGACGGCCAGCTTTAAGGAGAGGATCCCAGACGACGTGGAGAACTGGTGGTACATAAGGACTGCTTCCTTAATGAGGAAGCTGTACGTAGACGGGCCCTTTGGGCTTAGCAAGGCCCAGGTTATTTACGGGGGTCTAAAAAGGAGGGGTACCCGTCCCCCTAGGTCAAGTAGAGCCCCATCGCATTCTGCGAGGTTAATGCTTCAACAGCTAGAGAAGGCAGGCCTAGTTACGAAAACAAAGGAGGGCAGGACACTCTCGTCCAAAGGTAGATCGCTTTTGGACAAGTTGGCATACGAAATATTTATAGACTTGGCTAACAAAGATCCATCTCTGAAAAAATACCTGGAGTGATGGGATATGTCTACCTCTGACGAGTACGAGGACGAGGAGCTACAAGCGTTACTTAGGAGGAGGGCTGAAGCTGAGAGCAAGAGGGCCGCGGAAGAGCAGCGTAAGAGGGCAGAACTTGAGGCAAAAAAGGAGGCAATACTTAGAGTCATCCTAACGCCAGAGGCTAGGCAAAGGCTAAACAACGTAAAGCTAGTGAAACCAGAGATCGCTTCCTCATTGGAGGATCAGCTCATAGCCTTAGCCCAAGCGGGCAGGATCCAAGTACCCATTACAGACGACGAACTGAAAGAAATACTAGCCCAAATAGCCAATCAAAATAAAAGGGACTTCAAAATACAGATCAGGGAAAGGGGTTGGAAATGAGCAGAAACAAGCCAGCTGGGAAAAAGAACAGATTGGCAAGGGCTTTAAAGTCAAACAGTGCAGTCCCAGCATGGGTAGTCATTAGGACAAACGGAAAGTTCAGGCTAAACCCCTTTAGAAGGGACTGGAGGAGGAACGACCTAAAGGTGTAAGGCTATGAAGGAGAAGGACAACTTTGAGATGGTTATAAACTTAAGGAAGGTAGTGATGGGAAAGAGAACGAACCGGGCGAGGAGGGCACTCCGCGAAATAAGGGAGACCGTTGCTAGGCACTTCGGAGCGGAAAAGGTCCTCCTAGACCCAGTACTGGCCTCAATAATTACTAAGAATAAGGAAAAGGTAGACTCGAGAGTAAGAGTGGTTGTCACAAAGGTCGGAGAAAAAACATTTTTAGTAAAGTACGCAGTTAAAGAGAAATGAATATCCAGAGAATCAGCGTTTTTGGGACGGACAACATAGGAGTTTACATATTCACTAACGATAAGTATACTTTTGTTCCAAAGAACGTAGATAACTCGGTTAAGGAGGCCATAGTCAATAACCTAAACACTGAAGTTATTGAGACTACCGTCGCAAACAGTTTTTTGCTCGGAATTTTCATGAACGGTAACTCTAACGCAATACTCCTGCCAAAGATCGCAAAGGACGAAGAGATCAAAGAAATTAAGGAAAAGGCGAAGGACGTGAGGGTAGAGGTTCTAAAGCTCAAGGCCACTGCCCTGGGCAATATAATTTTAGCTAACGATAAGGGGGCGCTAGTCTACCCAGAGCTCACCGACGCGGAAATTAACGAGATAAAGGAGGCCCTGCAGGTGGAAGAAATAAGGAGGGGAACAATAGCTAACGTGATAACTGTGGGCTCGGTGGGCGTGGTCACCAATAAGGGGGGACTTGTACACATAGACGCTACAGACGAAGAGGTAAGTGAGCTCTCAAAGTTATTTAAGGTAAAGATAGAGGTTGGGACTGTGAACTTCGGTAGCGCTTTTATAAGGAGTGGGTTGATCGCTAACTATAAAGGGGTGTTAGTTGGAACATCTACTACAGGCCCAGAGATTTTAAGAATCCAGAGAGCATTTGGTGATTGAGATGAGCGAAGTGAAAACATACGAGATAAGGGGAACCGCAGTATTTAACGTAAGCAGATTCCCCACTAGGCAAAAGTTCGTGAAGTACATAAGGGCGTTAAACGAAAGGCAGGCATTAGAGAAGCTTTACAGCGACTTCGGAAGCAAGAACAAGATCAAGAGGTCAAACATCAAAGTAGAGGAGATAAAGGAAGTAAACCCAGAGCACGTTCCAAATAAATACATAAGAGATATTTCTAAGTTAAACAAAATTATTATGTGAAAAGCCATGTCAGACCAAAGGGGAAGAACCGTAATATCGCTTGAGGACTTGTTAGCTCAAGCAGATATATTAAGGAAACAGATAGACGACCTACAGAAGTTGCAGACAGAGCTGCTGGACTCCCTTTCAGCTGTTAAGAGCGCGAAGGACGCTATTGATGAGCTCAAGAACCCACAAACAGACATTTACTTATCCGGAGACAAGAGGAGCTTTATCATGCTTAAGGCTTCACAAGTCTCCATCGATAAAGTCTTAGTGTACTTAGGTCTCTCCTATTACGCTGAGGTAACCCCAGACGTAGCCATCAAATTGCTCTCTGAGAGGGAGAAAGAACTAGACGCCTCTCTCCAAGAGGTGAACAAGAGGCTCTCTGAAAGCGCTAACGCTTACGCCCAAATAGCGGACATACTAAACAGAATCCAAGAGCAGCAGCAGAAAGGTGGATGATTTTGTTTCGACAAACTGAAAAAAGCTTTTTCAGATTTTTCTAAAAAACTCCTTGGGAGAGAGGAGGAGACCGAAGGGGCACAGAGGCAAGAGAATCAGCTAGAAAAAAAGGAGGAGACAGAAAAAAGGGAAGAGACCTCACAGCCTAGCCAGCCAGTCCAAGGGAGTCTCCAGGAGCAAAGCGTGAGTAAACCCCTAGCTGAGTCTACTCCCCAAAGTGCTGTCCAAAACGACCTCCAAGTTCCCCAACAGCCTCCACAGGAGGTCAGTCCAGAGAAGAGAGAAGAACCTAAGCAGGAGAGGCAAAGTCTAGCCGAAAAGATAAACATATTCTCGAGGTTAAGATATAAGGAGATTAAAGAGGAAGACATAGAGGATCTCATAGAGGAACTAAGGCTTGAGCTACTTGAGAGCGACGTATCGATGGAAGTCACGGAGAAGATCCTGGAGGAGCTTAAGAACTCCCTGGTAGGGCAGAAGGTCAGCAGAAGCGAGGACATCGAGGAACTAGTAAAAAAGTCGTTAAAAAAGTCGTTAAGTGAGATCCTCTCTTCAAATACCTTGGGCTACGACTTAGTAGAAAAGATCAAAACGTCGCCCAAGCCCTTTGTGATAGTGTTCTTCGGAGTCAACGGTGTGGGAAAGACCACTACTATAGCTAAGTTCGTCCACCTCCTTAAGAAAAACGGGCTGACAGTGATAATAGCGGCAGCAGACACCTTTAGGGCAGCAGCCCAAGAGCAGCTGTCATTTCACGCCAAGAAACTTGAGGTACCCATAGTTAGGGGAAAGTACGGAGGAGACCCAGCCTCTGTGGCTTTTGACGCTATCCAGTCCGCAAAGAGCAGGGGGATAGACGTAGTCCTAGTCGACACGGCAGGAAGGATGCACACTGACAAGGACCTCACGGAGGAGTTAAAGAGGGTCATGAGGGTGGCCAAGCCTAACTTCAGGATCCTCGTGTTGGACGCTTTAGCCGGGAACGACGCCCTCCAACAGGCTAAGTTCTTCGAAGAGGCAATAGGGTATGACGCAGTAATCCTCACCAAAGTGGACGCAGACGTCAAAGGAGGCATTGTGTTGTCCCTAGCCCACGAGTTAAGGAAACCGGTCATATACATCGGCGTCGGTCAGGAGTACGACGACTTAGAACCGTTTAGCCCGTCGTGGTTTTTGGATAGACTCTTCCGTTAAATTAATAATTTGAGTGCCCAATGACTTATATATGGACATTCTAGAGGAGATCAAAAAGTTACCGGAGGAATGGAAGAAAATAATCTCGGTGTCTAAAAAACCCGACAGAGAACTCTTCATGCTTAACCTGAAGGTTACGCTTGCTGTAATGGTCTTTGTAGGCGTCCTCGCTTTTCTTATTCAGCTCGCAGTTACATACCTAATAGGGTGAAAATCCTTGGAGACTAAGACTAGGAATTACTACGCAGTGAAGGTGACAGGTGGACAGGAGATAAACGTAGCTTTGATGTTAGAAGAGAGGATAAAGACTAATAACCTTAAGGACGTCTACTCGATACTGGTTCTCCCCAAGCTTAAGGGGTACGTAGTAATAGAGGCGAGTGGCCCCCATGTTATCAAGCTCCTTGTTACCGGGATAAGACACGTGAGGGGGGTAGCCCCTGGCCTAGTGCCTAAGGACGACATAGCTAAGCTTATCACGAAGAAGGTCGTAGGTCCGACCGTTAAAGAGGGAGACCTAGTAGAAGTGGTGTCTGGCCCCTTCAGGGGAATGCAGGCACAAGTTGTAAGATTTGACCAGACTAAGGGAGAAGTAGTGTTAAATATTTTAGAATCGGCTTTTCCATTACAAGTAACTATGCCCGTAGATCAAGTCAAGCCTTCGAAGAAGAGTTGAGGTGATACTGTATGCCCAAAAAAACGATTAAAATAGTAGTTGAGGGCGGTGCCGCTAAGCCCGGACCCCCTCTAGGTCCTACGCTTTCACAGTACAAGTTAAATATAGGAGAAGTAGTGAAGAAGATAAACGACGCCACGGCCCAATTTAAGGGGATGTCCGTCCCAGTTACGATAGAAATAGACACTGATACCAAGAGCTTCGAGATAAGTGTAGGGATTCCCACGACTACTTCCCTCTTGCTGAAGAGGGCGGGGGCACAGGAGCCCTCAGGAGACCCGATGCACAAGAAGGTAGGTAATATCTCTATGGAAGACGTAGTAGAGGTGGCGATAACCAAGAAGCCCTCGCTTACTGCTAAGACTTTGAAGTCTGCAGTGAAGTCGATTCTAGGTACAGCGCACACTATAGGTCTCACCGTTGACGGAAAGAGCCCCAAGGATCTTGTTAAAGACGTCGAAGAGGGTAAGTACGATAGCTTATTATCTAAATACGAGGAGAAGTGGGAAAGTAGCTAGAGGTGATCGATTGTGCTAGTTCCTAAGGAAAAGATTGTGGAGGTAGTCTCTGAGGCTCTTTCCGAACAGAATAACCCAAAGAGGAACTTTAAGCAGAGCGTAGAGCTCATAGTGACGTTTAAGGACGTCGATATCAAAAAGGGAGAGCTGAAATTAAGGGAAGTAGTAGTACTGCCAAACCCTCCTTCGAAGCCAAAGAACGTCCTAGTGGTGCCCTCATTTGAGCAAACGGAGTCCGCAAAGAAGGCAGAGCCCAACGTTATCCTGACCAAGGAGGAACTCCAGAAGCTAGCCGGCCAAAAGAGGGCTGTGAAGAAGTTGGCGTCGCGTAACGACTGGTTCTTGATATCCCAAGAGTCTATGGCCCTTGCTGGAAGGGTCTTAGGGCCTGCACTTGGCCCTAGGGGTAAGTTCCCCATACCTCTGCCTAATTCCTCGGAAGTCACCGAGTACGTCCTTAGGTTCAAGAGGTCAACAATAGTGAGGACTAAGGATCAGCCGCAGACCCAAGTTTTCATAGGCACCGAAGACCAGAAACCGGAGGCGTTAGCTGAGAACGCAGTGGCAGTGCTGAACGCAATAGAGGGCAAGATAAAGGGCCCATCCAACGTAAGAGCTATATACATAAAAACCACAATGGGTAAACCAGTTGAGATTAAGCTGAAGTGATAGGCCCATGATTTCCCTGCAACAGCATAAAATTCCGCAGTGGAAGCAGGACGAAGTAAAAGAGCTGACTGAACTCCTGAAAACTTACAAGACAGTGCTCATAATAGACCTCAACAAGTTCCCAGCTGACAAGTTCCACGAGATAAGGAAGAAGTTCAGGAAGAACTCGGTAATTAAGGTGACCAAGAACACGCTGTTTAGACTTGCGGCCAAACAGGCAGGAATTGACGTGTCCAAGCTCGACCAATATTTGACTGGCACAAACGGTTTCCTGTTCAGCAACGAGAACCCGTTTACCATATCGCTCAACATAAACAAGTTTAAGCTGAGAAGGTACGCAGTCCCAGGGGACATAGCAGAGGAAGAAGTGGTAATTCCCGCTGGAGATACTGGAATTCCCGCGGGCCCTGTACTTAGCACTTTCGGCAAACTGAAGGTGCAGACCAGAGTTCAGGACGGTAAAATAGCGGTAGTGAAGGACACGGTAATAGCTAAACCGGGGGAGCCAATACCAGTAGATGCAATACCGATACTACAGAAGCTTGGGATAATGCCAGTCTACATAAAGCTAGCGATAAAGGCTGCGTACCACGAGGGGTTAGTGATTACCAAAGATCAATTAGAGATTAAGGTCGATGAGTACAAGGCGCAAGTGCTCGAGGCGTACAGGAACGCTCTGGGCCTAGGAGTAGAGATAGCCTATCCAGTACCGGACGTGCTGAAGATAAGCCTCAGCAAGGCCCACATGTACTCCTTGAACTTGGCGGGAGAGATAGGCTTTGTGACCAAGGAGACTGCAAGTATTGTGTTCTCTAAGGCTATGGCAAAGGCTTACGCTTTAGCTGCTGCCATTAACGACAAGGCAAACTTGGGCATACAAGTTGCCCAGAAGCCAGCAACTGAGGAGAAGAAGGAGGCTAAAGAGGAGAAGAAAGAGGAAGAGGAGAAGAAAGGACCAAGCGAAGAGGAACTAGGAGGAGGTCTATCTTCTCTATTCGGATAACAAAGCTTTTTATATGCTTGCCTGTTTAACTTAGGTGATAAAATATGGAATACATATATGCAAGTTTACTATTACACTCTGCAAAGAAAGAGATAACTGAAGAGTCATTGAAGAACGTTCTAACTGCAGCTGGGATCCAGGCAGACGACGTCAGGATAAAGGCGGTCGTTGCAGCGTTAAAGGAGGTAAACATAGACGAGGTTCTAAAGAACGCTGCAGCAATGCCAGTAGCAGCTGCACCCGCTCCCGCCGCAACTGAGGAGAAGAAGGAGGCTAAAGAGGAGAAGAAAGAGGA
>JBBINF010000070.1:0-7304 GCA_037444045.1 Sulfolobales archaeon | reverse complement strand
AACTTTTCGCCCAGTAGCTCCACGTAATTCGACCCAAGATCCCTATCGTACTCCGACACAACTGGCGTAAGTTCCTTTATCTCGTCTTCCGTCAGTTCCCTGTACTCGTAAGTGGGTATTCCCACTTTTTCCTCGAACATCTTCTTGGCGAACTTCTTCGCCTCCCCCTGTAGTCTGTCCATTACCTCAATATACGGGATTTTGCTTAGTTCCTCCATCTCCTCCTTCGTTATCAAGTTGTCTAGGAGTAACGCCTTCAGCAACTTTATTACTTCTACTTTGCTTGGCTGTAGCCCTAACCTTGCTGGGTCTAACCTACCCCTTATGTATATCCTCCCACCTACCATGCCGCTCCCTACGTAGTTACCGGTAGGCGAAGACCTAGTGTTATTGAACACCACGATTACCCCTCCAGCCATGTACTCGCCCAAGTAGTCGTCTACTCTGCCGCCAATGATTAAGTAGGGCCTCTTGTTCTGGTACTCCCTCATCTGTATCCCGACCCTGTTCCCCGCGTTGCCCTTCACGAACACCTTACCTCCTTGGAGTGCCTGGCCTAAAACGTCCCTAGCGTCGCCGAAGATGACTACCTTCCCTCCGTGCATTGTGTCGCAACAGTCGTCAGCCACGTTGCCGTAAACGTAGAATTCGTTGTTTTCGTTCAAGTTAGCCAACACGTTCCCTACAACTCCGTAAAGCCTCACCACCTTCCCTCCCCTGGGGAAGGATATGCCTATGAACCTGTGGGACATTACGTTTATTACCTTTACCTCCCTCTTTCCCACCTTCATTATCTCCTTGTTGAGGTCCTTGTACCCTACCTTAGAGGCGTCCACGTCGTAATCCTCAGTGACGAACATGGGGGGCGGTGAGAAGCTCTCCAGCTCTTCCTTGGTCCTGCCGTAGC
Source organism: Sulfolobales archaeon (assembly GCA_037444045.1). GTDB lineage: Archaea > Thermoproteota > Thermoprotei_A > Sulfolobales > Sulfolobaceae > Aramenus. The sequence continues at coordinate 6,397 of JBBINF010000070.1, read as the reverse complement.
TTATTACCCCCCTCTTCAAGGAGGCAATAAAGTAAGACCCTGGGGAGAGCGTCCACACCCTAGCGTTCCTGCTTAATAGCCTAATCTGGCTCTCCTCGCTGGCTATGTAGTAGTAGTTCTCGTCCTCGCCAATGATCACTGGCCTAAACTTCGACCTGTCCGCTATTCCCACCATGTACAAGTCGTCTCCTGAGTTGTAGCCTATGATTGCCGTGAAGGGGCCGTCAAGCCTGGCCCCGCGGTACAAGTAGTCCTCCTCTGGAGATAGCTGGCCAGACTTCCTTGAGGGGTTCATCATTATCTTTACCGCTTCCTCTACCGACAACCCCTCTGAGATCAGCTCCTCGAAGAGGAACGCCATTACCTCGCTGTCGGTCCCAACAAAGCCTCCCCAACCCCTTGAGGTTAGGAACTCGACGTTAGCCCCGAAGGAGCTCACGTCACCGTTGTGGACAATTGCCACGTCAAAGGTGGAAAACGGGTGAGACCAGTAAGGGAAGTGGCCGGGGGAGTTTGTGGGCTGCCTAGTGTGTGCCAGCCACATGTCGCCGGAGTACTTCTCCACGTCGTAGAGCTTGGCTATGTCCTTTGGGTACCCAACGCCCTTGAACACGTCGAGTCCCTTTCCAACGCTGTAGACCCTCCCCCTCTTTTTCTCCCAGAGTGTCTCGTTTAAGTTCCTCATCAGCTTCTTCAACTGTACTATGTTTCCTAGAGTTACCTCAAACCTACAGTCGCACAGATCCCCATACGTAGCTGACTCCTTTACAACGTTTATCCCTTTTTCCTCCATAATCTTCTTTAGTTCCTCCTTGTCGCCCTCGTAAAACGCCTTAACCACGTAAGTGTTCCCTTCCCTTAAGTTGAACACAGCAAAGCCAGCTCCCTTGTCGCTACCCCTAAACCTCACTAGATCTATGGCCCCAACCACTTTACTTCCCTCGATCTTTGGGGCGTTTGGCTTCCTCAGTACTCCAAATACGCCGCAACCCGATGGGGAGATCATAGCGAACCGGCCTGCCTTACCCTTATCCTCTTGGCTATGTACGAGTTCAAGTTAACTGCCCTAAGCAGTTCCCTGTTTCCAGTGACGCTGGACTGGACGCTAAATACTCCTGCTGCCCCCGCTAGGAGGGCTATCTCCTTCCTTGAGCCTATGATGAAGTTAAACGCCTTCTCCTTTAGGTTCCCCCTATTGCCCTCTCCTATGGCTATGTCCAAGAGCTTGTAGGGTACTATAACCGCGTCGGCTCCAAGGAGTATAAGCTTGAACACGTCTCCGGCCCCCCTGATCCTCGAGGCCTTTGCTATTACGTCAAACTGGTTCCTTACCCCCATCTCCTTTAGCTTAGTATCAAGGTCGGAGACCGCAATCTCTAAGTCTTCGTCTAGGCTGTCCTCGTCAAGGATGTAGCCAGCGACCTTAACCTCAGAGACCTTGTTGCCGAGGTAATAGGTTCCCTTTTCCGGGGTCCTGCTCCACTTTGCGATCCCCTTTCCGTCTGAACTCAAGTAGACCTCCTCGTAGGGGTGCATAGCCGTTTCGTCGAACACCAGAGTGCTTGTGGCGAGGGCTGCCCAAGAGAAGGCCCTTTTCACGTCCTCCGGGGCGTCGCTTACGTCTACAATCATTGGGAGGGACAAGTAGATACTACCCTTGTTCAGCATGAAACTAGTGTCTATGTCCTCCCTGTAGGGGTCTATGGAAGGCCTCGTCACTTGTGCGCCGTCAGTCCTGAGCCAGTCCACAATCCTCGCGGGCTTCTCCACTTCCGGTGGGGAGGTGCTGCCCATGCTTGTTATCACCGGGTCCCCCTTGTTCACCAGCTCGTGAAGCTCGAACTTCCTCCTCTTGTTCCAGAGCTCACCTAACTTGGGGTTGAGCTCCTCGCTCTCCCCCTTAATCCCCAAGATCTCCAATACGTCCCTCGAGAGGCCGTAGCCATAAAGCAGGTCCCTCCTCCCCTTCAAGTCGTTGACGTCGCTTAGGCCTAGGTTGTCCAAGACGTTGGCTAGTTCTAGCTTAAACCCATTGATGAAGTTGACCAACGACTTAGTGCCGAACTCTATGTCCATTTCCCTGGTCCCGTCGATCTTGTTTGTAAGCGCAGTGGGACAGGAACCGATGTGACACTTGTGAACCATTACACACCCCATCGCTACTAGGGCAGCAGTCCCAACGCTGACTACGTCAGCCCCTAGGGCGAAGAGCTTTGCAGCGTCCGTGGCGTCAGCTACCCTGCCTGCAGCGATGATGGTGAACTTCTCCCTCAGCCCCTGTTCCCTGAGCACGGAGTCCGCCGAGGCCACTGCGAGCTCTATAGGTATGCCGAGGTTGTCCCTTATGACCACTGGGGTAGCCCCAGTGCCTGCCCCGTGGCCGTCAATTATTACCCCGTCTGCCCCCATCCTGGCGATCCCTGAGACCACGTAAGGTATGTAATTGGTGGCAGCCACCTTGACGAAGACCGGCTTCCCAGTGGCCTCCTTCAAGGCCTCTATCCTCTGACCTAGATCCTCAATGGAGTAGATGTCGTGGTGGGGGGCAGGGGAAATGGCGTCCATACCTACGGGTATCCTCCTGGTCTTCGATATGGGCTCAGTTACCTTGCTCCCCGGGAGGTGCCCGCCTATCCCAGGCTTTGCCCCCTGCCCTATTTTTATTACAACCCCTAACCCAGCGTTAAGCACGTCTATGTCGACTCCGAACCTAGCTGAAGCCCACTGGACAAATATCCTCCTGTGCTTTGCGACCTCTGGGTGGAGCCCTCCCTCTCCTGTCCCTGCTAAAGTGCCAGTTAGGTCAGCTGCCCTAGCTATGGCTATGTTAGGGTTACCGCTTAGGGCACCATAGGACATGTCACCTAAGTAGAGGGGGACTTCCATGTCTATTCCGGAAAAACTTATCCTCGTCTTAGCCCTTGGCGAATCAACGACTTCCTTCCTGTCGGTTATGAACTCCACGCGGTCTAAAATCCTCAGCGAGTTCCTCCTGCTCTCCAGAACCTTATACGGCTTCCCGGTGATAGCCAGGTTCCTTATGTGTTCTATCCTTTCAGGAGTCCAAAATTCCGAGTCCGTCTGCTTGGGGATAGGGAGGTACTTGTTTATTATGAGCATTATAGACCGTAGATTTAAACTTGTAAATATTCTTATTTATCTGTTAATGAACAAACTCTCTTCTATTTCGGTTTTTATCAACGTAATATGATGTTTCTGATTACGTAGTCCCTTTTCCATATATTCGGACTTATTAGTATAAAATTTAGATTTTCACGGGAAGATAGCAATCTGTCTGAAAACTTTTTATAAAATAAATTGATATACGGAGAAGAGTGCAATAAAGCCCAAGCCTAAAGTGAACTTAGTTCTCGCGAAACTCCGGTTCTAACATTAAATAATGGTTTGTATCCATGTTCACACATTTCACCACAAAAATACACTAGTTGGTTAACGTTGACCGAGTTAGCTTTTTAATCTTAACGCATATAAGTTCAGTAAGTGCGGCCGTAGTCTAGCCTGGTAGGACGCTGGCCTTCCAAGCCAGTGATCCCGGGTTCAAATCCCGGCGGTCGCACTGTGGGTTGGGGACACCCCTCAAGCCCCCCACTCCTATTTTCTTTCAATTTCAGGTATGTCTCTACTACGTCAATTAAGGAACCGACGTAATGTTCCTTCGTCTCACTGTTCACGTTCTCTATCTTGTACACGTAATACCGCCCTTTGATTTGCCTTATAATGTAGTCGCCATATTTATAACGTACCTTTTCTTTCGTCATTTCCACGTACCGTATTATGGTTACCAAAAGGCTTTTTAAGCCATGTTAACCCGTAAAAAGTTACGAGGATTTGCGTCGGTTTGAAAGTAAGCGGTAAAGGTTCCTCACTTGAGAAATCAACTCCGGGCTAAGCTAAACTCTGAAATATTCCTGGCGGACTTGCCCAATTCGCACGGAGTATCCTCAGCCTCTACCAATTTTAGATACGATTCTACAACGTTAACTAAGGGGCAGACGTAAGTTTGCTTTACGTCACGTCCACGTTCTCTGGCTTATACATGTAATGCTTGTTGTGAAGTTTTCACGTAACTTATCAGAAGTGAACGAAATTTTTGGGAAAATTTTTATAAATAATTTAATAGATGAAATATAAGGAGACACGCCGTGGCTAAGTTATTATTTGTAATACTTAATGATCCCAATAGTCTCGCGGAATCCGTTAAGGCCGCACACGCGTTGCACTACGCTGTAGAATTAAAAGAGAAAGGGCATGAGGTCTACGTTTACTTTGATGGTCTAGGCACTAAAATTCCGATAACTGACAGCCCCTACAAGGGATTAAGGCCTGCCTATGAACGCGCATTACAAAAGGGAGTAATTTTAGGAGCATGTGGGTACTGCGCCTCTCCCCCTCACCTTAACATAAGGGATAAATTGCCTAGGAATATTCAGTTGTTCGGCGACGAAGAGCACCATTACGCCTTTACTGACCTAGTCGACAAGGGCTTTCAAATAATAATATCCTAAAATCGTTCTCGTGATGACAACGCTGTATACTGTACCCTAAGAACTACCTTGAATATGTCGGCACTCCGTTTTTTACAATATCCTTAGCCCAGCATAGAGCTGGTTACACTGCCTTCCCTTGAAGGTAATCCCCAGCTTGTATACTCTCACCGGCTTGTATACTCTCCTATCGCTACCCTAGTGGATTGTCAAACATTCGTCTAAAGCCTCAATTTTTAGTTTCCTCAACGTGGCTATTACAAGCCTTTTGGACTAACTAGCCTATTTTTCCTCCCCGTCCGCCCCTCCTCCGCTTTGTTGTGCCTCCCGCGTGGAGTCAACCCTCCCTATTACCCACTTCTCTCCCCATTCCTTCATCACGTCAAACAGGCTACTCAGTTCTCTGCCCATTTTAGTCAACGAGTACTCTACCTTGAAGGGCCTAGTGCTAACTATCCTCCTCTCAACTATACCCGCCTCCTCCAGGAACTTAAGGGTTGAGGAGAGGGTCTTTGAGCTCAAGCCTGTCTCCTTCAGTAATGCGTTGAACCCCTTAGGCCCTTCGAAAAGGTACCTAAGGACTATTAGCCTAGGCTCAGTCCCAATTAACTTTATCGTCTCTACTATAGGGCAAAGCGATTCCTCTTGAGCCTTAGCCTTCGCCACAACTTTACTTTATAGAGTTAGTGGTTATAAAACTATTTTGTGAACACGACTTCACTTACAGAACTTTAGCCCGACAAAGTCTTTCTCTATGGTCAGACTAGCGACCTTGTAGCCCATGCCCTCTATTAATCCCTCGAGTGAAGGTCGGTAAAAGTTGCCTATTACTCCTTCGTCCATAATCGGAAAGGCAAGTACTGCGTCAAGCTTGTAGCAGGAATCGCCGTCCTTTGTCATCACTACGTTGTCTGAGTGGAGAAAGGTGTAGAAGTACAAGTGGAGTAAGGACTCAGGCCCTTTCCCGTCCATCAGGGAACCAGAGACCGACTTGAAGTTCTCCTTTATGTCCGAGTACTCAAGCCTCCCTCTGGATATGACGGAAAAGGGGACTGGTAGGTAACCCTTCTTAAACATAAAGCCCAAGAACTTAAGGTAGACCTCAAGGGCCTTTACGTCTCCGTCCTTGGCGATCTCCAGGACAGCGTCAAGGAGGTCACTGGCAAAGGCGTACTTGTTGGGGGAAGAGATCTTCTCCTTGTTCTTCTCAAAGACCTCGGTTAGGAGCTTTACAGTCCTCTCCCTCAAAGGGAACAGTATCTTAGGGTCTCTTCGCCTCTTTCCCCCTTCTTCTCTTGACACCAGAATTTGTGGGATTGAAATTTTTTAAATGTTTTCCCCGCAAAATAAAAACCTATTTCCTGAAGTTTGGAGGGAGGACTGAGCCGTGGGGTATGGCCTCTCCACTGGAAATAAGTGCGCCCAACTTATTTACCTTGCCCCTAACTATCTTGGCAGGGTAGTTGGACGTGATCACAGAGGCCCCCAGCTTTGCCCCCTTCCCTATGACCGAGTAGGTAACGTAGGACTTTGAGCCAACCTCAACGTTAGGCTCTATCAAGGAGTGGGCCACCTCACAGTATGCCCCTACGACTGCCTTCTCCTCTATGGAGGAGTAGTCCCTGACCAAGGAGTAGGACCCCACGTAGGCTTCCCTCCCTATGTACGCTGGGCCCTTAATAATCGCGTAGTCCTCTATCACTGCCCCGTCCTCTATTATGACTCCCTTCCCAATTAGTGCTGTCTTAGAGACAGTGGCGTTGTTGGACACTACGGTTTTAGCTGACCTAAGCAACATCTCCACTGCGTTTATTACGTCCTCGGGGTAGCCTATGTCGATCCAGTTCCCTGACCAGATGAAGTACTTTGCAATTCCGGAAACCCTAGAGAGG
>JBBINF010000069.1:1999-7373 GCA_037444045.1 Sulfolobales archaeon | reverse complement strand
GAGTCCCCAGCCGCAAATAAAGGTGTTCAAGCTTAAGGAGGACGAGCAGTTGAATTACGACGACGAGCAGTTAATACTCGCAAAGGACATACAGTTCTCCTCGCTCTGCGAGCACCATCTATTGCCGTTTATAGGGAAGATCCACATAGCCTACGTGGTTGGGGATGACGGTAAAGTAGCAGGCTTCAGCAAGCTAATAAGGATAGTGAACTACTACGCGTCTAGGCCTCAAATCCAAGAGAGACTAGTAAATCAGATAGCCGACGCCATAATGGACAGCGAGATAAAACCGAAGGGAGTGCTTGTAATAGGCAACGCTATCCACATGTGCGTCTACGTCAGGGGGGTAAAGGATAAGGAGGCAAAGCTGTTGTCAATCGCAACAAGGGGGGTGTTCAAGAAGAACAGGGCTTTGACTAACAGGGTACTAAGGCTCCTTGAGACCTCTGAAAGGGGTTCAAGTTTAATATAATGTTTTTCGTAAAATAACCCAATGAAAGGAAAAGACCTAGTTATCAAGATCCTCGCTGAACGCGGTTCGCTCCTTCAGTCGGAGCTTGTAAAGCTTACTGGTCTTTCTAAGAGCAGGGTCTCCGAGATACTCTCGGAATTGGAGAGGGAGGGGTTTATAGACAAGAGAGTTATCGCGGGGAAGAACTTAGAAATTTCATTAAGGAGGTCAATAAGGATAGGCATAATTAAGGCTGCGGAATACCCCTTTATTGTACCGTTCTACAAGAGGCTAAAGGACGCTGGCTTTATACCTAAGATAGTCGTTTACAACAACGGCGTGGAGCTGACAAAGGACCTAGCGCTAGGCAAACTGGACATAGGCTTTTCCCCAGTAATAACCCAGCTTATCTTCTCCAAGGCATTTCCCATAAAGATCGTGGCAGGAGGTGCAAAGGGTGGGGCAGGAGTAATTGGTGAGGGCTGTAGGGTTGGATCTACTGTAATGTCCAGTATGGAGGTGTGGACTCTATCTGAGATGAAGGACGCCCAGATAGTGCCGTTCAACTCGCCCGAGGAGATGATAAGGGCGTTGAGGGAAAGGAAGGTGGGGTCCATAGCTATATGGGAGCCCTTCTTCTCCTCACTTAAGGTAGAGGGATTTAAGGTGTCCCACGTTTTCGAGCCTATGCATTGTTGTACAATGGGGGTAAGAGAAGGTCTTGACGATGAGAAAATCAAGAGGATTTACGAGGAGTCCTTTACGTGGTTTACTGAGAGTAAGGACAGGTGGATTCCCGACTACGCTAACCTGCTAGGGGAGGACTACAACGTGATGAGTAGGGCAGTCCAGAGCTATACTTTTGACAGCTACCTTGATCTAAAGGAGGTAGAGAATAACCTCAAAAAAAGCGGAATTTACATCCCTTCTTAGGAGTCCAAGTAGTAGTAGAGCTCCATTGGGTGTGGGTACATCTGGAGGGTCTTCGCTTCTTCTCTCTTTAGGTCTATGTAAGTGCTCAATATTGACGAGTTGAAGACCGGCTTCAGGAACTCGTTATCGCTCTCAAGCTCGTCTAAGGCCTCGTCTAACGACCTGGGCAACTCCTTAATTCCCAGGGACTTCCTCTTTTCTGGCGACAAGTGGTAGATGTTCTCGTCAACTGGGTCTCCTGGGTCGATCTTCTTGTTTACTCCGTCTAACCCCGCCATTAAAATGGCACTAAACGCCAAGTATGGGTTACACGATGGGTCTGGAGCTCTATACTCTAGCCTCTTTGCCTTTTCCATACCCTTGTAGTATGAGGGTATTCTAATTACTGCGCTTCTGTTCCCCTTGCTCCACGCAACGTACACCGGTGCCTCGAACCCAGGCACTAATCTCCTGTAGCTGTTGACGGTCGGAGAGACTATGGCGGATAGAGCCCTAGCGTGAGCTAGTATACCTCCCACCACGTACCTACCGAACTGGCTGAGCTCGGCGTACTCGTCATTGGGGTCGTACATGAGGTTCTTCTTGCCGTCCTTTGTCCACAAGCTGAAGTGAGTGTGCATTCCAGTTCCGTTGTCTCCAAACATGGGTTTGGGCATGAAAGTGGCGATCATACCGTGCTTTGCAGCCACGTTCTTCAGGACGTATTTGAGGGTCTGTACCTTGTCTGCAGTGTCTGCTAGGGTGGAGAACCGGAAGTCTATCTCTCCCTGTCCTGCCGTTGCCACTTCGTGGTGAGTAGCCTCTATTATGAAGCCGAAGTACTGGGTAAGAACGTTAATCGCCTCTAGCCTTACGTCCATTAGTTGGTCTACCGGTGGAGCTGGGTAGTAGCCTTCCTTGTACCTTATTAAGTGGCCGTTGGTCGTCTGCCACGGGGCTTCCCTGGCGTAGATCTTGTACCCAGTACCGCGCTGTGGTAACGCAACGTCTAGCTCCACTTTGTCGAAGACGAAGAACTCCAGTTCTGGCCCGAAGTAAGAAACGTAGCCTTGCTCGCTTTGGAACCTCTCGGCCTCCTCAGCTATGAACCTTGGATCCCTTTCGAACCTACCCTTGTTACCTCCCCAGAAGACCCTAGTCAAAACCCTTGCTACGCCAGGCGTCCACGGGATCAAAGCCATGGTCTCCGGTATTGGCTGCAGGACCATGTCGCTTTCGTAGATTGTGGTGAAACCCCTTATGCTGCTGCCGTCAAGTTTTCCGAACCCGGTCTTGAAACTATCCTCCGTGAAGTCGGAGGCAGGTATAGTTATGTGCTGGAGCCTCCCGGGTAGGTCGGTAAACTGCAGGTCTACCCACTGGATCTTGTTTTCTTTTAGGAAGTTGAGGGCCTCTATGGCATTGGAGGGCATGTCTGTCAATTCATTAAAGAGTATAAAAGCTTAAATGGAATATGTCATGAAAACTATTTATTTATTTATATGATATTTTGAAAACTTATCTTGATTTCCGATTGATAGATAAGGGAATTATTAGAAAATTTTTTGCAAGACTCCTTGTTGCATGACGTAGTGCCTTTCGGCCAGCTCTGCGTCGCTTACGTCTTGCGTAGTGAATATCATTTGGATATCGTACTTCTTTACTAGTCCAATTGCTCCAGCCATTATTTCCCTCTTTTCGCTAATGTTGGAGAAGGCCTCGTCTACCAAAATTACCTTGGGCTTCGAGAGTATTGCAGTTGCTATCGCTACCCTTTCCCTCTGCCCCAAGCTCAAGCTCTTGACTTTGCCCGAGAAGTTTATGCCTAGGGCTTCCTTCACCTCTTTGAGATCCTCTTCTTCCACCCTCACTTTCCTTACCTTTGCCCCCCACAAGAGGTGGGAGTCGACGCTTTTCTCGGGGAGGTAGCTCTCCTGGTTGACAAAACTGATCCCCCTCTTTTCTGGGGGCAACTTTGTAACTTCTTTGCCTTCAAGCTTTACGTAACCCTCGTCCGGTTTTAAAAAACCTGCAAGGAGGTAAAGGAACGTGGTCTTCCCGGTCCCGTTCTTGCCGGTTATGCAGACTATACCCGAGTCCTTAAAGAACGCGTTTAGTCTGAACTCCCCCAGCCTCTTCTTCACGCTAGCCTCTATCAAGGTACTTCACCAAGGTGCTCTCTAAGGTATCTTCGTCCACTGCCCCAACCACAGAGTCGACCAAGTCACCGTTAACGAAAATCAAGGTGGTGGGGATGTTTAGTACTTGGTATCTATCGGCAGTCTTGGGGTTCTCGTCTACGTTAAGCCTACCGAAGGTGGCCTTACCGCTGTACTTCTCAGCAACTTTCTCGAATATAGGCTCGTACAAGTGGCATGGGGAACACCACTCCGCCCAGCAGTCCACCACCACGACCTTGTTTTCCTTGAGGATCTTGTCCACGTTATCGTCAGTCACTGTGACTATGTTGGTCTTCTTTACCAACTCCTCTGATTTCTTCTCTAGCTTAATTGCTACCTCCTTGATTAATGCGTCCAGCTCACTCAATTTTATCCACTATATATACTCTCTTTAGCCTTTTATAAAAGGCAACCCTGGAGTTAACGTAGTTTAGGAGCTCCTCTTCAAGCCCTTGCCTCTTCTCCTTTACTACTACTTTTGCAGAGGGCTGGGCCCCAGCGTTTCCCGCGTCCTCCCCAAAGACGTAGGCGTCAATTACCAATGGGTGGCTCTTGAGCATTTCCTCCAGATCCCTGGGGAATATCGGATACCCCTTGTACTTTATCATCCTCTTCTTGACCCCACGGAAGTAGAGCAACCCTCTTTCGTCCATGGTTACTAGGTCTCCGGTCTTTAACCACCCGTCCTGGAAGACCTTGGCCGTCTCCTCCTTGTCCTTGTAGCCCAGCATTAACCAAGGCGCTTTCACCCATAGCTCACCCACTTCCCCCGTCTTGGCCTCCTTCCCGTCGTCCTTTACAATTTTCACTTCGGCGTTTGGCAAGGGCTTCCCTATGCTGATCACGTCTGCCATCTCCTTTGGCTGGTAGGTCACCACGAGCCCCTCGGTGAAGCCGTACTGCTGGACTATGGTCTTCCCAAACTTCTGCTTGAACCCGTTTACCGTTGAGGGGAAAAGGGGTGCTGCAGTGCTTATGCACACCTCAAGTGGGTCTAGCCTGCCCTGTTCGTTTATGAGGGAGTCGTAGACCATTGGTACTGTTGCCAGGAAATTAATGGAGTACTTGTTTATCGCCTCAATAGCCTCCTTCGGGTTGAACTTCCTCATAACGTACAGCGACCCTCCGTCTTCAATCACCTCTCCTAGGACGCTGTTCCCAAGCACGTGGGCAACGGGCACTGTCAGAATCGCTGAAACCCCCTTGAGCCCTATGGCGTTGTAGAGGGCTGAGGCGTTTAGCCCTACCCTCGTCGCCGAGTGAAGGACTTGCATTGTCCTCCCGGCTATCCCGGCGTAGTAGTAGATCAGACCAACCTCGTTGTCCATGTAGTCGTAGGGCTTGTTGAAGACGTCCCTTTTCATCCCGTCATCCCAGAGCTTGTACCCCTTTAGTACCTCCTTTTCCCTTGTCGAGGTCTCCTCGTCAGCGAAGACCAAGTCGGGGTTAGAGTCCTCCAGTATAAACTTCAAGTCCTCTGCGGAGGTCAAGGGGTCCACCGCCACCACCTTTGCCCCAGCCCAGAAGGAGGCGAGGTAGTGGATGACTGACTTTGGGCTGTTGAACTCGAAGTGGACTACAGTGTCCCCTGGCGAGATGGCGGAGGCGACTGAGGCTACCTCCTTTGCAACTTGTTCATAAGTCATCGACTCCCCCAAAAGGAATATCTTGTTTGGCCTCTTCTTGTACCACTCGTAAAACTTAAGAGCAAAGCTCATAACCTACTAAACGCCAGTCTGCTTAAAAATGATAAAGGTCGTGGGCTTATCTAGGATCCACATTACCCTCTTAGACGTCGAGGGGAAGTACGGCAGGATCGACGGGGGGATGG
>JBBINF010000069.1:0-1986 GCA_037444045.1 Sulfolobales archaeon | reverse complement strand
CCTAGGATTGTCGTCAGAGAGGGGAAATGCAGAACCTTTGAAGCCGATGGGGTACCAAGGGTCAACTACTGCGTAGAGGAGGACTACGAGGAGCACGTGGGCTTAGGCCACACCACCCAGTTCCTTTTGTCTCTAGGGAAACTGGCCTTCGAGAGGAGCTTCACCAGAAAGAGCGCAGTGGAGATAGCGGCGCTGTTGGGCAGGGGCTCCACTTCCGGAGTGGGAGTCCACGTGTTCCAGTCCGGGGGCTTCGTGGTGGACGGTGGCCACTCAAAGAGAGTGAAAAGGGAGTTCCTCCCTTCAGACTTCTCTAGGGCACCGCCCCCTCCACTCCTAATGAGGGTCGACTTCCCCTGGTACGTCTACGTCAACGTCCCCAAGGGAGGGAGGAGGATATTTGGGGAGGAGGAACTAAGGGCATTTAGGCAGGCTAAGCCAGAGGGGGTCGACGCGTTGTTTAGGGTCGCCTTTATGGGGCTAGTGCCTTCAGTGGTAGAGGGCGACCTAGAGGGGGCGTTGGAGGCCCTTGACCTAATACAGGGGCTTGGCTTCAAAAAGGTGGAGTGGGGGTTGCAGGGCGAGGAGGTGAAGTCTTTGTCCAGGGCAATGAGGTCTAGGGGGTTCCCAAACGGGCTATCGTCATTTGGCCCCGCAGTTTTTACCTTCTGCAATAGGAGGGAGTGCGAGGAGCTCGTCTCCACTTTTGGTGGTTTCTACACCGAGCCAAACAACGAGGGGGCGAAGGTAGTGTGGAGCTAGGTAGTGTAGGGCTAGAGTACGACTAGTTTGTATTGACAGACTTAGAGGAGGTCTACGGTAGCTACCTCAACGACTTCCTGGAGTCGCTGAAGAGGCCAAACCCGAGGCTCTACTTGAGGGTAAACACCCTGAAGGTAAGCAGGGAAGAGCTACTAGAGAGGTTACCGCAGTTCATGCCAGACGAGGACTTCCCAGAGGCGATATACGTCCCGGTGGAGGGCCCCAAGAAGCTCGAGATGAGGGAATCATACGTGGTAGTGGACAAGAGGACTGCCGAGAGCGTCATGCTGGGGGCCAACGTGTATAGGCCTGGCGTCAAGAAGGTAGTGGGAAAGGGTAGGGAGGTCTCAGTAGTGAGCGAGAACGGGGTACTAGTTGGCGAAGGGGTACTTGTAAACTCCTTAACCGGGCTAGTTGTAGAAGTGACCAACTCCCTCTATTCCTCAGTAAAGGTTGGGGAACTAAAGGAAGTGAGGGAGGGGCTAGCCTACTCCCAAGGAAAGGCCTCAATGCACGTGGCCAGGATCCTTGACCCGAGGCCCGGAGAGACAGTAGTTGACATGACTGCAGCCCCTGGGGGGAAGCTAACCCACGTGTATCAGCTTGAGCCAAGGGTGAGGCTAATAGGCTTAGACCACACGGAGAGGAAGGTCGAGAGGATGAGGAGGCTACTGCAGTTAATGGGTGTTAAGGCTGAGCTCTACGTTAAGGACTCTAGGTACGCCAAGGACTTGGGCCTTAGGGACGTGGACAAGGTAATAATAGACCCGCCTTGCTCGGCCCTCGGGGTTAGGCCAAAGGTCTACGACAAGAAGACCAGGAGGGACATAATGGTGCTCCACAGTTACCAGAAGCAGTTCCTCAACTCAGCTTACGAGATACTTAAGAAGGGAGGCGTAGTAGTTTACTCCACTTGTACTGTCACTACTTGGGAAAACGAGAAGGTGATTGATCACCCGGGCTTTGAGGTCGAGTTCACCCTGAGGCTACACCCCCACCTCCACGGGACTACGGGCTTTTTTATAGCCAAACTAATTAAAAAATAGTGATATGCCAATCCAGTCATACCTTGGTAAGAGGCCCAGGGTCTCCCCTAAGGCGTACTTGCACGAAACCGCCTACGTCATAGGTGACGTAGAAATAGGGGACTACACTAGCGTATGGCACTACGTAGTCATTAGGGGGGACAACGACGCAATAAGGATTGGGAGGGAGAGCAACGTGCAG
>JBBINF010000068.1:0-7375 GCA_037444045.1 Sulfolobales archaeon | reverse complement strand
CCCAGTCCTATAGGCTATGATGCTCTTGAAGCCCGAGTACCCTTCCTCCCTCACCTTCCTCCTGAGGGTCTCCTCGAAGTGTTCCACTGCCTTGTCGAAGGGCATTGAGAACAACCCGTTGACCACCTTCTCGACCCTGAAGAGGAGCTTGTACCTCACTGGTATCTCCCCCCTCTTTTCTCCAAAGCCCTCGTCTATTACCAGCCCAGTGACCCCAGCGTCGTCCAAGAGGGCCTTTAAGTAGGCAACTGGGTCGTCCTTGATCCTCCTGTTCCTCTCCGCTATGAAGTCGTCCCCCAGGAACTTCCTCATCTCCCTTCTGAGCAACAGGTAGAATGGCCTCCACCTGTTCATCTCAAATACGTCAGCGTTTACCTCCCCCTCCCTCCACGACTCTGCTGAAGCCATTAAGAACTCCTTCTCGTCCATTTCCCTGGGGAAGAACCAGTGGCAGTGGGAGTCTATCATCTCAGATCTTCCTGTAGACCTCGTACTCCCAGTCCGTGACTATCGACTCGTACTCCTCCACCTCGGCCATCTTGACGTTTATGAACTCCTTGGCCAAACTGCCTAGCCTCTCCATTAGGTAAGAGTCCCTCTCCAAGTAGTTGAGGGCCTCCCTTAAGTTCCTCGGTATGTCCTCAACGTCCTTCCTTAGGTAGGCGTTCTCGTTTAACGGCTTCCCCGGGTTTATCCTCCTCTCTATGCCGTCGAGCCCCGCCTCTATTACGGCCAGCGTGAGCAAGTAGGGGTTTACCGAGGGGTCTGGCACCCTGTACTCTACCCTCCTGTCGAGGGCCTGCATTGACGGGTAGGGGGTAGGTATCCTGACCATGGCGGACTTGTTGTTGTAGCCGTAAGTTATCTTTGTGGGGGCCCAGGAACCGGGCACAAGCCTCTTGTAGGAGTTTACGGTGGGGGCGGCTATGGCGGTCAACGCCTTGGCGTGCTCTAGGAGGCCGCCTATGAAGTTGTAGGCCAGCTCGCTCAGCCCGTAGGGGTCCCTCTGGTCGTAGAACGCGTTCTTCCCCTCCCTCCACGCGCTTATGTTCAAGTGGAGACCAGAGCCCGCCAAGTTCCTGAAGGGCTTTGGCATAAAGTTCGCCTCTACCCCGTACTTTGCCGCTACCTGCCTCACTACCTCCTTTATTATCACGAACTCGTCCGCCGCCCTCAAAGAGTCCCTGTGGGCTACGTCGAGCTCGTACTGCCCAGGGCCGTACTCCTTTATTACCCTTAAGACGTCTATCCCCACGTTAGTGAGCGTCTTGACTATCTCGTCGATTACGGGGTTGTTGTAGAAGGCAGAGGAGTCAAAGCACCTCGCGTCGTCAATGGGCTTCCTGTCCTTTACCAAGTAGAACTCGACCTCAAAGGAGGACATGAAGGACAGCCCGTGCTCTTCCAACACCTTCTCTAGCCTCGCCTTGAGCCTCGACCTAGCGTCGAGCTCCCAAGGCCTCCCTTGGCTGTAGATGTCTACTATTACCATCGCAGAGGGAGGGAAGATGGTCAAGGTGGACAAGTCTGGGACTAGGAAGACGTCCTCGTCCTGGGGGCCGAAGGAGCCGTAGGGTGAGAGAGTATCCATGGGGGTGAAGCTGAACATTGCCTTCGTGAGTCCTATCCCAGTCCTCAAAAGCTCGTCCACGTGAGCGACGTAGGCCCCCTTAGAACGCACGAAGCCGTCTAGCCCGACCCAAGTGAACCTAAGTACGTTTACGTTGTTCTCCTTTAGCTTCCTCTCTACTGACATAGAATACCTTTGTCAGAAAAATTTATAAACCTTATTCACAAACTACAAAATTTTGGGAAAAATATTAATTTATCTTTTTGTTATTTACTTCTAATTCGATACACTTTTTTCAGATAAAAGATAGCTTATACAAAAGTTTAAAAACTTTAAATCAAACACTACCGCATGGGAGTTCGTAGACCTGAAGAGTATCTGGATGCCATAAAGGTAAGGAACAAGGCTGAGATTTACGTAATGGGTCAGGAGGTCAAGGACGTAACCACTAACCCATTCCTCAAGCCCTCTGTTATGGCCTTCAAGGCCACTTACGACGCGGCGTGGGACGAGGACACGAAGGAGCTGGCTAGGGCGTGGAGCCCGTTCATAAACGAGGAGGTAAATAGGTTTAACCACATACATAGGTCGCCGGACGACCTAGTGGCTAAGGTAAAGCTACTTAGGAAGATAAGCCACAAGGTTGGGGCTTGCTTCCAGAGGTGTGTGGGCTTTGACGCCTTGAACACGCTATGGATTATGACTAACATAATGGCCCAGAAGGGGAAGACCGAGCCAAAGGAGAAGTTCGTGGAGTACTTGAAGACAGTGCAAAAGAAGGACTTGGCGTTAGCTGGGGCGATGACCGACGCTAAGGGGATAAGGACTCTGAAGCCGAGCCAGCAGCCCAACAAGGACGCCTATGTGAGGGTAAAGGAGGTAAGGAAGGACGGGATAATAGTGTCTGGTGCAAAGGCGAACATAACTGGAGTAGCAGCTAGCGAGGAGATAGTCGTGCTCCCCACTAGGGCTATGGGCCCAGAGGACCAAGACTACGCAGTCGCCTTTGCAGTCCCAACTGACACCGAGGGCATAAAGATAGTTGTGGGGAGACAACTGAACGACGCCAGGAGGTTTGAGAACGGGGACATAGACGGACTGCCATATTACTACAACCACGAGGGGCTCGTGATATTCGACGACGTGTTCGTGCCAATGGACAGGGTGTTCCTACTGAGAGACTGGGAGTACACTAGCCAACTGGTGGAGATATTCGCCGCTTACCACAGGCAGGGCTACGGAGGGTGCAAGGCAGGGCTAGGGGACGTGATAATAGGCGCCACCTACAACTTGGCAAAGCAGATCGGGGTAGAGAAGGCTTCCCACGTGCAGGACAAGCTCAACGAGGAGATCTTCCTCACCGAGACGATGTACGCTGCGGGAGTAGCTGCCAGCTTGAACGCAGTCCAGCCGTGCCAAGGGTGCTGGTGGGTGAACCCAATGCAGGCGAACGTGACCAAGCACCTCGTAACCAGGTTCCCATCACAGATAACCCAGCTCGCCATAGACATAGCTGGAGGTATACTAGGCACTGCGCCAAGCGAGTGGGACCTTAAGAACCCCAAGCTGAAGGAGCTACTCGCCAAGTACTTACAGGGAGTGGAGGGCTTCACAGTCGAGGACAGGTTGAGGATGGTCAGGCTAGTGGAGAACGTGAGCCTAGGCGTGGCTTTCATGATAGAGTCAGTCCACGGCGCTGGGAGCCCAGCTGCTCAACGCATAATGTTCTCAAGGCTATACGACCTCAACTACGCTGAGGAGGTTGCCAAGAGGTTAGCTGGAATGAAGAACAACGTTAAGTTCACTAATAAGGCCGAGCCGTGGAGACCCTCTGAGACCGAAAAGTTGGTCAAGGAAGTGCCGAAGAAACAGGAGACTAAATGAGCAGGATTGTCCTAGCCAGACTGGAGACTAGATCACATATACCCAAGTCCTTGCACTGTTTTTCGGTGTCTGCGTTCTTCCCCCTATTCCCTATGGTTCCTATTATTTCCTTTTTGTCCTTTAGTCGCTTAACCATATCTTGGATTCTGTTTGTCTCCTTCTGGGGTATAATGGAGTTTACCACGTGGGCTTTCATAGTTACAGCCGCCAGAGCCGCGGCAACGCTCATAGACTTCCTACCCCCAGTTATGTCTACGTAGTCCCCTACGTTTATCTTCTCCTTAACCGCGTTATTAAAGAGCTGGAAACTTGACCTACTATCTACGTCGTTTATGTCCAGGGGTATGTCAGCGATCTCCACTTTCTTGGGCGTACCGCAACAGACAAATATTGCCTTGAGCAGCTCCCACGCGAACTCCACGTCCGGGTCCTTTGTCCTTATCACGTATATCTCGCTTATTTCAATAGGTTGGCCTTCTCCCCCTTCGTAGTTACCTTTGGCTAGATTTACGTAGGTCTCGTAGATCCCTCCAGGGCTTGTGCCCAAAGTGGAAATCAGCTTCATACGTTAACTCTCTTTATCAAATATTTAAACAAATTTATTTTGCGTGGGAGCATTTGCTATTATGCGGCTTCTAATAGCTCTCCTTGAGGTCTTAGGCCTAGTAATGGTGATAGCGTCGTTAAGGACGAGGGGCATAGTCTCCGCGTTTCTGGGACTTGTGGGGTTCGGTCTAATGGTGTTCACGGGCGTCTACTACACTTGGGGGGAGGTGAAGAGGATTGAACGCAGTGGGAGAGAAAAAAAGGATTCTCCATAATTGCACTTACCTTATTTAAACTTTTATAGTAAACTTTTGTTCATTTCTATCTATACTTTAAATGCCCAGAAGCAAACAATATAATTGAGCTGAGCCTTTATGAGAATTTCATGGATGATAGGAGGGGCACAAGGTTCTGGGGTAGACACCTCAGCAAACGTTTTTGGCAACGCCCTAGCATCTCTTGGCTTCTACATCTACGGAAACAGGGAGTACTACTCTAACATTAAGGGGAGGCACAGTTACTTTAACTTGACCATCAGCGACACTAGGGCCAGGAGCATCTCAAACAAGGTAGATATCTTGGCCTCCTTCGACGCCGAGACGATTTTCCACCACTTCACTGACGTGACCAAGTTCGCGATCTACAACGTCGACCTCGTGAACACCCCCCTGCTTAACGTGCAGAGCATTGAGCCGGAGGTGGCCGAGAGAGTAGGCAAGGTGCTTGAGGAGAAAGGGCTCGAAAAGAGCGTTAGTGGGGCTTTAAAGTACATGGAGTCCAACGGGGTAAAGCTGATCCCAGTGGACTACGACGAGGTAATGAAAGAGGTGGCCTCTAAGCTAAAGGTCCCCCTCTCCGTGGCTGAGAGGGCAAAGAACACCACTGCGATAGCGGTCTCCTACGCCCTCTTGGGCCTACCAAAGGAGAACCTGTTAAAGGCAATAGAGAAGACTTTTAAGCAAGAGACCTTCGTGAAGTTGAACGGGATAGCAGTTGAGGCTGCCTTCTCCCGCGTTAAGCCGGAGCTCAGCCTATCGCCCCCGGGGAACACAAGGAGGAGAGTAATAGTGGACGGCAACACTGCAGTGGCGATGGGCAAAATATACGGGGGCCTGGAGTTCCAGAGTTACTACCCGATAACCCCAGCGAGTGACGAGAGCACCTACATTGAGGCCCACCAGGAGGTGTGGTATATTGACCCAACAACTGGGGACAAGAGGAAGAGGACTATCGTGGTAGTGCAGGCCGAGGACGAGCTGGCCGCAATAAACATGGCCTCTGCCGCGGCCCTCACTGGGGCTAGGTCTGCCACCGCAACTTCTGGCCCAGGGTTCTCCCTTATGGCAGAGGGGATCGGGTGGGCAGGTATGAACGAAGTCCCCGTGGTGGTCACCTTCTACATGAGAGGGGGACCCTCCACCGGCCTCCCGACTAGGACTTCCCAGGCAGACTTGAAGTTCGCGTTGAATGTAGGCCACGGGGAATTCCCCAAGATAGTTATAGCCTCTGGGGACCACGTGGAGGCCTTCCAGGACGCGGTGTGGGCCTTTAACTTGGCGGAGAGGTACCAGACCCCCGTAATACACCTAGTGGAAAAGGCTCTGGCCAACGCTTACAGCATAATAGACGTAGAGGAACTGGAACTGGAGAAAATCAAGATAGACAGGGGGAAGCTGGCAATGCCTTCCAGCTACTTCTACCAGAGGTTTACGTTCACGGAGGACGGGATCTCCCCCAGGGCCTTTTTGGGGGACGCCTATATGTTCTACACTGGAGACGAACACAACGTAGTAGGCCACATCTCAGAGGAACCGCTAAATAGGACTAAGATGTACCAGAAGAGGATGAAGAAGTTGGAGACTGCAGACAGGGAGATACCAGAGGAGGAGAGGCTTAAAGTGTTCGGCGAGGAGTCAAAGGTGGCTGTAGTCACGTGGGGGTCACCTAAGGGGGCAGTGCTAGACGCAGTCGAGGAACTTGGGAAGGAAGGTATAAAGGTCCAAGTGATCCAGCTGAGGGTGTTCAGCCCCTTCCCCTCGAGGCTATTGAGGAAGCTGTTGGACGGTAAGGAGGTGATAATAGACGTCGAGGGGAACTACGAGGGACAAGCTGGAGAGGTAATCAAGGAGAAGACTGGCATTGAGCCCACGCACTACGTGTTGAAGTGGAACGGGAGGCCCATGGCTAGGGACGAGGTCAAAGAGGGGTTGATCAAAGCGTTAAACGGCGAGAGGAAGGTGATCCTAAATGGCGGAGCGTGAGTGGAAGCCCGAGTGGAACGACTGGTGCCCAGGGTGCGGTAACTTTGGGAACAACAGGCAATAGCGGAGCTTGGGCTAGACACCAGGAAGGTAGTAATAGTGTCTGGGATTGGCTGTTCAGGGAAGACGCCGCACTTCTTCAGGACGCCAATATCTGGAGTCCACACGCTGCACGGTAGGGCGATAACCTTCGCCACTGGCATAAAGCTGTCAAACCCCTCGCTCACAGTCATAGTCAACGGAGGCGACGGCGACCTTTTAGGGATAGGCGTTGGACACTTCGTAAGCGCCGGTAGGAGGAACATAGGCATAACAGTGATCTTGCACAACAACGGCGTCTACGGGCTCACCAAGGGCCAGGCTTCTCCCACCTTGAAGAGGGGGATCAAGACTAAGTCCCTGCCCAAACCGAACATAACCGACGACGTAAACCCAATAGCCCTCGCGATATCCTCCGGGTACACTTTCGTCGCGAGGGGGTACGCCTACGACGTAAAGCACTTGAAGGAACTGATGAAGATGGCCTTCCTAAGAAGAGGGCTAAGCTTGATAG
Source organism: Sulfolobales archaeon (assembly GCA_037444045.1). Lineage (GTDB taxonomy): Archaea > Thermoproteota > Thermoprotei_A > Sulfolobales > Sulfolobaceae > Aramenus. The sequence goes on along the minus strand of JBBINF010000068.1, from coordinate 561 downwards.
AGGTCCTCCAGCCTTGCCCCACCTACAACGACATATTCACCAAGGAGTACTTCGACAAGAGGGTCTACAAGCTCGACAGCCTTCCTGACTGGGACCCAGTAGTGAGAAGGGAGGAGGAGAAGGGAGAGAAGATGACTAAGGCGATCCTAAAGTCCATGGAGTGGGGTGATAGGATACCCTTGGGGGTCTTCTACAGGAACGACCTAGTCCCTCCATTCGAGGAAAGGATCTCCGAGTCAGCCAAGAGCTATAAGGAAGTACTGCCGGCAAAGGCCAAGATAGAGAACAACGGAGTACCCACGACTATCATAGATGACGTCCTAAAGGAGAAGGAGGTCTGACCTTTTTTCCCACTTCGTCAGAGGGTACCGTTTAGGTAAATTGTGAGGGCTCCAGTGTAGCTCTCCATTGGGGCCTTGACTGAGAAGGTTATGCTAACGTTGCTCCCTGGGCTCAGCGATATGGGGAGGGAGGGGGAAGTAAAGAGAAGGCGGAAGGGGGCTGAGACGTTCGCTGACGTAAGTTTAATGGGGAGTAGGCCGTTGTCCGAAAAGACCAGAG
>JBBINF010000067.1:0-7563 GCA_037444045.1 Sulfolobales archaeon | reverse complement strand
TCCTCTATAAAGGGTATAACGACACCTTCTTCGAGGCCCTTCTCTGAAACAATCTTCCTTACCTTTTCCTTTGCAGTATCTAGTCTCTCCCTTAACGGCGGAACAAGGTTTATTATAAAAGCGTAAGGCCTACCTATAGGCTTCTCACCTTCCATCCTATCGAGGTACTCTAGGGTTAGCCTTATACTGAGGTCGAATGGGTCGCTGACGTAGATCCTTATAACGTCCTCATTTGGCCTCACCCTTAAAAAGGAGTTAAGTTCTAATTCCACTAGTGGATCTTCAGGAAAGATCAACGGAGGATTGTCTACTATGTAAAACTTGTAATCCCTCCCGAGAACAGTTCTCATGTAGTTATTACACGCCTTCTCTTTTAACTCCTTAGACTTTGCTAGCTTATCCATGTCGACCACATACCTAGGCCCTTGACCATAGCACTTTAATACCGACAAGTTTCCCACGGTCTTGACGTAGTTTTTGGGTTCCTGACCTTCCACCACGCTCTCTACTAATCCCTCCCCTTCAACCCCAAAGACATTGGAGATATATGCCAATGGGTCCCGGTCTATTATTAGAACCTCTTCCCCCAGTTCCGCTAGCGACTTCCCTAGTAGTAGGGAAATGGTCGACTTGCCGACACCGCCCTTTGCGCTTACTACAACTATCCTCATTTTCTCTAGGTAAAAAAGTAGGGGCACATATAAAAATTACGACGCTGAGCTCACTATTTTGTCCAACTCGTTTAATATGTTGGACTCTACATGAGAGGTCCAGAGCATTTCCGGCACGTCTATTACTAGGAATAGTCCACTTATTAGTAGCACTTCAACTGCCATAACAGCAAGGTTCTGAACCCACTTACCTACTCCAGTCGTTACCTTAAGCCCATCAGGGTTGTTCTCGAAGGTAAAGGTCAGCGCCCTGTCAGCAGCAACTATATCCCTCAATATACCTCCCTTCTGTGCCTGCACTATTGCCTTGTTTCCCTCAATTTTTTGCTGCACTTTGAACCCTTGACTTTGAAGGTATTGTACGAATTGGTTCACCACAGCACTTAAATCCTTAACTGGCGGATAGTTTTTTTCTTTTTTAAATATTCCCATACTATTATTGCGAAGTGCTTCTCTTTATTCTTATCTAATATTTGTATCTTTTACTTCAATAAATTACAGTACATTAGATAGCTTTAGATTATTTCTTTTTTACTAAAAATTATCAAACAAATAAGTTTATATACTTCACCACTTGTATGTGAATATATGGACAAATTTTACACTATACTAAGAACCGATAAATGTCACACAAACTACGGACTATTCGAGTGCACTGTGGAGGAAGGTAAAGAGAGGTGTAGCCTAATAGCGTGTGTGCTTGAGAAGGAAAATCAGCTGACGACCCCTTTGGAGTTTAGTCTTTTTTAGTAAAATTTATACTTTTTGTTTTTAGTTTATTCTCAACTCTTTATCTTTCATATGTTTTAACTGTTTGATATGCAATAAACCTTTTAAGTATTACTAAGTGAGTATATAACTGCCATGAGCCTTAATGAGACCTTTGAGGAGTGCGAGAGAATACAAGGATTTGAAATATGCAAGAGCTACGCTATTACAGACGAAGATAAAGTGAACCTTTGGTCACGCGTACTTCTCCCTTAAGTACTCTACGAAGTACCTTGGGTTGTACCCCTCTTTGAAAGACCTCTTTAAAAGCTCCTTTGGCGGGTAGGTAGCTCCGTACTTACATACCTTTTCCCTAAGGTAATCCTTGATCTCGTCTAGCTTCCCCTCCCTAACCTTCTCCCTAACTGGGAAGTTCCAGTATAGGATCCCTGCCACTACGTTGCCAATAGTATAAGTAGGGAAATAGCCGAAGGACCCTTGTGACCAGTGAATGTCTTGTAATGATCCCTCAGAGTCGTCCCTTGGCCTTATCCCCAGGTAGTTCTCCATGAAGTCGTCCCAGATTGAGGGAACGTCAGAGGGGGAGATATCCCCGGATATTAGCTTCTTCTCTATCTCGTACCTCACAGCTATGTGGAAGTTGTAAGTGAGCTCGTCTGCGTCAACTCTGATCAAGCTAGGCCTAACTACGTTAAAGTACTTGTAGAGCTCCTCTTCGTCCTGCCTCAAGAACTTCAAGTGCTTCTTAAGTATTGGGTAGACCCAGTGGACGAACTCCCTGCTCCTCCCTACTACGTTCTCCCAAAACCTGGACATGGACTCGTGGATCCCGGAGGAGACCCCTTGGCCCAAGGGGGTCATGTCCAGAGCCTTATCGATCATAAGCTCGTACATAGCGTGTCCGCTCTCGTGGATGACCGAGAACATTGTAGACCTAAAGTCCCTGCCCTCGTACCTAGTCGTTATCCTAACGTCGTCAGCTGAAATCCTGATTGTGAATGGATGTGGTGAGATGTCAATCCTAAACCTAGTCGCTGGCATTCCCAGTAGCTCTATGAGCTCCATGTTCACCTTTCTCATGTCCTCTACGTCGTACTTTACTTCCTCGAGTTCGTGTTTCTCGGGAAACTTGCCCTCCGACCTCACCTTTTCTAGGAGTTGCTTTAGCTCTGGCAATAGGTAGGAAAACACTCCGTCGACCTCGCTTACTGTTAACCCCTCCTCGTAGAGGTCGAGTAACGCGTTGTATGGGTGGCCTTCGTATCCCAACCTCTCTGCGATCTTCCTCTCCAGGTCCACTATCTTATCCAAGTAAGGCTTGAACTCCGAAAACTTGGCCTCCTTCTTTGCCCTCCTCCACGCGACCTCGGCCTCGCTTGTTACTCTATTTAGTTCCTCGTCTATCTCCGGCGGAACTGCAGTAAAGTACTTGATCTCCCTGCCCAATACCCTCTTTACCCCTCTACCAAAGTCGTCAAGATCCCCGTCTTCTAACTTCTCCACTTGGTCCTTAAGCGCCATTATCCTCTCCCTATACATTGTAGAGAGGTAGGCCATTGCCTCTCCCCTAGCCCTTACCCCCTCTTGAGGCATGTAAGTCTCTAAATCCCACGTTAGCAGTGACCTAGCGTAAGCTATGCTCCACGCCTTCTTGTACTCCCTTAAAATAGCGTCTAGTGCCTCTTTCGCGTTCATAAAGTTCTGTCCTAATCCCAGGATATAAGTGATCCTTTTTAACCCCATCCTTCTCTATCTACTGTGGAACCGGCCGTTGTAGTGGTAATAGGGACTGACAGGCCCGGCATAGTGGCTGGGATTTCCAGCAAGCTCGCTGAGAGGAACGTGAACATAGTGGACATATCGCAGACGGTTTTAAGGGGACTCTTCTCCATGATAATGATTGTCGACATCTCCAAAAGTACGGTAAGCCTTGGGAAGTTGAGGGAGGAGTTACAACAAAGGGGAAAGGAACTGGGAGTGGAAGTCCTAGTCTACCATGGTGAGGTTTTTCAGTTCATGGAGAGGATTTAAGTTTTTTACTTCGACAACCTAGTGAAGCCCCATGAAGTACGACGCAGAGGAGATTGTGGAAGTAGTAAAGATGTTGAACGAGCAAGACCTGGACATAAGGTCAGTTACGCTCAGCTTAAACACTTTGTTCGCCATCTCGGACGCGGAAGATAAAACGCTACGGAAGCTGGACAAGTTAGATGAGATCATCTCTAGGTTTGTGAAGGCGGTAAATAAGGTTGAGGAAAAGTACGGGATAAGGGTTGTTACAAAGAGGGTTTCCGTTTCCCCGGTGCAGTACTTCTTGGAGGTAATAGACAAGGAGGACTTTGGAGTGGAGATAGCGAAAAAGTTAGACGAGTTGGCGGAAAGGAACTCGATAGACTACATAAGCGGTTACTCCGCCTACGCCGAAAGGGGGATCAGCAAGGGGGCTAAGGCTCTCTTAGAGTCCTTTTCCTTGGCCTTAAACTCCACTAAAAGGGTAACTGGGGCGATAAACGCCGCCTCCACGATGGACGGCGTAAACGTAGAGGCAGTTAGGGTTTTTGTCGACCAAATATTCGACATGAGGGCAGACGCCTCTGCAAGGGCTTCCATCCTAGCTAACTCGCCAAAGGACTCACCGTTTGTGCCATCTGCACACCACGGCGAAGGGCTGCCTGACGCAATGATAAACGTGGCAATAAGTGGCCCAGGGGTAATAGAGAGCGCGATAAGGGCTACTTCCCCCAAAACCTTCGTAGAGCTTTACGAGGTGATTAAGAAGGCCTCCTTTAAAATAACTAGGCTAGGGGAACTAATAGGCAGGAGCGTTGCAAAGGAGATGGGGGTAAGCCTAGGGGCTGTGGACCTTTCAGTGGCGCCTTCACCAAAGGTTGGAGACAGCGTCGCATCAATAATAGAGGCTATGGGGGTCGAAAAAGTGGGAGGCCACGGGTCTGTAGCTGCATTGGGGCTAATGATGGACGCAGTTAAGAAAGGGGGCTCTATGGCGACCTCCTCCGTCGGAGGGCTAAGCAGTGCCTTCATACCGGTAAGCGAGGACTCTGTAATGGCAGAGAGGGCACTTGAGGGGTCAATAGACTATTTCACATTGCTTGCTATGTCCTCCGTCTGCAATTCGGGCATAGACATGGTAGGCGTAAGCAAAAGGCAGGGGAAGGACAAGGTAATAGGCCTTATCCTTGACGTCCTCTTCTTGGGAGTAGCCCTGAACAAAATACTCGGAGTAAGGCTAATACCCCTAGACGCGGATCCAGGGGAATACGTGGATTTGGGAGGCCTGCTTGGAAAGGTAATTGTAATGAAGCTAAAGGACGTCGACGTAACTAAGTTTGTTGGCTTGACTGGCCACATCCCAAGTGGGATCAAGAGGCTTGAGATGGGGTAAAATAAGTAACGCTCAACAAATTGCCGTAGTATACTTGCAGCTGGAACCCCACCCCTCTTGGAATTCCCGATCCAACGGAGTACAGCTTGACCAACTCCCATCCGTCGTGTATGGGGGAATCGTTATACTTAAAGAGGTAGCCGTTGGCTGAAGGCATTGGCGAGAAAGTAAGGGCCCTAAACTGGGGGTATATTGGGTCTGGCATACTAGATTGGGGGTGGTAGCTGATGTTTACCAAGATGCAAGATACGTGGTCGCCCTCGTATACCACCTTCAAGATCTCTACATTTACGGAATCAAAATACTTGGAGCTGTTGTAATGCCAGTAGATCGCAGCGCCTATAATCACTATTACGCTAAGAAGAACTGGTAGAACAGCTTCCCTTACCTCCACACCCTTGACTTCTTCCCTCGATCCGCTTTGCTTAGTCTCGCCTTGTTGTACAAACCCCAGCCAAGGCCAATACATCAAGTAGTTCCAAAGCACTCTGTACATGAGGAAAAACGCTAAGTAAGGGAAAAGGGTCCACTTATCCCTAAAGTACTTGTAGTACTTTATAAAAAGGTATAGTTCAAGCGCTACAGTTACTATCGCAGCAAAAGTGAAGAAGTCCCTGCTCACGTAAAAGAAGCCATCGAACGCTAAAATTGACGGACCAAATCCTATACCGATAAGAGGAGACGTTATTGGCGACAAGATATCCGCAAAGTAGACTCCCGGAGACAGGGCGATGAAGTACCCATTGAAGGCCAAGAAAACGAGAGAAGAGTAAAGCAGGAATTTGAAGGCCCCCTTCCCTTCCCTTCTTAGATAGATTAAGTAGAAGGGCAAAAGGATCCAGGGGATTTGCTTTAGGGAAATTGCAACACCGTAGAGCACGCCTTTTAACCTTATGTCTGAGGCCATTAACGAGAGGACTACAAAGAAAACCCACACTATGTCGTCAACTCCTCCCGCAGGGTAATAAGCGAAATTAACGTTGGCGAGGACTCCTGGCATCATTGCAGTGAAGATCCCGTTTCTCCTAAACCTAAAGTATATGACGAAAACGGTTAGCAAATAGAAGGTAAAGAGCGTATAGGTTGGTCGAAAGTGGAATACCACTGCTGGCACTTGTAATAGAAAGGACAACGCAGGGTAACCAAGCGTGGTAACCATTCCGCCCACTGTTAAAGGCGTACCAAAGAGATACTCGTTAAAGCTGGGATCGTATGCCTTAACCCAAGTGTAGAGGTTGGCTGTAGAGGAGGGGATATAGGGGTCAATCCCGTGGATAAAGTCGTAGGCGGAGTAGTAGTCAATAGCTAACTCGTCAGTCCCAAAAAACGCGAAGTGGACTACAAGGAAAGTAAAGGCTAAAAACACTAAGAGAACGCTCTCCGCCTCTTTTCTAGTTAAGTAGCCTAAAACAAGCGAAGAGTAGTAAAATGCTAGAAAGGCAGTGTAAATCAAGGATCCAAGTGGAATAAGGTAGAATGTAAGAACGATGGGTAAGACTATCGCGTACTCTCCTAAGATAATCAGGTAGTAATACTTGGAAATTCTTTCCAACGGGAGTAGAGGTAAGATCCCACCTATCGTCAGCAGAGCGAGGTCTAGAAACACGAGGCCGGGAGAAAGGTAATCCGGCTGGACGTAAACCAACATGTCGAGCCCTAAAATGAACATCGATAAGTTAAGCAAAACTAACCTTGATCTGCTCACGCAGTTACCGACTGACACCTAATCTTAAAAGTCTTTTCGAGATTATATTTATGGTTTAATAACATTAAAAGAAATAAATACATTAATAATATAATTAGTGATCAAGATCTGGCCCAATAATAAGTAAAACAATAGAAGGTTTTTCTCTCCCGAGCTTTCATGTGTAAGCGTGGCATTAGAAAAAGATAAGACGTCTACGTACCCAGTACTCCTAATGGACATAACGAGGTGTAGGACAGAGGAGTGTAGGAAAGTCGCCGATTTCCTTAAGACTAAGGAAAGTACCTTAGAAGTTATAGGGAGTGCTCCCAGGGCCTACCCTGGTCTGAAGAGGAAGATTAGGGAGATTATAAGGGAAGAGGAAGAGGGCCTAAAGGGAGTTCTCCTGGGAGAAGACATAGTTTCCGCCATGCACACAGGCTACAAGAACGCTCTCAGCGGGTTCCTTAGGTCTGCGGAGGAAAGTAACAGGTTTATGATAGAAAGGGCCTGCCTTTCCATTTTCGTAACCTCTACGACGCGAAAATACTTGCAGTTGCTGAAGTCTAGAAAATGGCATGTGCTTGTTGATGAGGGCCTCATAATAAGGAATGAAGGTGAGGGCCTGGGAAGGATCAAAAAATACGCAAAACGCAAGCTAAAGCTAGACGAGATTACAGTTTTCTTAATGGGAAAACCCTTTTGCGAGAAACACCTAAAGTTCCCAGAGTTCTCAATGGGCGTTAGGGAAATTGAAAAATCCCTGCGCCTCAAGATAAACGCTAGGTGTAGCGTCTGCAATAGAAAGGCGGATTACTTTACCCTCTCCATGCCCAAGGCCAGTGCGCTGATCGGCCTCGCAGGTTACATCAAGGGAAAGGACGTCTCAACCCTAAGAAAGACTTACGCCAACATATCCAGAATACTCCACCCCTACGGCTTCAACGACCTTGAGAAGGAAAAGGTGTTTACTGTATGGGCAAGAGACTTCTTAACCGTGCTTTCGGAGATCAACGATCTCCTTGGCCTCGTCCACTATCGCAGAGGCGGCAGTAACGACGGGAATTCTGCCCTTT
>JBBINF010000066.1:0-7564 GCA_037444045.1 Sulfolobales archaeon | reverse complement strand
CACAGCATGAAGGATCTAACTTCCTCCCTAGATAACGACCTCGAGATCCTGGCCACTGTTAAAAGGGATCCGCCTTTTGACGTAATAGTTGGTAAGCACGATATATTCGGTCTGAAGAAGGGCTCTATTGTAGGTACCAGCAGCGTTAGAAGGAAAAACTTTACTAAGTTCTTGAGAGACGACGTAAACGTAAAGGATCTAAGGGGCAACATAGATACTAGAATTAGGAAGTTTCAGAACGGAGAGTACGACGCTATTATCGTAGCAGAGGCCTCTCTGTTGAGGCTAAATGCGGAGGTAAGCTACCACAGACTCAACGTCTACGACTTCACCCCAGAGGTAAACCAAGGGATAATAGCAGTGGTGGGGAAAAAAGAGATGAGGCTGAAGGAATTAGAGGAGCTTAACGACGTTGAAACTTTTGACGAGGCTATGGCTGAAAGGGCAGCCTCTCAGATAGTAGGTGGAGGTTGCCACTCTCCAATAGGTGTGCTTTTCAGAAAGGAAGGCGAAACCCTTCATGGGATAATGAGCGTAAGCGACGGCAAAAGGAAGCTGACTGTCGAAATATCCACCAATAAGCCCCCTAAGGACGCTGGGGTGATGCTGGGCAAAAAACTCCTGGAGGAGATAAAGGATGAAGGTCTTATTCTTTAGCCCCTCTATTGACCCGGAGAAGCTGAAGAAGCTAGAGTTAAGGGAAATTGAGATTGTACACATACCGCTATTTCGAGTCAGATGCCTGGAATATCAAGAGGACTTAGAGCGGTTTGAGGGAGTTGCCTTCACGAGCAAGAACTCGGTTGAGTGCTTTAAGGACTGGGAACAAGTTAAAGGAAAAAAGATTTTCGCTATAGGTAAATCAACGCACGACCTAATAGCGTCAAAGGGTTTTCCATCCGTCTACCCTGAGGAATACGACAGCGTGCACTTGGCTCACCTTATTTTGCAGAGCAAAGTGGCATCTGTCATTGCGTTCAGGAGTAAAAAAGCCACGCCTACCATGAGCGAGATCCTCTCGAGGTTAATTGAGTACCGGGAAGCTTACAACTATGACGTCGAACTAATCGAGGAAAACTTAAGAAGGGCAGAAGAGGTCATAAGAAACAGAGAAATAGACGTTGTGGCCATAACGAGCTCGGAAATAGCTAAAAACGTAGCTAGTTTTTTAACTAACGACATTAAAGTGGTTAGCATAGGCCCAATGACCTCTAGAACCCTCAGTTCTTTAAGGCCAGACATTACATTTATAGAGAGTCACGAACACGATTTCGGAGGGATAATCAAGGCCCTTGGTGGTGAGTGATGGAAGACGCCAGAGAGATGCTCGTAAAGATCTTGAAAAAACTAGATCCGAATTTTGTCGAGGAAAGCCTTGACATTAAGTATATCCAAAGTTTTAATGACGAGAGGTATGACGCTTTCGGCGAGTTCCAAGGTACTCACGGGGTTTACGAGTTCGCTATAAGTTTTGACAGGAAGGGTAACGTAAAGAGAAACCACATCAACCTCATAAGGCCCTCTAAGCTGGACAAAGAGCTTCAAGATAAACTTAAGTAAAGGTGAATTTTTTGAAAGTATTGCTCACAATAATCGACGGAATGGCCTTTCACCTTTTTGAGAAGTTCTTAAATTACTTGGACGAGTTTAAGGAAATAGTAGAAAGAGGCTCATATGGGCCCCTAGAGAGTACTTACCCCGCAATTACCCCAGTAGCCTTAGCCTCAATGACTACAGGGCTTTACCCCAAGAACAACGGCGTAGTGGGACCTAAGGTATTCGTAAAGGGGAGGAAGATCTCCAGCCCCTTAACTGCATACAATAGTAATACCCTGATAGCTGAACCTATTTGGAGTATCCTTTCCAAGAAGGGGCTCAAAACGCTAGTTACATCGTCTCCACAAGCGCTACCGGACAGGTGGAAGAACCAAAACGTTGTGCTCTTTGACCCGTACAAGTCGAAGCTAGGAAAGTGCAGCGAGGGAACCCTCCTCAAGATCGGAGATAACGATTTTTTGGGCTATAAATGGAAAGTGGAGAGAGAAGGGGACGAATTTAGGGTAGCTGTTGAAACACAAGACGGCAAAGTAGAGGCCAACGGTAAACTGGGTGAATGGACGGGCCCCTTGGAGTTCTCTGCCCTATGTAACGAGAAGAGCTTCAAGGGGTTAGTTTTCTTCCACTTCAGGGAGAACGACGTATATGTGACCCCTCCCAGCTTTTTAACTAAGTGGGGTAACAGAGACGATCTCCTTGAAGAGGTCTGGGAAAAGGTTTCTAAGAGGACTGGGATGCTCCTTGATGGGGACTACAAATCGCTCAGTAAGGGCATTATAACTTTAGAGGAGTACTTGAAGACAGCTGAGCTCTCGTATAATTTTTTCCTTGAGTACTCCAATTTCCTCCTCCGACGAGTAGAGTGGGACTTCGCTATAACTTACCTACCTACTGTGGACAACTTCCAACACCTCTTTTACGGAATAGAGGACGAAAAGGCGTTTGACTACGTTTATCAAGCGTACAGGCTTGCAGGGAAGTTCGTCAAGTCGATCTTAGACCTCCCTGAAGTCATGATAGTGGCCTCCGACCACGGCATAGAAAAGGTCAAGAAGAGAGTTTACGTCAATAAGATTCTAGAGAGGATAAACGTCCTCAAGGTGTATAACGGAAAAATAGACTGGAGAAAGACCAAGGCATATTACGCGGGTGGAGGTATCATAAGGGTTAACTTAAGGGACAGAGAAGAACTTGGCATAGTGAGCAAGGAGGAGTTCCCTAAGCTGATAAATTACATTGTGAGAAACCTAGAGAATTACACTGACCCAGCTACAAACGAGAGGGTCTTCCCAATGATATACGAGAAGCAAATTCCCGCAGATGATAGAGAGGGTGACATAGAACTAACGGTAGCGACCCATTACTCCATGAGCTCTAACGTAGAGAGAGACAAGGAAATAGAAGAGGTAGTTCCATACAAAAATGCCAGCGGAGACCACGGGTACTACAGGAAAGACGACCTATACGGCGTGGTCATCCTTTACGGGAATGGAATAGTCAAGGGCAAAAAAATAAACGCCAAGATAGTTGACATTGTCCCTACAATATTAAGGCTCTTTGATATAAGTTATAATAAGCTAGACGGGAAACCTATAATTGAAGCCTTGAGATGACATGTGTAAGAAGTAAGAGACATAGAAGGTGTAGGTACCCAAAGGACTGCGAGTTCGGTCTGCCCTATACTGAGGTCGTGGATAAGGGGATTAGGAGGAGCAACTGCGAGGACTTTGAGTGGAAGTGGTCGCCCATATACTTCCCCATCAACAACGAGGTCATCCACAGCAGGCCTCTGAGGAAGGTACCTTTCTTGCTTGGCCTCCTCCCTAGTTTAATGAAACTTCCCTCCCATTATTCCCCAGTGGAGGAGAATGCTGTAGAAAAGGTCTTCGTGGACACGCTAATAATAGGGGGCGGGGTATCTGGCGTCTCCGCCCTAGAGGGATTAAGGGGCTCTCTGTTAGTTACTACAGAGCCCTACGATCAAGCGTTCTTTGACCCGCTGGCTGACACGTCCTTCATAAAAAAGGTAAAGGAAATTGTGGTTAGCTCTTCAGACAGGATAGTCAAGGGAATAGTCCTGGGCAAGTTCGATGAGGGCATAGCAGTAAAAACCGGCAATAAGCTCTTAGTAATTAACGCCAAGAGATTGATCCTGTCAAACGGCGGGCGACACATCCCTCCAATATTTAAAGGTAACGATCTACCCGGAATTATATCTAGAAACCTCTACTTGAGGCTCATGGGTAAGCTTAAGAAGGTGATCATTGTTGGATCCTCCGACGACGCGCTAAGAACTGCATTAGTATCCGGTGGAAGAGTGTTGACAAAGAGAGGAACAGAGAGCTTTTCCAAGTACTGGAGCGAGATTGCAGAGAGCAGGGGAGTAGAAGTTGTCAAGGTAGAAACCCTTGAAGCTAAGAGGAAAGGCAAAAGGCTTATGGTGAATTACGACGGCGTAGCAGAGGAGGTCGATGCCTTAGTTTTTGCGGTAGTAAAGCAACCAAGACTCGAGCTAATAAACAACCTCGGCGTAAATTACGAGTTCTATTCTTTTTCCCACGTCTACCTGCCACAACACGATTACGCTGGGAATGTAAACAGCCAAATCGGAGTAACTGGGGGAAGTAGAGGCATATCAGACTATGAGGTGTCGTTCCTTAGCTCAAAGGCACTGTTAGAAGAGCGTTATGTAGACGAACTAAAGTCGGAGTTAAAGGAGAAGGAGACGCATCTCACTAGTTTCTACACAGGGAATTGGGAAAGCAGAGAGTCCCCATACCTCTTCGGAAGAGGTGGGTACGTATGCGAGTGCGAGGATGTAACTTTCCACGACGTCGAGACCGCATACTCTAAGGGATACACTACGGTAGAGGAAGTGAAAAGAGTGACCGGGCTTTCTACGGGTAGTTGCCAGGGGAAGATATGCACTTACTTGGCGGGGAGCTACTTAAGGAGCGACGAGCTAATAACGTTTAGGTCACCCCTCTATCCACTGTGGTAAGCATGATCATAATAGTTGGCGCTGGGGGACACGGATTAAGCCTAGCGTACCACCTCCACAAAAAGGGGGTTAAGGACATCATAATTATCGAGAAGAAAAGAATAGGTTACGGATCTAGTAGCAGAAACGCTGGAAGGTTCAGGTACCATTTCTACAGCAGAGAGAACGTGGAATATGCGCTAGAAGCGATAAAATATCTAGAGGAGTCCTCCAAGGAGCTAAGATACAACCCCCTTTTGTATAAGCCTGGATACCTGTGGATATTAAGCGAGAGGTACATTGAGTACTTCCGTAAATTGCACTCACTTTGGGCCTCTCTGGGCGTTGGAGGAAAGTTCATGGAATGCAGTGAGTTCGACTTCTTAAAGGCAGATGGACAATGCTACTTTGCTCCGCAAGACGGGGCTTTTCATCACGACTACATCCTCTATAGCTATTATGAGGAAATAAGGGGACACGTAAAGGTCATCAACAAAGAAGTAATGGGGGTCGAGGGGAAAGACAATGTCAGGGGAGTAATCACTTCGGACAGGGCACTAATTGAGGGAGATCAAGTAGTAATAACGGCAGGAGCGTGGAGTTCCCAGATACTGCCAGGCCTCCCAGTATTCCCAGAGAGGAAACAGATATTCATCACTGAGGACATGAAGTACAAAGTAAAGCCACTAGTGATTAACGTAGAGGAGAACGTGTACTTCTCTCAGACGCTAAAGGGGGAGATCATAGGAGGGGTAGAGTCAACGACCGAGAGGGGTTTCCTCCCGTTCACCACAAGCCTAGAAGAAGCCCTAAGTTTCCTCAAAGCCGTGAGGAAGCATGTTCGCGGTGCGGAAGGTATAGGAATATTGAGGGGTTGGAGCGGGTATTACGAAATGACGCCAGACCACTCGCACATAATGGGTTACTCAGAGAATTGGCCAGAGGGGCTATACGTGGATGCAGGCTATAGCGGACACGGCATGATGTTTGCGCCATTCTCCGGCAAGATAATGGCAGATCTAATAGCAGATGGCAGAAAGAGCAGGTTCTTTGACATCTTCTCCCCTGACCGGTTCCAGAAAAATAGACCAATTAGGGAGGAGATGGTGATCTAAGGGGTTTGGGTCTCATTGGGCCTCATATAACTTAATGTCAATCCTTAACCCTAGAGCTTGACGGGAGTAGAGCAGGTCTTTGCTTTCATTCCCCTCTGCCTCATTAGCGGGGTAACCCCTACCCGCCTAGACCGGTGCAGCCTAAGTGGGGAAAACCACACATCTTTGGCTGTCCGTTACTAGCCTTTCGGGATACACGTCCACATCCGGCGTTATATAAAGGCGTTAGTACGGGGTTGTATAAACTTAATTCTCTCACTGAAACTGCTTATTATGGCATACTTATTGCCTTTTTCTTGAGCTTTTCGTTAATGTATTTGGCAAGGTCGTAGGAATACCCCCTTCTTCCGCCGTCAACTATGACGAGCCTAGCGGAGGAATTGTCCACGTAGTAAATGGTCTCGTCGAAGTCTCCATGGTCGCTGAAGGCAACAGAAACGGTTGATCTGTCAATTTGCTTGAACGGTCTATCAAACTGCCATCCAGTGAGGATAAAATTCGTGAACCCCTTCTCCCTGTTCTTGGAGTCGTGGAAATGCCTAAACTCCACATACCAGCCACTTCTTAAGATCTCCATGGCTTGGGGATCGCTTTTGTTAAAGACCTCACCAACCTCTTCGCCGTACCTCTTAGCCACCATTGTGACATCGTAAACTTTGCCCTCAGCTACGAAAGGGGCAATTACTTGTGTCCTCCTGAGAAACTTCATTACCTCTTGGATCTTCCCGTGATAGGCGTAAATCCTTACGGGGCCCCTAGTTAGAGCTTCGTTAACGTAGTCTGGAAACAGGGAATATACCTCCTCCTTGAACGGTCTCCTAAACTCAGGTCTACCGTAGGTTGAGTCGACTATTAGTATGTCAGGGTTGAGTATTGGAGTGCCTCTGCCAGGGTTCTTAAAGTCGCTAGTATAAGCCACAGTAGTACCGTCCTTCAAGGATACCATAACTTGTCCAGAGCCCAGTATGTGTTCCGCAGGTTTAAGAACTATCGACTCCTCCTCTACGTGAAGTTTTACATCGTACTTTAGTCCAAGCTTCTTCTTAGGGGGTATCTTGTGTCCTAATACCTCGAGGACGTCCAACGTCTGTGGAGTAGCTATAATACCGTTACACTCCTTTACGCTCTTTGAGAGACCAATAATGTGGTCTGAGTGAAAGTGGGTAACCACCCTAAAGTTCTTCTCCCAGTGGCCGTCAATTGTGAAGTTTTCCCCTACTATGATGGCACCGTTGCTGTCAATCTTAACGTGCATAAAATAAATCTAAGAGCGGGGTGTCTTATATTAGATGCTCTCGCTAGTCTTGTCAGTTATCTTCTTTAACTGGGAGTTGTACATCTCGTATATCTCTTGGTTTGTGGTGGCGTCCTCAGGGCTTTTGTCTGGTCTCCACCTTATGAACCTTGGGAATCTAATCGATAGCCCTCCGTTCTCGTATTTGTCGCTACAGCACGTATGTTGAGGGGATATCGTGATCTCAGCGCCTATTATTTCAGCTACTAGTGAAGGGGTAACCCAAACATCCGGCTCCATCTTAGAGTCCACCCTAGGATGTTTATCTTTCCTCTTAAGATCCTCAATTTTCTTTTGAAGGTCGTCTAACTCCTCGTCGCTAAACCCTGAGGCCACTTTACATACTGTCTCAAAGACGTCTTTCTCCGGGTTATACGCTGCCATTAACAACGAACTGTACTTACCTCCTCTCTTGCCCTTACCGTAAAACGCGCCAACAACTACCAGATCAACCGTATCTGCCATCTCGCTCTGATAGTCCCTCTTAAACTTTATCCATAGCCATCCTCTGGATCCAGCCTGGTAAACTGAATCGCTTGCTATTGACTTGACCATAACGCCCTCTGCCCCTTCTGAGATTGCTTGGAAGAAGAACTCCTTCAACTTCTCTACGTTATC
>JBBINF010000065.1:0-7653 GCA_037444045.1 Sulfolobales archaeon | reverse complement strand
TATTTAAAGTACTGCATTGTTAGCTTAATCTAGTTTTTATCTTTAGTTAAAAAACTAAAAATTATAGCGAGAAGTTGCGCTACATCACATGAAAGGTTTTTTAACTTACAAAGAGAAAACGTAATCGATGAAGTTAAGAGTATCAAACATAGGTGGTATAACGAGTCCTCTTGAGGTCGAGATATCAAAGGGGGTAACTGTCTACAAGGCTCCAAACGCCTACGGAAAGACGTCAATAGCGAAGGCTTTAGTATCGCTTTTAACGCAGGAGATAAAACCCGACGAGCTGCTTAATGCGTTCTCTAACAGCGGTTACGTGGAGCTAGAGTACGAGGGAAGGCTATATTACAGGAGGATAAATAAGCGCAGGAACAGAATATACGAGAGCGCAAAGTTACTAATGGACGACAACAGAGCTCTTTTACTCTCTTACTTCTCGCCAGATAACGCCCTCTTAAACCAGATCCTAGGAGGCAAAGACAACGTAGAGTGGTTTATCTCAACCACGTCAAGGATTGACGAGATAAAGAAAAAGAAGGAGGAAATGGAGACAAAGCTTGCAAACCTTCAAAAGGAGAGAGAGGAACTAAACGATAGGTACAAGCAGGCCCTAGAGTTAAGGGCGAAAATAAGGGCCGTTGAAGAGGAGATAGCTAAGCTAGAAAAAGAGAAAGAGAGTGACAAGCTGTTAAACAGAACTACACACGCTGTCGCAACCACGTGGCAAAATAGGCTTAACGAGATAATGGAGAAGATAAACGCAAAGAAGAGCGAGTTGAACGAGCTACAGAGGAGGCTAACTAGGCTAGAACTAGAGATACAGCAAAAAGAAAGCATGGTCAGACCAGAAGTCATAAACTACTTCCAGTCGCAGATAGCTCAGATTGACGCGGAGTTACAGAAAAAGAGCTCGCTGAGAAACGAGACGGAGATAGAGATAAGGTTGCTTGAGAGGGTGCTAGACGAGATAAAGGACTCGGAGAAAAAGCACTTGTCCGTCTGCTACGTATGCGGTAGCCACGTGGACCCCGAAACGTGGAGGGTCAGGATCGACGTAATAACTAAGGAACTCAAGGAAAAGATGACGATGTTCGACAGCATCAAAAAAGAGACGGAGGAACTACTGAAGCAGAAGGAAGAGATAACAAGGAAGATAAAAGACGTGGAGAACCTCCAGAACGAACTAGCTAGACTAAAGAAGTCAAGGGACGACCTTCTCTCCAAGATCGAGGCTGTTAAATCGCAGATAGAGAACTTTGAGAGGCAAAAAAGGGAGATGGAGGAAAAGTTCAACAAGGGCAGCGAGACGTTAAGGGTCGTTGAGCTCGAGGACGACCCAGCGAGGAGAATTAAGGAGCTTTTGAAGGAGAAAGGCCAGCTCGAATACGAGCTCTCGCTCTTGGGAGTTCCAAATGCATTACTAGAAAAACTAGAGGAGAAGGATAAGGAGATTCAAGAACTGCAGAAGACCGTCGAGGAGCTCCAGAAGGAGTACATAAGGAGGTTAACCGTAGTTAGGGAGGAGTTCGTAAGGATAGCCAACTCGCTGTTAAGCCAGCTTAACTTCAACCTAGAGGCTGAGATAAATGACAACTACCAGCTGGTAGTTAAGAGGAACGGAAGTACGCTGGATCTAAAGAAGCTGTCCTCCTCAGAGAGAACCTCCCTTGCGTTAATACTAGTACTTACCGCGTTGAAGGCGTACTTCAAGACTCCGTACTTTATCGTAGACGAGTCGTTCATGACGTTCGACCAGAAAAGGTTTGACGCCCTCATTAAGTACCTATCTAGTGTTACGGACTACGTAATAGTGACGAAGAGCGACGAAAACTTACAAGTAGTTAAGGAGACCATGGAACCTCAAGTTTCTTCATAAGTATCTTGTTTAGATCGGTGTTTATAGCGTCCATCACTTGAGGTGGGACGTTAGATATAGGCGTAAACCAACCTACTGCCGTTGTCATGCCCAGTTCCTCTGCCTTAGCCTTCAGCCACAGAGCCACCGCGAGGCCGGCCAGCGTAGGTTTAAATATAACTATTGACGGTCCTATAGAAGAACTGGATATCTTGAGGGCGTGTTTGGATATTGTCTTCCACCTAGTCTTAGTTATTATTCTGACGAGCTCTTTTGCCCTATCTTTTTCACCTACTGCGTAGAATATAATCATAATATGAAAACAGTTGTCACCTTTAAAAAATTTTTCAACCGGAACCAGTACCACAACCACAGTATCCGTACTCGTCTATTTCCATACCGCACACTGGGCAAATGATCCCTGTACCCTTTACTTCCGTCCATTCCTTGCCAAACTGAAGAAAGTGTGGGTCTAGAACTCCCTTTACCAGATCCCTTATTGACACTATCCCTATCAGTTTGCCCGTCTTCTTGTCTATGACGGGTAGGTGTCTAAAGCCATTCTCTAGCATTATGTTCAGTGCGTCAGTAACTGACGTGTCGTCTGTAACTCCCTTCACGTCCCTTGTCATGAAATCAGACACCTTTGCGTCAAACTTACCGTCAGCAAAAGCCCTAACTACGTCCCTCTCCGTTATTATGCCGACTATAGTGTTATTTGCGTCTATCACAAGGAGGGAACCAAGGTTGTGCTTTTTCATCTCCTGTGCAGCAGTCATTACCGTATCATCGACCTTAATCACGTGTACTCTCTTTGTACTTACTTGAGAAACAGCTACTACCATATGATTACTTACGATCCAATTAGTTAAAAACGTTTACCCGATAATAAACTGGTGTGCTTTAACTTTCTTCCCCTCTAGCACTACGTAGACAGCGTGGAGTATTCCCTCGCCGTATTCACTTCCCGGATTTATTACAAGCGTTTTCCCAACCTTATCGAAGCCCCTTGACTCGTGAATGTGGCCGTGAAGTCCAAGGAGGGGCTGAAACTCCTCCTCCACTCTTCTAACTGAAGTGGAACCAACGTGGGTCATAACGATCTCTCCTCCCCTTACTACGGGCTTTAGGTCCTTATCCAAGAGCGGTGCATTGTCTATGTTTGTATTATAGGGTGGGGCATGAAAGTTGAATATAGCCATTTCAGGGTCTTTGACCTTGTTTGCCTCCTCCTTCAACTTTACGTAAAGCTTATCCTCTTCCATCTCCCTTGGGGTATGCCAGGGGGTTGGATTAACGTACCCGTAAGACACCATCTCGTATTTGCCAATCTGTATTACGTTGCCTTCAGTTTTTACGAACCTGTCGCTCTCGGAGAGCACGTCAAACATGTACTCTGGGTCGTCGTTACCCAAATTGTAATAGAGAGGTACGTTAAAGTCGGAGAGCTTCTCCTCAGCTATCTTGATCCAGTTCCTGAGCACTTCCGATATGGCGTTCTTGAACGCTTCGTCCAGTTGCCTCTTGTCCTCCTTCATTGCCTCAAGTCCCTTCTTGTCGGTTATAACGTAGTAGTTTCCCGAGTTCCTTATCTCGGCAATTACTTGCTGCAATCCCTCTCTGCCCACTACCCTACTATCTACCTCGAATTTACCCTCTCCCAGGTCAACAATAGGGTATAGGGCTTTCCCTGCAAGATCACCGCCAATTATTAGGGCGTCGACCTTATACATCTTCCCCGCGTTAAGGAACTTCTTGAAGACGACGTCAGAGCCGTGGATGTCGGAGGTAAATAGGAGTTTTACGGTATTAGCGGGAGACTGGGAGCTGTTCTTCCTTCCAAATAGTCCCATACAACTTATACCCTTATCCCGACGATTAAAAAATTTAATTTACCACTGAAAACCGTAATTAGTGCTCTACAAAAATGGTGGTAGTAGTATTCGTTAGACACGGCCAGAGCGAGTCTAACGTAAACAAAGTGCTGTCCCACGACGTAAACTCTTATCCCCTGACTGAGGAGGGGAGGCAACAGAGCAAAAGGACCGCAAAGGAACTGAAGAAGCTAAAGGTCACTAAGATATTTACAAGCCCGATCCTAAGGGCATACCAGACTGCCACAATAATAGGCAACGAACTTGGGTTAATCCCTATAATAGACGACAGACTTAAGGAGAGGTTCTTGGGAAGCTTAAACAACGTCAGATTCGACCCTAATGACCACTGGAAGCTAAAGCTGATAAGGGGAGAAATAGAAGCTAAGGGTCTAGAGCCTTGGGACTCCATGAAACGGAGGATGATAGACTTCCTCAACTCAATCCCAGAGTCGGAGTCAGTTGTTGTTACCGTAAGTCATTATGATCCAATAAGGGCAGTGATAGGCCACATCCTTGACCTCGACGATATATCGGCCTATGGAATTTCCTTGCCGAACGCGAGCATGACCGTGGTAGAATATGAGAAGGAGGACGGAAAATTCCACATACACTCCATAGGTTCTCCAGTAATATCTGCTTCACTGTTATCTAAACTGAACAGATATATTATAAGCACTAATATCTGACAGTATTTTTTGACGTAATTCTTTGTTAACACTATCGAATATAACAGTATCAACTCTGTCAATTGACTTTTCTATAGCTTGTGAAATAATGTTCGAGTCTATATCTGTTAAATAGTGTTTAGAAATAATATGTGATATACAGCTAGTCTTCGCTAGATTACTAAAAAGCCTAGAGTAATGTGGGCCTCCTAGTCCTACAATTACCATGTCGCACTCAACATCCTCGTAATTGTTAATCCCCCTCAGCACGGCCTCAGCTAACTTCTTTACTAGCTTTTCGTTAGTCCAGTAACTGACGTCACTCCCTATCTCGGCGAACACTACCGGCCTCTCTAAGGTAGGACCGTGGTGTGTAGCCTCGATGACCTTTTCTATCTCAACGTCGATTTTCAGAATTTCTCTATAGATAGAGGTAAGTAGCCTAGGGAATGCAACTCCAAGAGTTTTGGGCTTACCCCCCATGGCCTTATTTGACGGGTTCCCCGGAAAATGAACCGTCAACGACGGGACTCCGGCAGAGCTTTCGTGCCTGCTTAGTATAACAACAGCGTCGGCCTTATCGTAAGTGAAGTCCGTCACGTCCTCCTTCACGACGTCAAAGTCGAAGAAGTTCTTTGCCGTCTGCCCCACCGGATCCTTCTCTGAAACTATTACCTTTACGTTCATAGCTGAGACCTGGCCCTCTCAGCTAGGACTGGGGCTAGCGCAAAGCCAAACCTATACCCAGTTATTAGAAGAGCGTTCTCTCCTATTTTTTCCAATATCGGTTTACCATCCTGGGAAACTGTCCTAAAGCCAACCCTAACTGAAAAGTCGTGGTAGTCAACGTTCAAGACCTCGGAGAACACGCTCATGGTCTTGTTTACCTCTAAATAGTTTACGTCTGGAGAGGAGTCCCTCACTGAATCCCCATTTAGGTACAAACGCTTTCCCTCTACTGCAATTCTGTCCTTGTATATTAAAATCCCTTTTAGTCCGACCTTACGTGTGGTCAAAAGGTGGCCCTTGTAAAGATGTAACTGAATGTTGGGAAAAAGCCGGCTTGTCTTAAAGCCCGTAGTAAACGCGAAGCTAGTAGCCCTTATTTCGCCGTTGCTAGTTAACACGGATTCAATGACCTCCCCTCTCTTCTTTACCTCTCTAACCTCGGCTTTCACAACGTTGACTTCCTCCCTTAACCTATTCAGTAGATCTTCCCCTTCAACGAATAGCCCGTTATCGAAGTACTCAGCCTCTTCGAGGTCTAGTGCTGGCTCCAGGGACTTTATTTCGTCTCTCCCTATTATCTTCCCGTTTAGGCTCTTTTCTGACTTCCTAAGTATGTGGGTCCTCTTAAACGTTACACCCAACTCCGTGGATATTTTCTCGTAATCCTTCTCGGCTGATAGGCAGTAGTCGTAGAACTCGCCACACAGGGGTGGCATCACACTCCACAAACTTGCCCTGGAGTTGCCCGAGTTGCTGTCGTCTATAACTATCACCTTTTCGCGTTGGAACTTATAAGCCAACAACAGTCCCGTTATTCCTCCGCCTATAACTGCTAGCTCATACATGTGGTATTAATTAATTTAACCGAATATAAACTTTTTAAACTGCAGATTAGAGTGTTTATGTATGAGCTCGGACTACGACGCCGAACTTGAAAAATTACTAAACAAAAAGCTTAAACAGATCATTAACGAAAGTAGACGCATGCAAGAAAACAAGCAGGAAAAAGAGTTAGTTGCCCACTTAACCTCGGAGACGTTTGACGACTTCATAAGGTCACATAAGGTTGCTGTAGTCGACTTTTGGGCGGAATGGTGCGCACCATGTATAATCTTGGCCCCGGTAATTGAGGAACTAGCTAGGGATTACCCACAAGTTGGCTTTGGTAAGTTAAACTCGGATGAGAACCCAGACATAGCCTCAAGGTATGGGGTAATGAGCTTACCCACGGTGATATTCTTTAAGGATGGAGAGCCCGTGGATGAAGTGCTTGGGGCAGTGCCTAGGGAAGAGCTCGAAGTGAGGATAAAACAGCTTATAGAGTGATAAGAAGATGAAACCACTTCTCTTAGGAATAGACGGGCTGAGCTACACTAGTTTTATGAAGTGTAACCCCAGGTTTCTCCTAGCCCTTTTCAGCAGTACCTTCAGAGGGGTGGTGCTCAACAAAAAGCCACAGCACCCTGCCTCATCTTGGATGAGCGTACTGGAAATGCAGGAGATTAAGGGAGAGGACTTTTACAAAGACGTTGAGGTACCTAAGCTTATCAAGGAGACCAACGCCGTCGCAATTAACATACCCATAACTAACCCGACTTACGGGGCGGTGAGCCTTGAGTACAGCGACTCTGTATCTCCGCAGGCAGAGATATCAAAGGTGACTGAAGCGATATTGGAGGAGCTGGAGAGCAGGCCAGTAATAGCGAGCATAACGGCACTGGACAGAATCCTCCACAAAAGCAAGGAAAACAAGTGCGAACTTTACAAGCAAGTGGACGACGCGATAAAGAAGCTTGTCAACAAGGCTGACGATTTCATTCTGTTCTCACCCTATGGGGAACCGACTTCTGAAAATCCCTGGGAACACGAGGACTATGGAATTTACCTGTCTACTGTGCCCAGACCAAACGAGCACGATACCGTGAAGCTGTACGAGATAGGCATGCTATTTAAGAGGTTAGTAGGACAATAGTGGAGCCGCATGATAAGGTACGTCAAATCCTTTTCTTACTAGCATTGCAGAATAGGTCCTTTTTAGGTTCACGAAGATTTTTCCTAAGACAAACGTTAGCATCGTTCTGTCACCGGTTCTATCAAATCTGAGGAGCCCGCCGTCGTCCCCAGCTATCATCATGCACAGAATTCCTTGGGAGTAGAATGGCAGGTCTAGACCCCTTTCCCGCCTAAGGAGGTCTGAGACCGCGTTCTCTGCTGATATCATGGCCCCCCTAGCGGTCTTAGCGGGAACCATGCCCTTTGCGGAGTCCCCCAAGACATAGATGTTTGGAAACTTCTTGTGCCTAAACGTGGGCAACTCGACGTCGGCAAAATTGCCCTCTACTATGCCGGGCTTCCTAAGGAAGGAAGGGGCACTAAGTTTAGGAAGGACTGCCTTTATGTCTGCGTCGACCTCTGTACCGTCGTTTAGCACAACCTTATCCTTCTTTACTTCCATAACTCCCTTGCCTTTTAACACCTTTATCCCCCTGGCCTCAAAGTACTTGTTCGCCTTCTCTGAGACCCACTT
>JBBINF010000064.1:0-7766 GCA_037444045.1 Sulfolobales archaeon | reverse complement strand
TTCTCGCCCAACAGCTCTAAGATCTCCCTTATCCTCTTTGAGATCTCCTCAACGAGCTTTTCTTCATTTATTGATGTCTCCATACCCTTAACAATTAGGGACGTTTAGTATAAATGCATTGATTTAAAAGAAATCTTACAGCAACTTATAAGCGGTCTCAAGGACTATTGGCTTCCCTTTGGTCACTATTAACGTGTCCTCTATCCTCACTCCGAACCTCCCCTTTATGTAGATGCCGGGCTCTACTGTAATCACCATGTTCTCCTTTAGCACGTCGTTAGAGTTGAAGGAAACGTATGGGCTCTCGTGGACGTCTATACCCACCCCGTGACCGGTGGAGTGGACGAAGTACTTCCCATAGCCGTTCCTCTCTATCACCTTCCTCGCTGCCCTGTCTACCTCTGAGGCCTTTATCCCATCAGTCACCGCGTCTATTGCCTCTAACTGGGCCTCTAGGACAACCTCGTACACCTTCCTCAGCTCCTCAGGATACGACTTCACTAGGAAAGTCCTGGTGCTGTCGAAGCAGTAGCCATTTACCTTGGCCCCGATGTCAACCACTACGCTGTCGCCCTCCCTTATTACCCTGTCCGTTGGAACGTGATGGGGCTCTGCTGAGTTCTCTCCAGCAGCGACGATTGAGGGAAAGGCGTAGTCCTCCGCCCCCTCGTTCTTCATGGTGTAGTCTATTAGCCCTGAGAGCTGCTTCTCACTGACCTTCTCTGGGACCCTTTCCATCGCTATCTTCATTGCTGCCGAAGTTATTTCTCCTGCTAGCTTAATGCTCTCCAGCTCGTCGAGATCCTTTACTGCCCTAAGCGAGGATACCTGCTGCGACACGTCCATTACTTGGAACTTGCTGGCAAGCTTGATATAGGTATTAGCGTCCATGTAGCTGACGTCTGCCAAAAGAGGCTTATTACCTACTATTTTTTCAAGGGCTTCCATGGCTGAGGAGTACTGTATGTCCTCCCTTATCTTGGCTGGATAGTAAACCTTGACATCCACTCCCTTTGTCCCAAGGGCCCTGTTCTCCTCTAGGGCGGGCACTAGTAAGGTAAAGACCCCGTCGCAGTAAACTAGCACTCCTGCTCCGCTATACCCTGTGAAGTAGAAGACGTTAGAGCTGCCGAAAATAGCCGCGCATCCTTTTTCGACTAAGCTAGTAAGCTTGTGAAGTCTCATACAAGTACTTGAAGTTTGGCTCCCTAATAGATATTGCTATCTGGAAGGCGTGCCTTATTAGAGCCTCTTTCTCTTCCTCGGGGAGTTTGAAGGCGTCGCCTATGTCCACTACCTTGTCCTCCCTGTATAGGCACGTCTTTAGTTTGCCGTCAGCTGTCAGCCTTATCCTGTTGCACCCGGCACAAAAGATCGGATTAGCGTAAGGCTTTACTACCTCTACTACCAGTCCGTCGTCCAAGTAGTACCTTGGCCTAAAGTGCTTGTTCCTGACCTCCACCTTACTGGATCTGGACTTTAGGTACTCCTCTATTTTCTCCATACCCTCGTGGTATGAGAAGTACTCTTTCCCGTGCCCCACTGGGTGGAGCTCTATAAGGTGTACCTCGTCTACCCCAAGTCTCCTAGCCAAATCTAAGAAGGGAAATACCTCATGCTCGTTCTTCTTGCTCACCACGTAGTTTAACTTCACAGGCCTCAAGCCGACCTCTATTGCCCTTTTAATCCCCTCCACAACCTTGTCAAAGGCGTCGACCCCGGTTATTTCCTTGAACTTCTCCCTGGTTACAGCGTGGAGGCTTACGTTTACCCTATCGAGGCCCGCCTCCTTTAGTTTCTCCGCCAGACTCTCTAGGAGAACTCCGTTTGTGGTCATTGACACGTCCGCTACGCCCAGCCCCTTAATTCCCCTTACTAGCTCTGGCAGGTCTTTCCTTAGGGTCGGCTCCCCACCGGTTAACTTGACGGCTTTGACCCCAAACTCCTTAGATACCTTAGTTACCAGTAGTATGTCCTCTAGCTTGGGTCCTTGTAGTTTGTCCAGCCCCTCCCCCTCCATGTGGCAAAAGAAGCACGAGAAATTACAAACGTGAGTCAAGGTTATCCTCAGATCCTCCAACGGTCTACCGTATCGATCAATCATCCCGATTCATTACTTTTATAATTGCTTTTAACGATAAAAAAGTTGTATGAAAAACGTCCTTTGCCCTAAATGCGGAATAAGGATGGACTTCATGGCAGAGGCTGAAGTTAACGGGAACAATAAGAGGATAAGGTACTTCTACAGGTGCCCAGCGTGTGGGACTAAGATAAGCGAGTCGGAGTTAGCCATAGAGAGGAAAGACGGCTCTTTGACTATAAGAGTTCTCCAATAACCTTCTTGACCACTGTCAACTGCATGGGCGGGAAAAGGCTAAGTAAGGCCACGTTTTTTAGGCCATTTATGCTCAATAGCTCCTTCTTATCAGGTTCATAGGCGAGGAGGAAAGACTTAACTGAGTTCTCAAACCCCTTCAAGTCGTACAAGAACTTATAACTCAAGAAGAGAAGGAAGACCGCAAGATCCCAGCCCTTGTACTCTTCCGAGTCAGACCTAATTGACTGTTCCGCGTCTATGACATAAACGTAGTCGTTCACTAGGAAGTTTTCCACCTTTGTGTCCCCCATCACGAACCCAGAGTCGTGGATGTGCCTTAGCGCTCTACCTATCTTTTTCACGTCCTCTGCACTAGTAGGAGTCCTCCCGTCAACAAATTCTCTCAAGAGGCAAGCTTCGTCGTAGTCAAAGTCGACGATTTTAGGCACCTTGACCTCGCTCCAGTTATAAGTGAAGAACTCGATTTCCCTACCCATCCTTTCCCTTGGATCTCCAACGAAGGGGTACGACTTGAAAATAGATACAATGAAGTACCACTTGAGCGAGACGCTGGAACCGTAGCATTTCCTTACGTACTTGCCGTCTTCAACCTTAACTACCTTGGACTGGGCAGACACACCCCTTAAAAACTCGTCTAGTCTCATTTAGCCTCAACTTTAACGAAACGCGTATTTATTTTATGTCCAACATCTCCGCTATCTCGTCGATGTACTTAAACATGTCGTCCGGAAATATCAGAACCGTGACCTTCTCGTCGGCTATCTTCTCGTAAGCTGCGACTGTGGCTCCTGCGCTAAGCCCTACTAGGATCCCAGAAGTCCTGGCCACCTTCTTTACTCCCTCAAACGCCTCCTCAAGTGTGATGTCCATCATCTTGTCTATTTGTGCTTGAGAGATGAAAGTGTCCCCCTCTTGTCTCTTTATGCCCGGTATTCTACTTCCCTTAGCTGGTTGTACTCCTATAACCTCCACGTCAGGATAGCGCTCCTTGAAGTACTTTGAGAGCCCAGTCAAGTGCCCTCCAGTTCCCGCTGTAGCTATAATCCTCTCCGCCCTTCTCCCTACCGACCTCAACTGCTCGTCTATTTCCCTCGCTGTGGTCTCATAGTGGGCTTTGACGTTTAGTGGGTTAGAGAACTGGTCGAGGTGAAGGGAAGAGGTCATGGCGGAGTACTTCTTAACTAAAGGTAATAGCTCGTTCGTGCTGTTCCCTGCTTGAATAACGTTAGCCCCCAGTACCTTCATTGCCACCTTAAAGGTCTTTGGGGCTGGAGAAGGGATGAAGGCAGTAAACTTCCTCTTAAATATAGCAGAAAAGGAGGACAATGAGACGCCTACGTTACCAGAGGTGGCCTCTGTCACTTCTTCCTTCCCGCTCTCTAGGGCCTCCTTAAATAGGTACCACGCAGTCCTGTCCTTTATGCTCCTGCTAAAAGGGTTGTAAAACTCTAGTTTCGCCCACAATTCCTTACCTAAGCTTAACTTTAGGAGGGGGGTAGGCCACATCCCCTCAAGTAGTTCTACGGGGTTCTCAAATACGTGGTATTCCTTTGACACAATACGCATCTACCTCTAATACTAGAGGATAGAGGATTGTGTTATATTTATTGCTATCTTCTTATTAGTTTAAGTCTTATAATTACTTCGTTATCTTTCTTTTCGTAACCCAAAAATACGTTCCCCGTCTCCTTGCACCAGTTCTGAAGGTCCTCTACCATGCCCCCCCAGGGCGTCCTTATAGTTAGCTCCTCTTCCCCCTTTACCTTCTTCCACTCGTCCATGATCTTTATGAAACCAGAAGGGCACGCCTCGGTTACCCTTATCTCCTTCATCACAATAAGTTTGTGAGTGTGCGATTAAAACGTTTTATAAAGTTATGACTAAGTCTGAGTCCTTAGCCTCCAAGAGGAAGGTGACAGCTCCAGACAGCTTTACTCCCTCCATAAGGTCGTCCTTGGTGAAGCCGGCCAATTTTAGCCCTGCCTCGTCGACGTAAAACTCTACCCCCTCCTTTATTGCCTCCATAAGCAGGTCCTCCGTCTCCTTGATTCCCACGTCTTTCATTTTCATCCTAACGTATAAGTTAGCTAGGAAGCCCAGCCTAAGCTTTGCCCTACCCCGAACCTTCTTTGTGAACAGGATTACTGCCTGTGAGGTGACGAAACACTTCACAGTCCAATTTAGGGCTCTGCCGTCTATGGCTAAGACTAAGGCGTGGTAGAACTTCTGAAAGCTATCGTCAGCTACCAGTATTGTGAGCTTCGTCATGTTGAGAGTTCTTCTGTTGTTAGCCTTAAAACTCTATCATAAAACGGTTAAAATAGACGTCACTGAATCATTTAAAGGGTGTAATTGTAAGTGCAAATAAGGGCACTAACTCTACTACTGTCGTCCTTGAGCAAGGAAAAAGTTGAACAATACGAGAACAAGCTTAAGGGAGTTAAGGGCGTGTGGACTAAGAGGATAACCTTCCCAGAACACGATTTGAGCATCTCCAAGGCCCTCGAGATGCTACCCCAAGACAGGGAGATACTGGTTAGCTTGTGCGGACTAAGGGAAGGGGACAGCAGGATTGACGAGGTAGTTGACGCGTTAAGATCTGGGGACAATGTGTACTGTAACGTGCTAGTAAGGACAGTGGAAGGGGCAAAGAAGGTAGCCAAGTTATTGACCAAACTGGAACCAGAAGAGGCTACTAGGTTTGCTGTCCTAATAAACGACGATTTCCTAAACACCCCGTACTTTCCCGCCTCTACCTCTAACGTTGTGGTCGACTCCTTCGCTTTAGCCCTACTATACGTCAAGGACTACTCCAGGGGAGAGACTTCTATGGCGTTCCAAAGGGCCAACCAGTTTGGGCTCGAGGTTTCAAAAGCCCTAAAGGCCAGGTTCCTCGGAGTAGACATTTCCTTGTCCCCATGGATGGAAGAAAGCGTTGGGGAAATAATAGAGGAGAGGAGCGGGAGGATATTCTCACTTGGCAACACGTGGGCAGTGGGGGAGATCAACAGAGAGATCTTTACCGAGGCGTGGAAGTCGAGGGTAACGCCAATAGGCTTCTCAGAGACCATGTTGCCAGTAGCTGAGGACAACGTGTTAAGGGAAAGGGCACTGGAGGGCTCCTTGACCCTCTCAAACCTCTTCCAGCTCTCGTTCTCCTGTGCCTCCGGAATAGACATGGTTGGAGTCAAAGAAGACGCTGAACTTTTTGAGAACTTGATAAAGGATTCGATAGCAATTCAATTCGTTAAGAGAAGGCCTTACGCTATTAGAATAATACCCACTAGGGGCGAGGAAAGTATAAAAACAGAAAAGTTTGGGATAATACCGAGCGTTAAAGTGGTATAGAGTAAGTTTAAATTACTTTTATATACTTCCTATTATATAGAGATTCATCATGGAAGTTAGAAGAGTTCAAAAATTTGGAAAGTCCACATTGATGGTCTCCTTACCTGCGGAGTGGGTGAAGGAAGTTGGCCTAAACCCAGGGGAGAGCATATACTTGGAGGTAGACGAAGACGGCAGTTTGAAGGTATACCCGCCCAACTTGAAGTCGGAGAATGCGTCAAAGGAGGTAAAGGTAAGCGTAAAGTCCACTTCTCCCGCCGAGCTAACGGGTAGACTAATCTACAGCCTATACGTGCTGGGATACGATAAGATATACGTTGAATCCTCCAACGGACCGCTCAACGAAGAGGTCTTGAGGAAAGTAAAGGACGCGGTCAGAAGCTTAATCGGCCTAGAGGTGATATCCCAGGACCTCACCAGCATACAGATCCAGTCCTTCCTAGACCCAACAAAGTACAACATGAACAGCCTAATAAATAGGCTGAGTAACACCTTGAAGCAGATGCTACACTACCTGAACTTGGGGATAAAGGAGGCAAGTAGGACGTTCCTGCAGGAGGTGGTAGAGCTCGAGAAGGAAGTTGACAGACTCTACTACCTTTCCTTGAGGCAGTTGCTCATGGCACAAGTGAACAGAAGCCTGGCCTACATGATAGGGGTTAAGAGGATACAGATAGTTGGAAACAGGATTCTGATGAAGGCAATAGAGGAGGCAGCAGACGAGATAAGCGACGCTGCTAACGACTTGCTTTCCTTACACCCCGAGGACCTAGAGGCGGTAAAGAACGCTTGGGACAAAATAGACATGCTAATTGACCAGACCTCCGTTGTAATAGACCACGTGATAAAGGTCTTGGGGAAGGAAGACGTAAAACTGGTAAACGAGGTAATTGACGAGCTTGAGACCTTGAGGCGTGTACTAATAACTGAGGCAATCGGGATAGAGGAGAAGATAGGCAAGATGAACTCCCAGAGGGCCCTAGTAGTTACTAGGACGCTCAACCTAAGGTTGTATAACGCAATTAGGAGGATGGAACCGATAGCGGAAATAGCGTTTAACAGGAGCATAGAGAACTTAAAGGAAATAGTTATTGACTGAGCTTTGATGCCTCCTTAAGCTGCTCTATGACGTAATTCCTTATCTCGTGGATTGAGGGTAACCTCTCTATAATTTTCCCGTTTTCCATGTACTTTTTAAGCAGGGGTCTACAACCCTCTACCTTTTCGTCCAGGAGCGTTATCTTATCGTTTAGTCCTCCGCACCTCCACAACTGCTTTGCCCCGGGCCACTTCCCCCTCTTAGTGAATGGAACCCACTTACCGTCAACGAACTTCTCCACTATGTCAGCACTAAAGTCAACACTGGGGGGAAACGCTATGCTAGTCCCTATACCAAAGCCGTCTACGTAGTCCTTTAGCTCCATCACGTCTTCTTCGTCTATACCCCCGCTAACTATTATCTTCACGTTCTTGTAACCGTTTATGTCCAACGTCCACCTCACCTCTTGGACTATTTTCCTGAAGTTGCCCCTCCTACTGGAGGGCGTGTCCAGCCTAACTCCGTACAGCTTGTCGCCCAACAGCCTGGCAGCCTTGAGAGCTGCAAACCTCTCGTCCTCAAAGGTGTCGACCAGCGCTATCCTTGCGACAGAGGGGGGCATAGCCTCATCGAATGCCTTCCAGGCCCTCTCGTCCTCCCCTACAATAAGCATTAACGCGTGAGGCATAGTGCCAGAGGGCTCTAAGCCCAGGTACTCCTTGCTCATCAGCCCAGACACCGCGTCCATGCCCCCAATGTAAGCTGATCTGTCAGCCACTATGGAGACAGCAGGATGGAGTGCCCTCAAGCCGAAGAAAATCATTAGCTTGTCCAGGGCCAACGACTTTAGCCTGGCCGCTTTCGTCGCTATACTGCTCTCGTGCCTTAATATCCCAAGGAAAGCTGTCTCATAAATTCCAAAGTCCAAGTAGTTCCCCTCAATTATCATGACCGGTTCGATCTCCTTAAACAACGTACCCTCGGGCACAGCGTAGACGTCTACGGGCTTTCCCTCAAACATCTTGAGCACTTCCTCTAGCC
>JBBINF010000063.1:0-7901 GCA_037444045.1 Sulfolobales archaeon | reverse complement strand
CATGACCGGAGAAAAGGACATAATAAGGATGGACGGGATTACCAGGAAGAACGCGGGGGTCTCCATAGGAGACAAGGTAATAGTGAGGAAAGCTAACGTAAAGACCGCGACCTCTATTAAGCTTGCTCCCTCCAACTTCTCCATTACTGTGGATCCTGGCTTCGTGGCTTACGTGAAGAAGAAGTTGAAGGAGTTCCCCTTTGTAGAAGGCGACACAGTGCTGATACCAGTCCTTGGCCAAGCGATTCCGTTCACCGTAGTCCAAGTTAGGCCATCTGGAGTAGTGATGATAACTGACGAGACTAGCATAACCATAAGCGATAAGCCAATAGAGCAGAGCAGGTACCCGAGGGTAACCTACGAGGACATAGGCGGAATGAAGAACGTGATACAGAAGATTAGGGAGCTAGTTGAACTGCCATTAAGGCACCCGGAGCTCTTCAAGAGGCTGGGAATAGAGCCTCCTAAAGGGATACTGCTATACGGGCCCCCCGGAGTGGGCAAGACGCTGTTGGCTAAGGCGGTCGCAAACGAGACCGAGGCTTACTTTACCTCGATAAACGGCCCGGAGATAATGAGCAAGTTCTACGGAGAGAGCGAGCAGAGGTTAAGGGAGATATTCGACGACGCCAAGAAGCACGCACCTGCAATCATATTCATCGACGAGATCGACGCAATAGCCCCCAAGAGGGATGAGGTAATAGGCGAGGTGGAGAGGAGGGTAGTAGCCCAGCTCCTAACCTTAATGGACGGCCTGGAGAGCAGAGGAAACGTCATCGTAATCGCTGCTACCAATAGGCCTAACGCAGTTGACCCAGCGCTGAGGAGGCCAGGGAGGTTCGACAGGGAAATAGAGATACCCCTCCCAGACAAACAAGGAAGGCTGGAGATACTACAGATACACACTAGGAACATGCCGTTAGCCAAAGACGTTGACCTAGAGAGGATAGCCGACATAACCCACGGCTACACCGGTGCTGACTTGTCCGCCCTAGTCAGGGAGGCAGCTATGATAGCCCTCAGGAGATACCTACCTATGATAGACATAAGCCAAGACAAGATACCCCCGGAGATCCTAGAACAGATGGAAGTTAAGATGGAGGACTTCCTGAAGGCACATAAGGAGATAGTGCCAAGCGGCTTCAGGGAGATCTACATTGAAGTCCCAGAGGTAAGATGGAACGACATAGGAGGTCTTGACGAGATAAAGGAAGAGTTGAGGGAAGTAGCTGAGTACCCGTTGAAGTTCCAGGAGTATTACGAGACAGCTGGGATCGAGCCACCTAAGGGCATACTGCTCTTCGGCCCTCCAGGCACTGGAAAGACTATGCTAGCTAAGGCAGTGGCCACGGAGAGCGGCGCAAACTTCATAGCAGTAAAGGGCCCAGAAGTGCTCTCCAAGTGGGTGGGAGAGAGCGAGAAGGCGATAAGGGAGATATTCAGAAAGGCTAGGATGTATGCCCCTGCAGTGATATTCTTCGACGAAATAGACGCAATAGCCCCCATGAGGGGACTCTCTAGCGATACGGGAGTCACTGAGAGACTTGTAAACCAAATGCTGGCCGAGATGGACGGTATAGAGAAGCTCGACAACGTTATCATAATAGCAGCAACTAACAGACCGGACATCCTTGATCCGGCGTTGCTGAGACCGGGTAGATTTGAGAAACTGATCTACGTACCTCCTCCCGACAAACAAGCTAGATACGAGATACTGAAGGTTCACACTAGAAAGGTAGCCCTAAACGACGACGTTAACTTGGAGGAAATCGCAGAGAAGACGGAGGGCTACACCGGTGCAGATCTGGCAGCATTAGTGAGAGAGGCTGCGATGATAGCAGTAAGAGAGGGAATGAGGGGATGTATAAATAAAGTAGCCGAACTATGCCCTGCAGACGACAGAGAATGCAGAGACCTCAAGATGAAGGAGTGTATGAGCGGGTCCAGCATAAAGATAGAGATGAGGCACTTGGAGGAAGCAATGAGAAAAGTAAAGCCGTCTGTAACGCTTGACATGGTGAGGTTCTACCAGACATGGGTGGAGAAGGCAAGACAACAATTACCTAAGCAAGCAATAAAGCCCAGCACCTTCGCGTGAGTGCGTCATGTGGAGACAGCTACCCCTTAGCTACATAGTGCTAGAGCACGTTAGAAAACTTGAGGGGCCAATAAAGGACGAAGACCTTTTTTCTGAGATCAAAAGGGAAGTAAATTACGATTTTTCGTTTTCCGACTTCCTAAAGGCGTTAATGGCCTTGGAGATAAGGGGCTACATATCGGTATCCTTAATTAGGGAGAGTGCCAGAATGATAACATATATAGGTGAGAAGGAATAGGCGTAGACCTATCTGACCTAATAGACGACGTTAAAAAGGAAATCTCGCTGTCGGAACTTAAGGGTAAGAAGGTCAGTATAGACGCGTATAACGCCCTTTACCAGTTCTTGACTGCTATTAGGCAACCAGACGGAACTCCACTAATGGACTCCCAAGGGAGGATCACTAGTCACCTCAGCGGTGTATTTTACAGAACTATAAACCTTGTTGAAGAGGGCATTATTCCAATCTACGTCTTTGACGGAAAACCCCCGGAGTTAAAGTCTAATGAGCTTGAAAGGAGGAGGCAGATTAAGGAAGAGGCAGAGAGGAAACTGGAGAAGGCAAAAGAAGAAGGAAAAGTAACTGAACTGAGGAAATACTCGCAGATGGCTACCCGCCTTACCAACCAGATGGCGGACGAGGGTAAAAGGCTCCTCAAGGCAATGGGAATACCAGTAATTCAAGCACCGTCAGAGGGAGAGGCAGAGTCCGCCTATCTAAACGCCCAAGGGTTGACCTACGCCTCAGCGAGCCAAGATTACGACTCTTTACTCTTTGGTGCCAAGACCTTAATCAGGAACTTGACTGTTACTGGAAAGAGAAAACTCCCAAACAAGGACGTCTACGTGGAGATAAAGCCAGAGAGAGTTGACCTAGAACAAGTGCTAAACAAGCTTGGAATAACTAGGGAACAACTGATAGATATAGCGATACTGATAGGCACAGACTACGACCCCGATGGGATAAAGGGAATAGGGCCTAAAACTGCCTACAGGCTCATAAAGAAGTACGGAAAAATAGAGAGGGCAGTGGAGGCAGGGGAGATCCCTAAAAAAGAGATTACCTTCGATGTAGATGAAATTAGGAGACTTTTCCTGAAACCAGAAGTAGTATTGCCCTCTGAGCCCTTGGAGATGGGTTCGCCTAATGACGACGAAGTGTTGGAAATCCTAGTTAACGAGCATAACTTCAACGAAGAGAGGGTCAGGAACGGGCTGGATAGGCTCAAAAAGGCTATAAGGGAAACAAAGGGCCTCTCCAGACAAACGGGGTTAGACCAGTGGTTTTAAATTGTTAAAATATGATTATAATTAAGTTTAAATGATATCATCGGTTACTAGTATCTTGTGTCTTTACATTATCTCCCAGTGTTTCTAAACTTGAGAGACCTCAAGGTGCTCGTTATAGGCGGGGGGTTTGTCGGAACAAAAAGGGCTTTGAAGCTTTCATCTTACACTCCCAACGTCACAGTGTTTAGCCTAGATTTTTCGAAGGAATTATTGGAATCTAACCTCAAGCTAGTTAAGGGAGACGCTAGAGAAATTAAGGAGGATGTACTAAAGGAGTTTGACGTAATATTCTTGGCCACCAACGACCCGGAATTAAACAGAAGCATATGCCTTAAGGCTAAGGAGTTGGGAAAGCTATGTAACGACCCTAACGACCCCGAGATATCCTCTTTCATTATGCCCATATTTTACGAGGACGAGGATATTGGAATAGCGGTAACCACGTACGGAAAGTCTAGCATTGTTTCCAAGTACGTTATGGAAAAAATAAAGGAAAGTATCTTGAATGATCCCAACATCCGAACATACATAGAACTAATGTACGAGATAAAACGCGACCTAAAGGAAAAAATAAAAGACCCTACAGTAAGATATACTTTGTACCATGAAATATTTAATGATGAAAAGTTCGAAAATTTCATAAAAAATAAAGATATATCTAGGGCAAAAAGTAGGGCTGAGGAGATCGTAAATGAACGCACTGGAAAGTGAAATAAACGAGAGGTACTACGCTATAGTCTATACGTATAAGACTATTGGGATCCAGAAGCTAGCGGATCACTATCTAAAAGAGGACGAAGTAAAGGAACTTGCTAGGCACTTTGACGGAGAAATGGCACTACTACAGACGTGCAATAGGATAGAGCTATATTTGTACACCACGCGCCAAGAAGAAGTCACGAAACTGATGGATTTCCTTGACCACGTGCACTCTAGGAGAATAAGTGAGGACGCGCTCGTGTTAAAGGGGTTTAACGCAATTACCCACTTGTTTGAGGTAGCCTCAGGGATAGACTCCTTATCCATTGGAGAGTACGAAATCTTGGGCCAAATTAAGCTAGCCCTTCAGAACGCAAAAAGGATCAACATATCCGGTAAACACATTGAGGCACTGTTAGATAGGGCGATAAAAGTGGGGAGAAAAGTCAGGCTGTCCACTAGTATCTCCAAGGGGAAAGTGGGTGTTTACTCACTGGCTATAGAGCTAGCGAAAGCAAAACTGGGTGATCTGTCTGAAAAAAAGATAGGGGTTATAGGCGCAGGAGAGATAGCGAGGAAACTCGCATTCATGCTCAGTAGGGAAGGAGCGAAAAACGTTACAGTTCTCAACCGCACCGTAGAAAGGGCTAAGGAAATAGCTGAAAAATACGGATACGCTTACGGTGGGCTTGACTTCTCGGCTATTAAGAACTTCGACATAGTGTTCTCAGCCATATACTACCCGTCCCAGGTTGAAGCTAGTGAGGCTAGTCTATTGTTCGACCTATCTTCCCCTCCAGTGTTTAAGGGAGATAACGTGGTGACTCTCGAAGACCTCCAAGAGTTATCGAGCAAGTACCTCGAACAGAGGAAGAAGGACGTGGAAATTGCCAAGGAGATAATCCGGGAAAGCCTAAAGGAGTTTGTGAAGGACTACGAGAACATAGTGTTCGACGAACTGGTTTCCGAAGTGATGGGAAGGATAGAGAAAATAAGAAAAGAGGAAGTACAGAGGGCTCTCAAGAAGCTTAACGAAAGCAACAAGGAGGAGATACTAAACGCCATGACAAACTCAATGATAAAAAAGATATTCTCGCCTTTGCTGATGAGGATAAGACTCGCGTTAGAGAACAACGACACAAACTACATTAACTTAGTACTCGAATTTCTTAGTGATGGTAAGCTTCCCGACGTTAAGACCGAGGAGATTGAGGAAAAGTAGACTTATCAGAGATTTGGTTGCAGAGACGTCAATTTCCGAGAAGAACCTTATACTTCCTATATTTATAAAGGAAAATATTTCTGAGCCAGAAAAAATTGAAAGTATGCCGGGAGTTTTTAGGTACCCACCCAACGATAAGCTCTTGAAGTTTGTAGAGGAGAGCTACGAAAACGGAATTAGGGCTGTGATCCTCTTTGGCATTCCTGCTTACAAGGACGACCTGGCAAGCTCCGCCTACGATAAGAACGGAGTAATACAGAGGTCGGTAAGGCTCATAAAGGAGACCTTTTCCGATAAGGTAGTCGTAATAACGGATGAGTGCACTGACGAGTACACGACCCATGGGCACTGCGGCATGGTAAAGGCGTATAACGGCTCTTATAACGTAGATAACGACGAAAGTCTAAAGGTACACGCTAAAATAGCTGTATCTCAAGCGGAAGCGGGCGCTGACGTTGTTGCTCCCTCTAGCATGATGGACGGCGTTGTAGGTGCAATAAGGAGAGCACTTGACGAGGCTGGGTTCACGGACGTCCTCATTATGTCGTACAGCGTGAAGTACGCCTCAACCTTTTACTCGCCCTTTAGGGATGCGGCGTACTCTAAACCCGCATTTGGAGACAGGAAAACTTATCAAATGGACCCCAGGAACGCTTACGAAGGCCTGAAGGAGGTTGAACTTGACATCAACGAGGGTGCCGACATACTTATGGTGAAGCCTGCCCACACTTACCTGGACGTGATAAGGCTGGTCAAGGAGGCCTATCCGCAGTACCCGTTGGCCGCATACCACGTAAGCGGAGAGTACTCAATGATAAAGGCCGCAGCGCTAAACGGTTGGATAGACGAAAAAGTAGCGGTCCTAGAAATTACGACTGCCATAAGGAGGGCCGGAGCTGACCTCATTTTAACCTATTACGCCAACGACATAGCCAAATGGATTAAGGAGGGGTTACCGTTTTGAGCTCCGAACTCTGGAGAGAAGCCCTAGATCTTTTCCCTGGAGGAGTAAACTCACCTGTAAGGGCCGCAGTTAGGCCATTTCCCTTCTACGTGAAGGAAGCTAGGGGGGCATTCCTAATTACCGAGGACGGTAAGAGACTAGTCGACTTCGTGCTGGGCTACGGGCCACTCATACTGGGCCATTCGCATCCTAAAGTGAAGGAAAGGGTCATTGAGCAAATAGAAAAAGGTTGGCTATATGGGACTCCCTCAAGGGCCGAAGTAGAGCTGGCCAGAAAGATATCCTCCCACGTGAAGTCAATCGAGAAAATACGGTTCGTTAACAGCGGCACAGAGGCCACTATGAACGCGATCAGGCTGGCTAGGGGGTTTACTAAGAGGGATAAAATAATTAAGTTCGACGGGAACTACCACGGGGCACACGACTACGTCTTGGCCAGCGCTGGCAGCGCGGCGACCGAGTTCAGCGTCCCAGACTCTGAGGGAATACCTAGGGAAGTTCTCAAGACAGTAATAGTCTGCCAATATAACCAGCTAGAGTGCGTAGAGAAGCACCTCAAAAACGAGGACGTAGCTGGGGTAATTGTGGAGCCGATCATGGGTAATATGGGAGTGATACCAGCAAACCAGAGCTTTCTAGAGGGATTGAGGGAATTGACTAGGACGTATAACAGCCTTCTCATATTCGATGAGGTTATAACCGGGTTCAGGCTCGGGCTAGGGGGAGCGCAGGAGTACTATGGCGTATACCCTGATCTCACTACGCTTGGGAAGATTATAGGTGGAGGATTCCCCATAGGTGCTTTCGGAGGAAAAAGAGAGATAATGGAAAACTTGACCCCTTCTGGGAAAGTGTTTAATGCAGGAACCTTCAACGCAAATCCCATTTCAATGGTGGCTGGGATAGCCACAATAGAGGAGCTAGAGAAAGGGAAGGTCTATGAGGTGGCAAACGCTGCAGCAAAGGAAATAAGCGACGAACTCGACAAGGCTCCAGGGGACCACGTAGTCAACGTAGTAAAGAGCATGTTCCAAATATTCTTCGGAGTCAAGAAGGTTGAAAACGCTAACGACGCCAGAAAGGCAGATAAGAACAATTATATTCGTTTCCAAATGGCCTTACTGGAAAAAGGCGTTTTCTTCCCTCCGAGTCAGTTCGAGTCAGTATTTACCTCTGGCGCCCACACCGAAGACGTAGTCAACGAAGTGATGGACAAAATCAAGAGGGTATTAAGTGATATGAGATGAAGGTCAGGATAGCCGCAAGGACTTCGCTCCTAAGCAGGATTCAAGTCAGTATCGTGGAAAGAAAACTAAACGATCTAGGCATCGAGACGGAATTTATCGGCGTTAAAACAAGGGCTGACCTGTTTGCCAACGAGCCCCTAAGTAAGTTAGGGAAGGGGGTGTTCGAGAAAGAGGTCAACGAGTACGTAATTACGGGTAAGGCCGACCTAGCTGTGCACAGCATGAAGGATCTAACTTCCTCCCTAGATAACGGCCTCGAGATCCTGGCCACTGTTAAAAGGGATCCCCCTTTTGACGTAATGGTTGGAAAGCACGACATATTCGGTCTGACGAAGGGCTCTATTGTAGGTACAAGCAGCGTTAGAAGGAAAAACTTTATCA
>JBBINF010000062.1:0-7967 GCA_037444045.1 Sulfolobales archaeon | reverse complement strand
TGGTGTTGCCGGCGCAGTCCTGGGCCTCGAACCACACCAAGTTTATTTGGCCGTCACGGACGGCGTCGCCGAAAGCCTTGACGAGAACGCTCCAGTTAAGTGTTGATAACAGGGCTACAGTTCCGCTGATTTTAAGGAAGTCTCTTCTTGTTAAGAGAGCCACGATTATCCTAATTCCTATAGTTATTTTTAAGGTTTGTTCTATAGTTAATAATAGTATCATATTTATCCTATAGTTAGTAATAGTATTATAGCATTAACTATTTGTTATTTTATCATTATCATCATTATTTATAATTTTCATCATGATTAAAGACCAAATGCGATTAATAGCCACCTTTAACTTCAGTTGCGTTGTTGATGTGTTTTTGGTTTCTTTGTAGGTGAGTGTTTACCTTGTTCTTCAATTCTTCTAGGGTTGTTTCTTTGGGTTGTGTTGCTTGTCCTAGGTTTGTGAGTGCTTTTACTATGTCCATGTTCATTACGAGTTTTATTTCGTCGTTTACGGCCTCCCTGAATCCGTCAGTTATTGCTATGGTTGAGCCTATGAGTTGTGTGATTTTCATTATTGATAGTCTTCTTAGGGCTAGTTCTATTGCTCGTTCGATGTCCATGTCCTTGACGTGTATAATCACCATTCCATACTTGTTCACGATCTCATCCCTCTCCCCGTCCAGTATTGCGATTATTGCGCCCTGGTCGTCTATGTCTGGGTATTCGATTATTTTGTCCCTGCACTTCCTTGATATGCAGAGTATCTTCATTGCTTGATCACTGCGTTTATTAATTCCTCTAGGCTTACGACTTTGTACTGCCTGCTCATGGTGTTGTATAGCATTATTCTTCCGTCAGCCAGCTTTATGAGAAAGTACTTGAATTCCTCATCGTATATTAGGTTCACTGCTAGGGAACCGAAGGCCTTTATTAGCTCACCAACGGCTGTTGCATAGCATATATTCTTACTACCCCTGCATCTCTCGTATGCTCTCCTCACAGCGTCTATGCCGTCGAGTAGGTTCTGCACCTTTAGTGTTCTTGGCATAGTCCCGTCATCGAGGACGACCTCGTCCTGCTGATGCTCCATGCTCAGTCACCCGGCATGTTCTTCCTCGCAGCGATGATCACGGCCCTCCTAATGAACCCCTGCCTACCTGGGTCCAGGTACTTCATGCGTAGTAGTGGGTCTACCTCGATAGCCCTTAGCGCCTCTATGAAGGTCCTCAGCTCATCATTATTTATGGAGATCCTCTGCTCCCTATACGCCTCCAGTGCGCTTAGTACATCACCAGGGTTGTCCTGCTCCCCAGCCCAGGCGAAGACGTAGGCTAGCATAAGCCTCTCCGGGTCGAGTTGCTCCCAGTCGAACTGCGGTGATATCACGCCCCAGACAGGTATGCCCAGCCTGTTGGCTATGTCGCGGAGTGCCCAGTAGGAGTTCATGACTTTCTCCATGAGGCTCTCCAAACCCGGGTCCTTCGTAATGCTAGCCACCCTCCTAATTACCTGCAGTAATGTATTGACTGCGACTAGTTCGTGGATCACGAACGACCTCATAGCCCCAACACCCTCGCAACCTCATTCGCCAACCCACTTCCACCGAACCTGGCCCAGACGGCGCAGGCGCCCTCCATGGACACCATGCATGGCCCTATCGGCCTATCGGGAGTGCATGCCTTCATGAATAGGGGACAGTCAGTGGGCTTGGCTTTACCTAGGTTCACCTCCGCGCATCTGCAACTGGCCGGTAAGTCGTACCTCCAACGCTCTGGTGTGAGCTCTGGTATGTCGAAGTACCTCTCGGCATCCACGGCGGAGTATTCCTCCCTGATTTTTAGGCCCGACCTGGGTATGAACCCTATCCCCCTCCACGCCGTGTCCACGGTCTCGAAGGCGGTCCTTATGGCTGACTGCGCCCTCAGGTCTCCGTCCCACGTGACCGCCCTCGTGTACTCTATGGTGACCTTAGCCTCCCCATTCTTTATCTGCCTGAGTATCTCGGCTATTGCGAAGAGCACGTCTATGGGCTCGAAGCCGGCCACCACGACTGGTATGCCGAAGTTCTCGGCTATGGGCACCCAAGCCTTGCCGCCTATTATCGTCGATACATGGCCGGGCGCTATTACGCCCATGAGTGGGTAGTCAGTTGGTTTTTCTCTTATTGTGTCGATGGCGAGGTAGGCCGCTGGTGGTGTTAGTTTTACTAGGGACATTATCTTGAGGTTCTCGGGCACCATGCCATCTATTATGGGCACTGCGTAGCCTGGGGCAACGGTCTCGAAACCTATGCCTACGAAAACGCTCAGCTTCTTATTACGGTTAGCCAGCTGGATTGCGTGGGTTAGGCCGTGCACCACCGTGACCTCCGCGCCCATGGCCTTTGCATCGGCGAGGCTCCTTGCACCCTTAACTGGGACTAGGGCTGGTAGTCTGTACACGTCACCGTAGGTGTAGATTATGACACCATCGAGGGCAAGCCTTATCGCCTGCTCGATATAGTAGGATGGGGTCACGCAGACTGGGCATCCGGGGCCTGCAACAAGCTCCACGTTTTTTGGCACGAGACTCCTAATGCCGAAATGCACTATGGTCCACTCATGGGTGCCGCAGAAGTCCATGATCTTGAATACCCAGTCTTTACCCCACGTGGAGCTTAGGTGCTCGGAGTACTTATTAATCACATCTCTGAGCCTCGCGGCGAGGTCTAGGTTCTTCCTGAAGAGTAATTCGGCAACCTTAATCCTATTGTTAATAACAGGGCATTTCCAGCAATCTATCACACCGTAACTTTGACAAAATGCCTCATTACAGGACACAGTGAATATGGTTAAACTCTGTTTTTAAGTTT
This sequence comes from Sulfolobales archaeon, assembly GCA_037444045.1. Taxonomy (GTDB): domain Archaea; phylum Thermoproteota; class Thermoprotei_A; order Sulfolobales; family Sulfolobaceae; genus Aramenus. Next base: position 5,122 of record JBBINF010000062.1, on the reverse strand, counting down.
TAAGTATTTTAATGTTAATGTTTTCGGTGCTTATGTTTAAATTTACAGGCTCTACCTCTGGTTGATGAGGCGTGAGAGCGTTGGCGTGGTTCCGCCATCCATGAAGTATAAGACCGTCTCGATAAACGAGTACATTAAGTACTACGTGAATAGTACTACGCCGGAGTTTTGGTTTAGGTGGGCTGAGGGGGTGGTTTGGTTCAGGAGACCTGAGCGTGCGTTCGATGGGGCTTGGTTTAGGGGTGGTTTGCTCAATGCCTCTGTGAATGTCCTCGATAGGCATAGGGGTACGTTTGTCTGGGACAAGCCCGGCCTCATATACGAGACTGAGGAGGGTGATGTGAGTGTGTACACGTACTCCGATCTTCACGGCATGGTCGAGGACTTCGCAGGTAGGTTGATGGGCCTTGGAGTTAGAGCTGGCGATTTCGTGCTTATTTACGCACCGCCGATGCCTGAGACCATAGCACTTGCCTGGGCCGCCGCTCGCTTAGGCGCGCCCTTCGAGTGGGTGTTCACTGGGTGGGGGCGTGGCTTCCTGGCGAGCCGTGTCGGGGAGTTGAGGCCTAAGGTCGTGGTCACGGTCGACGCATTCCCAAGGAGGGGGAAGCCCATTGCCGTTAAGGATACTGTGGATAAAGCCATCAATGCAGTGGGTTGGGAGGGGGTGGTGCTTGTTGTCAATAGGATGGGTGTAGACACGTCGTGGAGGCAGGGTAGGGATCTCCACCTGGATGAGGCGCCCAGCATCGGTAAGGTCGAACCATTCGAGGCCCCATCCAATCACCCACTATTCTCGCTCCCTGCAACCTACAGGGGTGGCTCCATAGGCTCCATAGTGCATGGTACCGGTGGTTACTTAGTCCAGACCTACGCCACCACCCTGTGGATGGGGTTGAGACCTCGCGACACCTACTTCTGCACGGTACTACCTGGCTGGATAACAGGAATCACGTACGTATTATTTGGGCCCTTCATGATCGGCTCCACCGTGGTTATCTACGAGGGTGGCCCCGACTACCCCCAGTGGGATCGTTGGTGGGGTATACTGGAGCGTTATGCGGTTACGGTCTTCCTAACAACACCCGGAGCTCTCAGACTCTTCGTAAGGGCCGGCGTGAGTCCTTACGAGGCTCATAACCTCGACTCACTCAGACTCATCCTTACCACGGCTGAGCCCATGGAGCCTGAGGTCTGGAGGTGGGCTTATGAGTCAGCGGCCTCCGGCGAGGTCGCCACCTACAACTACGACCCTAAGTACGGTAAGGGGAGGATCCCCGTGATACACTTCTACATAACCAGGGAGGTGGGTACTTTCTTCGCTGGTGACTTGCCAAACCTAGTCTTCACGCCAATAAGGCCTGGAACCAGTGGGAACCCGTTTCCGGGCTTCTCGCTTGATGTCGTGGACGATGAGGGGAGATCCATTAGGAACAGCCCTGGGCACGTTGTACTTAAGTCTCCGTGGCCAGCCATGCCCGTTGCGGCACCCGAGGAGTTTTGGGCCAGGTGGCGTGGTGGAGTTTATTACGTGGGTGATTGGGGCATCCTGACCGATGACTACTACCTAAGCGTGTTGGGTAGGGATGATGGGGTCATGAAGGTGAACGGCTATAGGATAAGCCCTGGGGATATCGAGAGAGCCCTACTGAGTGTTAGTTTGAGGGCGCACGTGGTTGCAGTACCAGATCAGCAGAGGTTCCAGGCGCCGGTGGTCATCGTTGAGGGCAGGGGTGATGCTGACTCCGTGAGGCGTCTGGTTAGGGAAATTGTCGGGCCTATTGCTGACCCAGCGGCCGTATTCTTCGTCGATAAACTTGACGACTCACTGATTAAGGTTATTAATGAGAATGCGTCTAAGGGGCTTGATTATCTTAAGAAATTAATCAACATTTCGCAATAATGCATAAAACATTAAATATAATTAATTATATATAGGTAAGCTTTTTAAACGCTCTAATAGTCCTGTTAGTTTAATGCATGAGTGGTCCCTTGCATCGTCGATAGTCTCCTCCCTAGACAGGTTTGTGCGCGAGAATAATATTCAGCGCGTTCTCAGGGTCACCATTAGTCTGCCTCAGCTAGCCATGCTTGATAAGGAGATTCTTACGGAGGCGTATAGGGAGTTGAGTAAGGGTAGCCCACTGGAGGGGTCTGAGTTGATTATTGAGGAGGAACCTCCACGCTTTATATGCAGGAACTGTAACCGCGAGTTCACACTCGAAGAGGCCGCCCCACAGCTCTCGAGGGTTTTGAGAACGTATGGTGAAGAAAACCCCCTCCACTTCCTGCCCGACTTGGCGCCCATGTTCGTTAGATGTCCGTACTGCGGCTCTGAGAATATAATTGTTAAAAATACTGAAATAAAGGTTAGGAGAGTGGAGGGGGTGTGAGGGGTGGCAAGTCCCAATGCAAACTTAACAAATCCACTGCTTGAAATGGCGAGAGGTAGGTTGAGTGGTAAGCGAGTCATTGCGTTGGTTAGTGGTAAGGGTGGTGTGGGTAAGACAACCCTCTCCGCAATAATCTCGCTAGCTTTGGCGAGGTCTGGGCGTTCGGTGTCCCTATTCGACCTTGATATTCACGGCACATCGGCGTACACGATATTCGGCATAAACGAGACGCATGAGGTTAGTAAGCTGGGCATAGAACCAATTAGGGCCTCGAACGTGCACCTATTCTCCATCGCTGGTATTGTGGGTAGGGAGCCCATAGTCCTGCCGGGCGAGAATAAGTGGGGCGTATTGCTGGGCTTCGTGGCCAACGCAAACATTCGAAGTGAGTACGTGGTTTTCGACATGCCGCCCGGGATGAGTGACGAACTCCTACTACTGAGGACGTTAACTTCCTTCAAGCCCATCATCGTGACCACACCATCATCCCTCTCCACGGACGTTGCATTAAGACTTACTAAGTGGCTTGATGAGAGGGGTTCTAGGCCCCATGCGGTTATAATAAACATGGCCAACCTGTATAGGCAACAGGTATCACTGGGCCCCTACCCACACTTCACGGTGCCTTGGGATCCAGGTATTGAGGATTTCATTGGGAGGATCACCCAGTATGATGGGCCTGTGATGAGGGCAGTTGAAGGCCTGGTGGCCACATTATGATCCTCGGCTTTGGAGGGCAGGTCTGGCTTCACTTCACGCGCGTTGATTTACCTGCCGTATTGGCGCGCCTCGTAGGCCTCGGTTATAGCACCTCCTCGGCTTACTACCTAGGGCAGGAGCTACGTGTTAACTACATGGACCTCGAGGGTAAGATAGCGGAGAAGGGGTTTGAGGATGGCTTTGTGAGGATTTACTATAACGAGTATAAGGTGGCGCTCGGTGTGGTGAGTAATAGCCAGGAACTATTGAGGCTTGGACTAGCCGAGTTATATAGGGCCCTTATTGAGTCCGGCGCATCGCAACCTCACATGGTTGAGGCCCACATAAGCTTCTCAACAAACCTGCAAATAAAGGGGAGGGTGGTGTCCACACTGGGCCTTGAGTTGAGGGAGGGTGGTTTTATGCTCGTTGGGGCTAGGGAGGGGCTTGAGGTCAGGGTTACGGTTATGCCAATACAGGGTGATAGGAAGTTAGTAACCATATACCTAGGTGGTAATTGGGACTCTGTGGTTCCTCTAGTAAATAATGCCCAGCAGACGGTGCAGGACATACTCTCGGTGTTGGGATGAACGTTTTAGTAATAGGCCTCGGAAACCCACTATACGGGGATGATGGGTTCGGCAGCTGCCTCGCGAGGGCCCTCTCTAGGAGTAATCAATTCGTTGTTGATGGTGATGCCAGGGGCTTCGATGTGGCGGTGTCGCTGGGTGGCGTGGATGTTGTCTACATTGTTGATGTGGTTGACTTCTTAAGCCCCGGTGATGTCGCGCTGGTGAAGCTCGAGCCCGAGGAATTGGGGCCCGTGGAACTCACGGCGCTTGATGTCCATAGGGTCCCACCAACACGCATTATTCAGTATGCTAGGTCGATGGTTGGGTTTAGGGGTAGGGCGTACCTGGTGGGGGTTGGTGTTGGTAGGATTGATCTCCTAGTCCCACCGTCTGAGGATGTTCTTGGTGCCGTGGGCAAGGTCGTAGAATTAATTAAGAGGGAGATTGCTAAATTTGGTTTGGAGATTAAGTACGGCGGCATCGACGACTTGAGGAAGGAGATACTTAGGTGCTACTCAGAGGCTGGTGTAAGGCTTGATCCCAGCGATTAAGCAAGTCTTATAATTATTAATTGTAGCATTTTGTGGGATGCGGCGAATTACTATCACTATTGATGATGATCTCTACGAGATGATGGAGAAGACCCTAGCTAAGCTGGGTGAGGTTAATAGGTCGCGCTTCATAACTTCGGCATTAAATAATTATCTGAGTGAGGTTATGATTCCGGAGGAGGGTCAGGTCTTTTCATTGGTGGTTATAATCTTTAACCATGAGGTTGGTGAGGTTGATAAGGAGATAACGTCGGTACAACATGATTATAGGGATATCATTAAGGTCACAACCCACATACACCTAACCGAGGACCTATGTGCTGAGGTTATACACATAGTTGGTGATTCCAGGAGGGTCAGGGAGATCGTGAGTAGACTTAGCAAGATAGAACGTGGAGTGAAGTACCTCAGAGTACTAACATCATTTGTATTTTAAACATTAGCATTTTACCGTTTCATCATCGCCAACTAAAGCCGGCAATTCCTTACTTAATCGTTCAAATCATTGCCAACAATATATAACCCCTTCACCACCTCCTCATAGTACCGGGGTAGTATACACCCCTCCGGCGTTAATTTCGCACCACCGAGCTTCTAAAACTTCGCACCGAGACCCCCATTCTTTCTTTATTATAAAATTACATTAATATACCATATACAAATTATACAAACCTGAGATCATTCACGGCCCCCACAGTGCTACTCATTGAATCGACTTTGTTAATGGTTTTTAGTATTTCATAACAATCAGTGCCTAATTCCCCCATAGTGGTGAAAAAGACTTTTATCTTAAATTGTGGTGAACCCCCTAGTGATGAGTAGTGGGTCTCCTCCGTATGATAGAGAGATGAGTATTTGGGAGCACATTAGGGAGTTGGGGATGAGGCTTAGGAGGGCTTTGATCGTG
>JBBINF010000061.1:0-8269 GCA_037444045.1 Sulfolobales archaeon | reverse complement strand
AGGAACGACGCCATAATGAAGGTTCTCAACACCTTGTTTACCTTGGACGACAACCAAAAGCTAGAGGCAGTTAAGGGCCTCCTCAACGCCTTGGGGACAAAGGCGTCTGACGAGGACTACGTAAACTGGTGCGACTCGATGATGAGGGTGCTCTCAATGTACCCCGACGAAGTTGTGAAAGCAGTGCTCTCGTTGAGGGCCAAGGCCGTCCAGTCCCTCCCTAAGGAGCTTCAGGAGAGGGACGCAAAGATAGTCCAGCAAGTCATTAGCGGCCTCGACGCCTCTGTGAGGGACAAGCTGGCCAGGAACATGAAATAGACAGTTTCGGCATACCCGCAGTTTATATCAAAACCTTTTTTCTTACGTGTACCCCTATTTGGTCTCGGCAAGGCTCTACGAAGGGAGGAAGGTCTTCCTACTTGTTGTGGACAGCGAGAGGAACCCCCTGGAGAGCTACCTCGTCAAAATCGACGTGGGGATGAGGGTTAGGGCGAGCTGCAGTTGCCCCGGTTTCGCCATCAGAGGGAAGTGCAAGCACCTCTCCATCGCCATGAGGAGGGTCAGGAACTATATAGACTATATAGAGTAAATAGACATTATATATTTAATCTCAATGATAAATTCATATTTGGTCTAACTTGTTTAGAAGAAAGGTTTATATTTACTCACAGAGAGAGGAATAGTATGCCCTCCAAGGTCCTCTTCATAACTAAAGACAGGGTGTTCTCCTACGACGGCAAAGTGAGGGAGCTGAAGAAGGTCAAGGAACTCGAGGGCTACGATGTCAGGGTAGCTAGGCCAATGTTAGTGTACGACGTTGACGGCCTAGAGCTACAGGACATATTGGAGTACGCGAGTGGTCCCCTACAAGTCCTAGTGGACTTGAGGTTTACCGACTTCATAGTCTACGTAGACCACCGCTCCGAGAAAGTAGAGGTGTTCGCAAACAAGGGTGTCTACTTCACCCTCCCCTACTCCTACTTGCCCCTGCTCAGGTACGCCCTAGCCAAGGTACCTGGCGGGATCTTGTTGGAGAGCGCCGACCTCACCTTTGAGGATTGAACCCTAATCTGGAGAGGAGCCCCTTCAGTTGAGCCTCTAGTCTACTTACCCTGCGCTCTACATCGTCTTCCTCCTCTTCGTAGAAACCGTAAACTCCCCTCATCTTCATGAATATGACCTCGCTGAGCTTCTCCACCACTGGACGGTTGTTCACTTTCTTCACCTTGTACAGCCATTGGGTCCTCCAGCCCATTGGTAACACCATAATTCCCCCTTCCCTCAGTTGCTCAAAGGGCTTGCAAAGGAGGGTCGGGGCTGAGGCCCATGCTATTACTCTGTCGTATGGGGCCTCCTCCTCGTAGCCCAGCGTCCCATCGCCCTTCACTAACTTCACGTTAGGGTAGTTTAGCCTCTTCTTTGCGTACTCGTACATGTCGTCGTGGATCTCCACGCTCACCACCTTTTCAACCACTTCAGCCATCAAGGCGGTGTAGTAGCCTATCCCAGTGCCTATCTCCAAGACCCTCTGTCCCTTGGCCAGCTCGAGCTTGTCCAGCATGTAAAGCCCTAGCTCAAGGGCAGTAGTGGTGACCCCGGGGAAGATGACCAACGGTTGGCCTACGTACTTCTCGCTGTAGGCGTACCCCTTTAGGTGGTCTGGCAGGTAGTCCTCCCTGTTGACCTTTAGGAAGGCCTCCCTAAGCAACGAGTTCCCTATTTTTGACGCTAAGCTCTCCTTGTCCATAAGGTAAATTACGCGTTGGAGTTTTTAACCATGAGGCTTAACGCTTGTCATAAGTACTCGTTTTACGCCATAAATATACATGCGCAAGTCACTGGCATTTGCAGTAGTCCTCGTCCTGCTCACCTTCTCCTTTAGGGCAAGCGACAACATGATGCTCACCACACTGCCATTAATAGCAAAGTACTACTTCCACTTTTCGAGCATAACCATAGGCCTCGTCTCGTCCTTGGCGACGGTCTTTGCGCTTATTTCAAGCGGGTTAATAAACGCCCGTCTGAGGGGGAAGGCGAGGAGGTGGGCGTTCCTTTCGGCGTCAGCTGCTTACGCCCTTTCCTTCCCCCTCTTCTACCTCTCCACCCCAGTGAACGTGTGGCCCCTCGTCGCGCTAGTGGGTTTCGCTGTGGGGATAGTAATGCCTAACGTTGTGACCACGGCCAGCCTTTTCCCAGACCAGAGGACTAGGGAGAGGTTGCTCTCGCTCTATACTTTGGCCTTGAGCACCTCCCTCGTAGTGGGGCCCTTGGTCGAGTCTGCAGTCCTCTTGAAGTTCAACTTGTTCCAAGCCTTCCTTGTGTTCTCCCCTCTGGCCCTCCTGGTCTTTGTCTTTTCACTCCTCCTCGACTTCCCCACCTCAGTGGAGGAGGTAAAGGGGAAGGTAGACGTCTGGAGGAGGGAGGGCTTCAAGCTTTCCGTGGCCCTAAACTTAATGTACGGCATACCCTTCGGCACCCTCACTACCTTTGGGGGCATATTCGCAGTGGAGAGCTTTAGGGCGTCCTACTCCACTGCCACCTTGCTTTTCTCCCTTTTCTTCGCCACCTCCTTCCTCGGGAGGCTTGGGCTCACAATCTACCCGCCTAAGGGGCTCTGGAGTTTCGTCTGGCTCTCAGCTTCCCTGACGTTCGCTGGACTTGTCACAGCGTTTCTATCTAGGTCGTTAATAGCGTACGCCTTAGCCCTAGTAGTACTGGGTATCCCCCACGGTATAACGTACCCAGTCTCCCTCATATCCTTGTCCAGGAGCTTTGCCCCCGAGGAAAGGAACGTAGCAAACAGCTACTTCTCGGCGGTAATGACTGGCTTCTCCTCTTTTATCCCCCTGGCAATGTCAACAGTGGTCGACGTCCTTGGGATAAGGGAGACCTTTGGGATCCTTTCCTTAGTAACGTTGGGCTTCGTGGTCTACATGCTCAAGGTGTTCACGAATGCTAGGAAGCAGGGTGCTTAAGGAGAGGAGCAGTGACCTCTTTCCTGCTCACAAGGCGAAATCTTCCTTTGGGAGCTAAAGGGGGTAATGGGGACCTTGACTGACGCCCGTAGCCCCTCACTCCCTTTTGTAAAAATCTTTTTTAAGGTAAAGGACAAGGTTTTGGCATGGCAAAGGCCCTATTCTTAATCATGTCTGGGGACGAGAAGTTCGAAATGGGCATGGCAATGGCCTACAACTCCTTCAAGAACAAGAGGTACGAGGACATCAAGGTAATATTTTTCGGCACAAGTCAGAGGAGGTTGACCCAACTGGAGGGCAAGATGAAGGACATGTTCCAGGAAATGTTGCAGAACAAGGTGGTCGACTCGGCCTGCGTTGGAGTGGCCCAGAACATGAACATAAAGCCAGACCTAGAGAGGCTCGGCGTTCCACTTCTACCAGCAGGGGAAAGAGTGGCCTACTACGTGAACAACGGCTATGAGGTCATAACTATTTGAACAAGGGAAGGCTCTGGCTAATGGGGGCTGGGCTGACAGTCTTACAGATGATGATTGGAAACGCAATGACGTACTACGCCCCCTACCCGCCTCTTTTGTACTCCCACGCTGTCCTAGCTTTGCTCCTGCTCCTTGTGTCAGCCCTAGGTCTGAGGTTCGTTAGAAGGGGGAGGGAAAGGAGGATAGTGCTGGGGAACGTTTTCCTAGTGGTGGTGGACTCTGCCTTAGGCGTAGCTTTCCTGGATACCCAGTCAAGCGCTGTAATCCTAGTCCACTTCCTACTGGCAATAGGACTCATCTCCAACTTCTCAGTACTCTACGGGATTTACTTGGGGAGCAGCGGTAGTTAAAGGGGTAGAGAGGGTCTGTGTTCTGGACACTAGCAAGGTCACGTTAGCTCAAGCTTTTAACTCCACTTTTGGTAGTCTTTACCATGAAGTTACTTTACTTTTCCCCAACCCCAATGGAGGGAAAGAGAGCAGGGGTCTTGCTCAACGGAAAGGTCGTCGACTTGCCCAAGGCCTACGAGCTTGCCTTCGACGCTAGTCCCCCAAGCTGGTTCTTCGACTTGAAGGAGCTCATAGCTGGGGGAGAGGGGGCATTAACGCTCGTAAGGGAGACCCTGTCTAGACTGAGGGACGTGGACTCAGCTTCATACGACCCCGAGAAAATAGTTTACTACCCTCCCGTGGAGCGACCGGAGAAGATACTCCTCTTGGCTGTAAACTATAGGTCACACGGCAGCGAGACGAGCACTCCCCCGCCCAAGGAGCCCTACTTCTTTACCAAGTTCCCAAACTCCCTAGTGGGCCACAACCACCCAGTTGTCTACCCTAAGGCGTCCAACAAGGTCGACCACGAGGTTGAACTCGCCGTAATTATAGGGAAGAGGGGTAAGTACATACCCAGGGAGAGGGCCCTAGACTACGTCTTTGGCTACACAATAGCTAACGACGTGAGCTTTAGGGACTGGCAGTTCCCCCCTGAAGCTCCCTATGGCATGAGGTGGGTCCACGGGAAGGCCATGGACACGGCAATGCCCCTAGGCCCATGGATAGTGACCAAGGACGAACTCGACTGGAGGAGGGTTAAGCTGACCCTAAAGGTCAACGGAGAGGTGAGGCAGGAGGGCTACGCTGAGGACATGATATTCAAGGTGGACGAGGTGATAGAGTACGCGTCTAAGGGTATTACCCTCTCCCCCGGGGACGTCATATCCACTGGGACGCCACAGGGCGTTGCCTTAGCCACTGGGAAGTACTTGAGGCCAGGGGACGTGATGGAGGCGGAGATAACGGGGATAGGGGTGCTGAGGAACTACCTAGTTGAGGAGAAGTAGTTTCTTATATCCTCTGCCATCTTTCTCTCCCAAGTGGAGATCAACAGCTTGTTCCCCCTCTCCACTTCCCTCCTAAGGATATCCAGCAGGAGCCCCCTCTTTTCCTCCACTAGGTACTCCTCCGGTGCCTCCAGAATCAATAAGGCCCTCTCCCTTACCGAGGCCAGCTCCATAAGTAATGCAGACAGTGCTCTAACCCACCTAGGGGCTGAGGTCACTTGAACCCCTTGGTACTCCACTACTCCTCCGTCAACTTTTAGGCCCAGCGGGTTTTCCTTGAGCGACTCCTTTCCCCTCCTAATCCTCTCAATTGCCAACAAACAATTTCCCGAGAAGATCTGGGTTGCCTCCTGTTCCGTTAACGCCGATAGGGAGGCGTTGAGTAAGAAGGGCCTTGAGGGCGGTATGTAGACCATTTCCTTTACCCCCAAATACCTCTCCAGCTCCTCCCTAAAGGTGGAGAGGGAGGGCTCAACTAACGCCTCAGCGACGCCGACCATGAAGTCCTCTAAAGTCGACTGAGAGCCTATAGACCTCTCGTTCACCTCCTTAGCTGTGACCCTTAGCACCTTGTTCAGTTCCTCCACGTCCACGTTTTTGTTCATCCCCCTGCTCTCTGGCAAGTACTCCACGTCTAGCGTGGCACTCAAGCCCTTACCTTGGTAGGTAGAGTCGACCAACAGCGACATCCCCTTTACCCCGGTAAGCCTCCCCAAGTCCAGCCTAGTCCTCTCCCTTCCGGGAAAAGGGGCAGGGAGCACTTCTTTTCCATCTACGCTCACCTTGACTAACTTCCTCACCTCCTGCACCACGTCAAAGTCCACCTTCACTTCCACGGGTTCCCTCAGCGTCACCTTGTCCTTTTCCCACTTGAGGCCAACTGAGGTGCTCAGTCTGTCTACCACAGAGGGCAGCGCGTAGGTCGGGTTCACCATCCTGAAGTTGAGCTCCCTTACTAGCGCTGAGAGCTCAAAGATCGCAAAGAAGACCCCCCTTATCTGGTCTGAGAACTCCCTAGATGCCCTAAAGTACAGTCCCCAGGCCACCCTCCTCCTCAAGTTGGAGTAGCCAGTAGGGTCTAAAGCGCTCAGCGACGTCACTAGGTCGTCTACTTCCTCGCCGTAGAGCACTGTGACGTCGTCCAGCTTGTAGTCCTTTTTTCCGGTTGAAACGATCATATGGAAATTTACGAAAAAACAGTTAAAACCTTGTGTATAGCTCCACAACTCACGTGAAATAGATATATCGAAAACTTTTTATTTCACGCGGGAGTTTAGGTAGCTATGGACATTAAGACTAGGACTATGGTGCTCCTCTCCGCAATGTTACTCATAGTAAACTACGTGGAGACAATGGTCATCCCAGCTCTCCCGACCATCGAGTCGGACTTCTCAATCTCAGCGACGTTGGCTGGGTGGATAACCTCAGCCTACATGATAGTGGCAGCGGCGACTTCCCCCTTGATGGGCAAGCTGGCGGACACCTACGGGAAGAAGAGGATGTACACAATTGCCATACTCTTCTACATCATTGCAGTGGCGTTGGCGGGGTTCTCCCCGAACATCTGGGTCCTCATAGCGGCTAGGGCAATCCAGGGGGTTGGGTTCTCTATATTCCCAATAGCAATCTCGATAATCACCGACCTTTACCCCAAGGAGAGGGTAGCCTTTGCCCAGGCTATACTGAGCGCCATCCTCGGGATAGGACCCGCCCTTGGCCTGCTCATAGGCTCCTACATAGTACAAGACCTGGGGTGGCAGTACGCCTTCCACACAGCCGCAATACTCTCCCTCGTTGTCTTTGCCCTCTCAGAGGTTTACTTGCCCCACACTGGGCACAGGGTAAAGGAGAAGGTCGACGTGATAGGGGCTGCGCTAATAGGGCTAGCCTCGGTCATGGTCTTGGTCTACATCACCGAGATACCCACTTGGGGGGCTTTCTCCATGCAGAACTTAGTCCTTCTCCTCTTGGGGCTCGCCCTCTTTGCAGGTTTCGTGGCCTTTGAGAGGAGGACTAGCGAGCCTTTACTAAGGCTGGAGCTATTTAAGATAAGGAACTTCGCTGCAGCAAACATAGTTGGGCTAATCTCGGGGGTAGGCATGTTCATGGTGTTCATCTTCTTGGTCTACTACTCCCAGTTACCAGCCCCCTACGGCCTGGGGCTTTCAATAATACAGTCTGGGCTCCTAATGTCCCCCGTGGCCTTCGGCATGGTGATCTTCGGCCCCCTGTTCGGTAGGCTATTGCCGAGGGTAGGACCCAAGCCCATAGTCATCATGGGCACTGTCCTCGGGATCGTCTCCTACTTCCTGTTCCTGGTCAACAGGGGCTCTCCATTGGCAATACTGGAGGACGGCTTCCTGTCCTCTGTGGGCCTAGTGGCGATAATCCTGCCCCTGGTGAACATGGTGGCCATCTCGCTGCCAGACCAGTATAGGACTACTGGCATGGGGATGAACACGTTGCTCAGGACTATAGGGGGCTCCGCGGGGCCGGTAATAGCTACCGTGTTCATGGACGCATACCAAGACCCCATAGTGATGATGTACAACAACCAGCCCCTAGTCCTAGGTTTCGTGCCCTCCGCCACTGCCTTCGACTACATTTCCATAACCGGTATGGGGATAATGGTCTTGACCTTGATATCCGCGTTGCTAATTAAGAACTACACCTTCAGAGTCGTAACCAGAACTTGACCAGTTCCCCGGCCAACTGGTGTACCTCGTCCTCCACCTCCCTTAGCTCCTCCACGACCTTTTTCTCTCCACCGTACTCCTCCACCCACTTCTCCACCATCTTTGGCTCTACCTCGACGTGGAACTGGAGGGCCAAGGCCCTGCCTAGAGTAAACGCCTGGAAGTACTTTTCGCTGTAGGCCAACAAGGTGGAGCCCTGAGGGAGGGTGAAGGTGTCGCCGTGCCACTGGAAGACCTTCCTCTCCCCCAGCCCGTTGAGGAACTTCACGGTGCTCACCCCAATCTCTGGTCCAAAGTGGCCTTTAACCACTTCCCCTCCCAATGCCTTAGAGATGAGTTGGGAGCCTAGGCAGACCCCCAACACCCTCTTCCCTGCCCTCAAGGACTCCCTTATTAGCTCCATTTCCTTGTAGAGGAATGGGTACCTTTCTGCCTCGTATACCCCCATTGGACCTCCCATGATTATAAGCCCGTCAAAGTCCTTTGGATAGTCCTCCCAGGCCATGACCTCGACTACCTTGTCCTCGAGGAAGTCCACTAGTGTTCCTGGGCCCTCAATGGGGTGGTTCTTTACTACGAGGTACATGAGTAGTGTCCCCACTAGAAAATAGTTGAGGTGGAACTTAAGCCAAAATGGACAGAGGAACGAGAATCTCCTCGTATTTGGTGCGGAGAGGCGAGGTTTATAAAATATATTTTTAAAATATACTTTACGACAGCAATCTTTTTATATTTATTGAGAAAATTTGATGTCCGAAGAGACATGAAACATGTCTTCCT
>JBBINF010000060.1:4599-8299 GCA_037444045.1 Sulfolobales archaeon | reverse complement strand
GTGAAATCGGAAGACTACAAGAAAGTCCTTGAAGGGGTTAACGCCAGTATAAAAATATTGGACAAAAAAATCGACGAAATATACAAAAGGATGGCGAACTCATAGGTGATGTAAAAGCAGGAACAGACCATCTATGCTGTTGTACATCATATAAATGGCCACAGCTACGATTATGGCAGCGAATATCTTCCTTAATAGCCCTCTTGGCATTCTAGAGGCAATGGCTGCGCCAGCATATCCGCCCGCTATTCCCCCCACGAGGTATAGTAAGCCAATTACCGGGTAGACGTAACCTGAAAAGCTGTAGGAGATCGCCGACGTCACTCCAAAGGTTCCAACTGCTATTAGGGAAGTACCTACAGCCTTTACCATGCAGAGCCCGGTACTGAAAAGTAAGCCTGGGACTACTAGGAACCCGCCCCCAATTCCGAAATAGCCGGAAGCAAAACCTACTAAGAACCCCGCGGGTATAACCTTCTTGAGAGACACCGACGACTTTAGTGAGGAAAAGCTAAGTCCTTTGTCTAAGGGGTTGTTTTCCGTCCTTCTCTCCACTTTCTGCCTTAGCATCATATACGCCACTACGATCATGAGAACGCTAAAGAAGAACAGGAGAGACTGCCCTGGAGTAATCTTGTCCAGTTCAGTCCCTACAAAGGCTCCAATTATTCCGGGTATAGTGAATACTACCCCTGGCAATACCCTCACGTTTCCCCTTCTAAAGTGCATGTAACTGTTAATGTACGCGTTTAATCCCACTGCAAGGGCAGTAGTTCCTATGGCTACGTGGTCTACAAAGCCCCTTTCGCTTGGGGGTACTGAGTAGTATAGCCCTACGAAGTAGAGGAGCAAAGGTATTGCGAGAATTGAACCGCCTCCTCCAATGAGGCCTAGGCTAAATCCTACCAAAACTCCAGATATAACTGACAACACGTACTGCATTGGAGTCAGCTCTAAGACTACCATGCTACGTATTTTTAATTTAAAAATTAAAAAGTTTCTGTATAATAAAAACTGCCGGAAAGTCTAGTCCCTGGTGCTTTAATTTTTCATAACTTCCTAAGCTCTAGCTCACTTGACACAATAAATAATGACATGTAAAATTTCCCCACAAAAGTTTAAATTTAATCGGGTCAACTTATCTACAATGAAAATATCGCACAGAGAACTACAATATCTCCTTGTAATTAAGAAGTACAATGACCAGGGGAAACCTGCACGTCTCAGCAATATAGCAAAGGAAATAGAGGTAAGCCCTGCTAGCGCATACGAGGAACTTAATCATCTGAGCGAAAAGGGTATGGTGACCAAGAAGAGCAGAAGCGAGATCTGGATTACTGAACAAGGAATAAACTATATACATAGGGCCATAAAGGCCCACAGGGTAATAGAGTCGTTCCTAGTGAAATTGGGAATGGACAAGGACGAGGCGTGCAAGTACTCCCAGCAGTTTGACCTAATGGTTCCAGAGGAGATAGTGGAGAAGCTTTACGAGTTCTTGGGTAGACCCAAGAGCTGCCCTCATGGAGACGCAATACCGTAAAAGGTCATATTCTCGTTTAAACTTATAATGAACGCTTTATGACATAGCTTATGGAAATTGCAATTACAGCCCTCGTAACCCCCTTTGATGAAAAAGACAACGTGAATCTAGACGCTCTCAAGAACGTGATCCAGTTCAACGAAAAAAGGGGAATTTCGTCTTTTTGGGTGCTCGGCACTACTGGGGAGTTCAACATGCTCACCCAGCAAGAGAAGATCTCAGTGGTGAGAGCAACTAGGGAGTTCACAAGGGGTAAGGTATACGCGGGAGTAAACGAGAACTCCCTTTCAAACTCAAACGTCCTCTTAAGGGAATACGTGGACATAGGAGTCGACGCAGTTTTCTCGGTACCTCCAATTTACCATAAACCGGGGAAAAAAGGACTCGTTGACTATTACGAGGCGTTAGCAAAGCCCGGTATCCCAGTTTACGTCTATAACATCCCTTCCTACGTGGGTTACTCAATAGACCTAGATACCTTGGAAAAGCTCGTCTCAGAGGGGATAGTTAGTGGTATGAAGTACACTACGTCGGACTTAGACTCATTTATAAAGTACTTAGGGTTAAAAGGGGTCAACGGAAACTTCAAGGTGTTTATAGGGAGCGATACCCTAATCCTTCCTGCGCTAATGTACGGCGGTGACGGCGCTGTGTCGGGAATCGCCAATTTTGCACCAGAAATAATATTAAATATATTTTCGAATTATAGAGAAGGAAACTATAGGGAGGCGCTTAGGTACCAGCTAATGGCGGTAAAACTAAACGATGCCATAGCTCTTTCAGATTATCCATCTGGCATAAAGATAGCGTTGAGGTATAGGGGGCTTTACGTGGGTAGAACTAGGGCACCTCTAGAAGAAAATATAACGGCGGAATCAGCCATATATAACGTGCTAAAGGAGCTAAACTTGTGATGAACTCGATGTAATTTGAGCGGTGAGATCAGTATCCCCGGCTGACCGGAATAGGTATGAAAGTTAAACTTTCGCCGTATCTCCCTTCTGTCCAGACCGGAATTAGTAGAACGGAACCGGGGGCTACACTTTTAGAGATCTGCAGCTCGAGATCTATCACGGTTACATTGTTTATTATGAACTCGCGGATAGAGAGCACTTGATACAGGGAGGAATTATAACCTATGTAAACGTCTTTAATACACCTAGCGTAAACGTCTACATAAGCTACTAGCGAGGAGTTCTCCCACCTTACCTTTTCAAGCTTAGCTTGTAACAATGGGAAAACGTTAGTACCGCTTGATCCCCACCAATCGACCTCGTTTCCTGGTCCCACGTACATTTCCGCCGTAAAGTAACTCGTTCCATTTAAACCATAGACAGAAATATTAGTATAGTTTATTAAATAATAGTAACTATATATAACCCCATATTGTCCATTAGCATTAGTGTAACTTGTCTCCACTATTGGCGCGTGTTCCGCGCTGAAGTACACTGAGGGCATTTGCAGTTCCTCGTTAGCGCGTTTGGAAAGCACGGTGCTGGAAGAAAGAGAAGCGTAGGCAAGCCCTATTGCCAATAGAACGCCAGCAGCTATCATTAGAAGCGTTTTCACATAATACTCCTTCGATATTACGTTTATATATTTATTCCGTACACTATTTAACTTAGGTTATAATGACAGCCAGTGAGTACGAAGGACTTTACGGAACTAGGAAGAAGATCTACTATTACATTCTGAGGCAGAGAAAACCGGTTTCCCTAAAGAAAATACAGAAAGAACTGAATTTAAGCTCGCCGTCGTTGGTTCAGTATCATCTAAAGAAGTTAATAGAAGATGGTCTGGTAAGGGAGACACCAGAGGGTTACGTGGTTTCCAAGGTAATCCTTTCAGATTACGTAAAGATATCTAACTACTTGATACCGGTATCTGCATTCTTCGCGTCCTTTTTTATCACGGATCTTGTACTTCTCTTGACCTTTCTTTATAAGTACCCTCTGGCGTCGGAAATATTCTCCGCCATAGTGATCTCAATATCGGCCTTGTTGTTCATCCAAGATGTGATAAGAAAATACAGAGAGGTCAAACTCTAGTCACGTAATAATATAGTAGAATAACTACTGAAGATGTCAAAATTGCAATAGCTAACGAAGGATACACATAAATGGGATTTCTCTCACTACTCCATAAGCTAAACGCCAC
>JBBINF010000060.1:0-4499 GCA_037444045.1 Sulfolobales archaeon | reverse complement strand
GCTGTCCTATCTCAGTTACCCTTAAATCCGCTTACACTAACTGAGTGCGTTTTATCGTACGTAGCGTATTTCTCATGAGATTACACAAAGTTGAAGTAAAGTTTAAACATTTTAAGCAATAATACCATATGGGAAGATATGGAGAAGAGAATTAAGGTAATTGTCGCTAAGCTCGGATTAGATGGGCACGATAGGGGAGCAAAGGTAATAGCAAGAGCACTAAAGGACGCAGGCATGGAAGTAGTCTACACGGGGCTCAGACAGACTCCGGAGCAGATAGTGAAGACCGCAGTTCAGGAAGACGCCGACGTTATTGGGATAAGCATCTTGAGCGGAGCTCACCTTGAGCTAGTCCCAAGAGTGGTAGAATACATGAGAAAGTACGGGCTAAACGACGTAGGGCTAGTAGTAGGGGGAGTCATACCTCCGCAGGATATAGAGAGACTAAAGGAAATGGGAGTAGACGAGGTATTTTTGCCGGGATCCAGCTTGAAGGAAGTTGTGGAAAAGGTAAAACTGGTCGCCTCCAAAAAGAGAGGTATTAAAGTTGAATCGTGAACTCCTCAAAAAGGCAATAGAAGGGGACGAGCTCTCCATATCTAGGATCCTCACTAAGATAGAGTACTTTTCAGAGGAAGGAATGGAGTACTTGGAAGAACTTAGCGCAAGGGCAGGGAGGGCCTATACCATAGGAATAACGGGCTCACCGGGAGCTGGAAAGAGCACTCTGATCTCCACTCTCATTGACCATTATACTAGAGAGGGGTTGAAAGTTGGAGTAGTCATGGTAGACCCGTCAAGCCCTTTTTCTAAGGGTTCCTTCATGGGAAACAGGATTAGGATGCAGGACAAGACAATGAACAAAAACGTGTTCATAAGGAGCCTAGCGTCACGGGGCTTTCTAGGCGGAGTGTCTGCAGAGGCAATCATGTTGATTGAAGCGCTGGACGGCCTAGGTTTCGACAGGATAATCCTTGAAACAGTGGGTTCAGGCCAGACCGACACAGACGTCGTGTCTGTAGTTCACTCGATCCTTGTGTTAGCCATACCGGGCAGCGGAGATGAGATCCAAGCCCTTAAAGCGGGGATCATGGAAATTGGGGACTTTTACGTAGTTAACAAGGCAGACAAGCCCGAGGCTGAGGCCCTATACGACTCGATAAAGTTCTCAATTGAGAGCGGAGAGACCTTTTGGAGGGACGGTTGGAAACCACGAGTAATTAAGGTAAGTGCCCTTAAGGGGATTGGAATAGAGGAGCTAGCTAAACAACTTAAGGAACACGAGGAATTTGTAAGGAGCAATAACTTGTTTAAAAAGAGGATAACAGAAAGAAGGCATAAACTAATTGAGCTTTACTTAAGGAGAAAGATAGAAGCTGTCCTAGAGGAGGCGCTTAAGGAAAACAGGGTCTTGCTCTCAGAGTACGAGAGCAAGGGGCTAAATCTAAACAACGCAATTAGAGAGGTATACGAAAGGTTCAAACAAAGGATCCAGTCACTTTCCTAGTAAGTTCCTTCTTTTCATCTCCCTTACTACCAGCTCGCCTATCCTAGACAGACCGTAGTACTTGTGGTGAGTCCTCGTCTCCTTCTTTGGCTTGGACTTCCTCTCCCCGAACTTTATTATCTTTGCCTTAACCTCCTCTATAAGCCCGATCCTCTCCAGCTCTTCAAGCTTGGGAATAACCTCCTCGAGGGTCTTGTGGGTCAGTTTAGCGTAGGTTAGAGCGTGATCCGCGTTTAACTCGTCAGCCAGCTTAAGTATGTTTTTAGCGAGGTCGTCGTCCTTAACTAGTTGTATGTACCCGTCTATTAACTCTTTTTCATCTAGGTTTCTCAGGAGATGATCCCCTTCCCTGGTCAGCCTATAGTACGTGTGGTGTTTGTGGACTTCAGAGCTCAGCTTAAACTTTGCCTCAGTGTTCTTCAAAGTAGCCCCGTGTACCCTCTCTATGAGGCCTAACTTCTCCAGACGGTCAAGGATATCAACTACTTGGTCAATGGGTATCTTCGTGTTAAGCATTATTGACTTTCCGTAGTCCACGTTTGCCTTCTTTAGGTGTTTCAGCACTTCTAGGTATCTCTTGTCCTTAAGCACTTCTAGGAGTTTTGTTTTAAGCTCCTCTTCCATCATAGCCCCTTCAGAAACTCCTTGATTTTATCGTTGAAGTCCTTGGGGTCGTCGAGGTAACAGGCGTGTTGGCTGCCGACTATCTCTAGGCGAGCGGTTTTAACGTGTTTCAAGATTGTCTCGTAATTTCTCTTGGGGGAAACGTTATCGTTTCTACCCCATATTAAGAGCACTGGAAGTCCATCAAGCCTTGAAAGCTTATTCTCGTAATTCGTGACGCCAACTGCACCTACTAATATAAGACCCCCTACCCTCTCCCGGTTGTCCACCGCATAACCCAGAACTGCTTCTCCTCCCATTGACGCACCTAGAAGAATGGGCTTTTCGAGGTTTAGCGCAGTGACAAATTCCCCTATGAATTCGCTTAAGCTCATGAACGACCCCTTTTCTGACTTTCCGAACCCAGGAAAATCCACAGAAATAGCCCTAAAGCCAGACTCAGCTATAGCGGATATAGTCCCGGTCTCCTCCCAGGTCATAGCGTTAAACCTTGCTCCGTGGTGTAGAACGACGGGCCTTCCATTTCCTTTTTCTATATAGTGTATCTTGGCTCCGTTTACTTTTACGAAGTTCTCGAGAAGCTCCATATGGAAAAGTATATTTTATCATTTAAAAAGTTTTAGAACATGATTGCAAATATACTATTTTTTTAAAAATAAAGGCAATTTAACACTTAAATTATATAAAAATTTTCAAAACAAAGTTTTTTTAATATGACTGCACACTGAGTTATGACCAAAAATGACTAAAGTGTTAGTTTTAGGAGGAAGATTCGGAGCGTTAACTGCAGCATACACCCTTAAGAGACTAGTGGGAAGTGCAGCGGAGATTAAGGTAATAAACCAGAGCAGGTTCTCGTACTTTAGGCCTGCCCTTCCCCACGTCGCAATAGGGGTAAGAGACGTAGAAGAACTCAAGGTAGACTTAGCCCAAGCTCTACCTGAGAAAGGAATAAAGTTCCAGGAAGGCAAGGTACAGAAGATAGATGCAAGAGCAAGTAAAGTTATATACACTAAGCCAGATGGCTCTACTGTTGAAGAGGACTACGACTACGTTGTAGTAGGAATAGGAGCCCATTTGGCTACTGAACTTATAAAGGGTTGGGATCAGTTCGGCTACAGCGTATGTGAGCCGGAGTTCGCCACTAAGCTCAGGGAGAGGCTTAAGGACTTCAAAGGAGGTAACATTACCATAGGATCGGGACCATTCTACCAGGGTCACAACCCGAAGCCCAAAGTTCCCGAAAACTTCGTACCTAATGCCGACTCAGCGTGCGAAGGACCAGTGTTTGAAATGTCCCTAATGCTACACGGATACTTCAAGAAAAAGGGAATGCTGGACAAGGTTCACATTACCGTGTACTCGCCTGGAGAGTACCTCTCTGACCTCTCTCCGCAATCTAGGAAGGCAGTGGCCTCCATTTACGGCTCTCTAGGGATAAAACTAGTACATAACTTTAGGATCAAGGAGATTAGGGAGCACGAGGTAGTAGACGAGAAGGGGAACAAGTTAGAGTCAGACCTTAGCATCCTCCTTCCACCATACACTGGGAATCCCGCACTAAAGAACTCCACGCCAGACCTAGTAGACGATGGTGGGTTCATCCCAACCGACCTTAACATGGTATCGATCAAGTACGACAACGTCTACGCAGTTGGTGATTCCAACTCATTAACTGTGCCAAAGCTGGGCTATCTTGCGGTAATGACGGGCAGGATAGCTGCGCAGCACTTGGCCAACAGGCTAGGAGTCCAGACAAAGATAGACAGCTACTACCCGACCATAGTGTGCGTAGCCGATAACCCATTAGAGGGATACGCAGTAAGCGTGAAGGACGACACCTGGTATGGCGGAAGCGTCTCTGTAGCTGAGCCTGCAGCAGTAAACCACTTGAAGAAAGAGCTGTTCACGAAGTACTACATGTGGACAAAGGGAGATATGGCCCTAGAAAAGTTCCTGGCCAGCTGGTGATAGATACGGTGTCAGAATTAGAGGTCAATTTTTTAGACAACCTATTAACTGGCGACAAGATCCTTACTGTAAATCACCTCATGAACCTTCTAGAGAAGTTGGATAGGCTGGGCATTATAGACGTAGTTAGCGGAATTCTAGACGACGAAGAGTATTTAGGAAAAATAATGGGGGCTATTGTCAACGACAAGACAATGGCTTTGGCCAGCAACTGGAGCAACTTGGTTGAGCTATTACACATGCTTTCCGACGAAACTACCAAGGAGAACCTACAATTCGCAATGAACGTGATATCCCAGTTAAGGAGGTCTGGCATACTTGATCCCTTAATCGGCCTATTAAACGACGAAGAGTACATGGGCAAAATAATGGGGGCTATTGTCAACGACAGAGTACT
>JBBINF010000059.1:0-8311 GCA_037444045.1 Sulfolobales archaeon | reverse complement strand
CGGAGCGTAGGGCCCAGCAATGTAGCCGTCCCCAAACTTCTGCATTAGACCTAACTTCTCGAGTTCCATAGACAGCTGTGCGTTGTTGGAAATCCAGTACGCGTTTGGCTTATCGATTTCCAGCCTATTTTGTATAGGGAGGCCCGTAATAGAGATTATCTTGCTGACGCCGTACTTCTTTGAGTACTCTACCACCAGCTTTGACAGGGGATAAATTGCGTTTGATGGAAGCGCAGTCCACGCATGAAACACGATTATTCCGGGGTTTTGCGAATAGTAGAGCCTCAGAGGGGACTTAGCTATTCCGTCGGTGACGTGCATAATTGGTGGGATGTACTTTGTGGAGTACACCTCTCCGAATTCCTTGAGCCCAAAGTTCTGGATTAAGAACTCGGTAGCTATTGACCCAACTAGCCCTGCGTCTGGGAGACCGGCAATCAGATACGTTGGCCTTGAAATAACTGGGGTAACGTGCTCTACTACCTCAAATTCTTGGGTCATGATTCTCCCCTTATCTTCTCACTATACTTTTCCGCAGTTAATAGCCTTTCTATTTCAGCCGCGTTAGCCACCTTCAGCTTAAAGATCCAACCAGACCCATACGGATCCTTGTTTATTAACTCCGGTTCGTTGATCAAGCTCTCGTTTACCTCAATCACCGTACCACTGAGAGGGGAGTAGATGTCAGCAGCTGCTTTTACCGACTCCACTACCGCTACGCTCTCTCCCATTTTCACTTGTTTGCCGACTTCCGGTAGCTCCACGCCCACTATGTCCCTGAGCTTCTTCTGGGCGTAGTCGGTTATCCCAACGGTGGCGATATCACCGTCTATCTTTACCCACTCGTCGCTCTCCGTGTAGTATCTGTCCTCCAAGACCTCGTACTTTCCGACCTTCATTGAACCTTCACCATAGGAAAGTCAGTTAACTTCGCTGAAAACCTTTTGCCCCTGACCTCAACGTCCACGCTATATCCCAGCAGGAAGTTCCTCGAGTTGACGTATCCCATCCCTATGACCCTCGAGAGATAAGGGGAAAAGGTAGAACTAGTTACGTAACCTATCTCTTTGTCTAATACCTTGAACTTGTTCCCACTCCTGGGAAGGAACCTCTCCCCCTTACCCATTTTGAACCCTACCCTCAACTTCTCGACGCCGTTAGTTAGGTACTCCTCTACTTTGTCCTTGCCTATGAAGTCCTTTTCTAGGGAAAAGACCCAGTACCTTGCTTCCACTGGATTGACGGTCTCGTCGATGTCCTCACCGTAGAGGACGAAGCCCATCTCCTGTCTTAAGCTGTCCCTCGTGATTAGCCCAGCTGGAACTACGCCTAACTTAACGAGCTTATCCACCAGCCTTTTTCCCGTTTCCACGTCTGCCCATACCTCTAACCCGTCTTCCCCTGTCCAGCCTGACCTACTAAGCAGGAACACTTTCTCCCCCATGAAGTCAGCGTTGAGCACAAACCGCAATGGCTTTAGGTTAACGGGTTCGAGGTAATTCCAGACTTTCCTACCTTGTACTGCAAGCATAACGTAGTCAAATGTGAGGTCTTCTACCTCGAGGGAGGAGTTCTTCCTTATCCACCGAATGTCCTTCTCTCTATTAACAGCGTTTGTCACAACTAAAAACTCGTCCTGGGAGACCTTGTAGACCATTACGTCGTCCAAAAACCCTCCTTTATCGTTTAGGAAAGCTGTAGGTCCTATCATGGCGTTGTTCTCCTCTTTTGAGACTACCTTTGCTACTAGGGTCTCGACCTCTGAGACCTTACCCCTAAGTCTTAGCCTGCCCATGTGGGAAAGGTCGAAAAAGGCAACCTCTTGCCTCACTGCCATGTGCTCCTTTTGATAGGAAGAGTACTCCATTGGCATTTTCCAGCCTGCAAACTCGCCAAAACTGGCCCCTAACTTTTCCTCCACGTCATAAAGAGGTGTACTTAACATTATTACCTATTAGATACCTCATTAACTGAGATATTTATATGAGAGTACATCCTTGGCTGCCAAACCTTGAAGACCTTGAGGACATGCTTAAGGAGATAGGGGTAAAGAACGTAGAGGAGCTTTTCAATGACGTCCCAAGCGAGGTAATCCTAAAGAGAGAGCTGAACGTGGGTTACGGCAGGCCGCTGTCCGAGTACGAGATAGCCAAGAGGTTGGAAGAGCTTGCAGATAAAAACACCAAGTTCCTTTACCCGCCGTTTTTAGGAGGAGGAGTTTGCCCACATTACATACCTTACGCGGTAAAGATGATTATCTCGAGGTCAGAGTTCTACACGGCTTACACGCCGTACCAACCGGAGGCGAACCAAGGCCTCCTGCAAGCCCTCTTTGAGTACCAGAGTTACATGGCTGAGCTACTCCAAATGGAAGTTGTAAACTCCTCCCTCTACGACTGGGGAGGAGCATTGGCTGAGGCAATACTAATGGCAAACAGGATAAACGGAAAAAAGAGGGTCCTTGTCCCAGCTAACGCCAACCCTAACCACTTGAAGGTGGCAGAGACCTGGACAAGGGGGAAGGGGATCCAGCTGGTAAAGGTGGGATACAACGAAGAGGGAAAGGTCGACCTTGATGACCTGGAGAAAAAGCTGTCAGACGACGTTGGGGCTATATACATACAGACCCCAAACTTCTTTGGAGTCTTTGAGACCGAGGTAGAAAGCGTAGTTGACTTGGCTAGAAAGAAAGGGGTTCTAACCATAATGGGGGTAAACCCGTTAGCCCTAGCCCTCATCAAGCCTCCGGGAGAGTACGGCGTAGATATTGCGATAGGTGACGCGCAGGAACTTGGTATACCCACGAACATGGGGGGTCCATCCCTTGGCGTTTTCGCCACTAGGTGGGACGCTAAGTTAGTTAGGCAAATGCCAGGGAGGATAGTTGGGCTAACAAAGGACTCCTTCGGAAACGAAGGTTTTACATTAATCTTACAGACGAGGGAACAGTTCGCCAGGAGGGAAAAGGCCACTTCCAACATAACTACAAACGAAGCACTAATGGCAATAGCGGTGGCAGTCTACCTCTCCTTGCTGGGGAAGAGTGGGTTAAAAGAGCTGGCTGAGGAGGTTTACTTGAGGAGCCACTACGCCACTAAGTTGATTGAGAGCAGAGGTATTGGAAAGAGGAAATTCCTAGGGGACTTCTTTGAAGAAGTTACTTTTACTTTCCCGGTCAAATACCAAAGAATACACGAAAGACTAATTAAAGAGCACTTACACGGAGGGTTCGCTATAGACGACAACTCAGCAGTTTTTTGCTTCACAGAAGTCCACCCCAAGAGGGCAATAGACCTCTTAGCGGAGAAAATAGAGGAGGTGGTCAAGAGTGTGGAGGCAAGCTAGGTGGGGCGAGCCTCTGATCTTTGAGTACAAGGGAAAGGGAAGGAAGGGGACTCTAATACCCAGGGAAGACGAAATAAGGGAAGAGATAGGCGTGAGCGTTCCAGAGAAGATAAGGAGAAGCAGGGAAGCCGACCTACCAGAGCTTAGCGAGCTGGAAGTTGTAAGGCATTACATAAGGCTATCGCAGATGAGCTTTGGAGTAGACACTGGGATGATGCCGCTGGGCTCCTGCACCATGAAGTACAACCCCAAGGTAGAAGAGCTATCTCAACCGCTAGTGGAGAACCTTCACCCGCTCCAGGACGTTAGCACTATGCAGGGGGCACTGGAGATGCTTTACGAAATGCAGCAGTGGATTGCAGAGATCACGGGAATGGACGGGTGTACCTTCCAGGTTCCAGCAGGCTCAGCAGGTGAGCTAGCTGGAGTCCTCATGATCAGGAAATATCACGAGGACAAGGGAAGGAAAAGGGACGAAATGCTTGTAGCGGACACAGCCCATGGGACTAATCCAGCTAGTGCGGCCATGGCGGGTTTTAAAGTAGTTTACATAAAGTCAAACAACAGAGGACTAGTTGACCTAGACATTCTGAAGGAAGTAGTTAACGAGAACGTCGCAGGGTTTATGCTGACTAACCCTAACACCTTGGGCCTCTTCGAGGAGGAAATCCTTGAGATATCAAAGGCCATCCACAGCGTCGACGGCGTGCTCTACTACGACGGAGCTAACTTAAACGGGATACTTGGGATAGCTAGGCCAGGGGACATGGGATTTGACGTAGTTCACGTTAACTTACACAAAACGTTTGCAGTGCCACACGGTGGAGGAGGACCGGGAGCAGGGGCCATATGCGCAAAGGGGGAGCTGGCGGAGTACTTACCCTACCCAGTCGTGAAGAAGACGGGCAGTAGCTACTACCTACACACTCCAAAGAAGTCAATAGGGAAGATATCTACGTTCTTTGGCAACGTCGCTAACGTAGCTAGGGCGTACACATATATACTCGGACTAGGGCCCCAAGGGGTATCTGCCGTTGGCAAGATGAGTACTGTGGCTACAAACTACTTAATATCGAGACTTAAGGACGTAAAGGGACTTCAGCTACCCTTCCCGGGGAAGTTCAGGAAGCACGAAGTAGTGTTTAGCGTAAAACCCCTCATGAACGACACTGGAGTTACCGCTTTTGACGTCGCAAAGGCACTCTTAGACAAGGGGTTTTACGCCCCCACTATATACTTCCCGCCAATAGTGGAGGAGGCCCTAATGATAGAGCCAACCGAGACGGAGAGCAAAGAGACATTAGACAGGTTCGCCGAAGCCCTTAGGGAAATCCTAACTGAGGCCTACTCTAACCCTAAGAAGGTATTGGAAACGCCTCTTAATACCTCGGTGGGTAGACTAGACCAAGTGAAGGCTAACCACCCCACTAGCGTCACCCCTACATACCTTGTGAAGAAACTGAGAGAGGAAAACAAAATAGGGCCTCTCAGATAAGGGAGCTGAGCAATATTGATATGTATCCTAGGTAAGGGATGGAGAAGATGACCCCGTGATACTCGTCTACCTTTCCTAGTACCAGGTTTGAGGGTACTCCAGGCAACGGCTCTAGACCTATTTCGTTATCTGGCCTCGGGTTCGATATTCTATCAACGCCTTGAGTAACGTAGTACTTCTCACCATTATACGTGTTAACGTCGATTACCTTGTGGATAACGTAAGCGCCTACAGTCGGAGATCTGTATATGACTATGTTGCCCACGGAGACGTTGTGCGGAGACGTATAGAAGGTCAGTGCCCCGTTCTGAAACGTAGGGTACATTGAGACGCCCTCTACGCTAGCGGAGCTAATAACGTTGGAGAAATAGAGGACGTAAACAAAGACAATGAAAGCAACTATCAACACGTCACTCTTCTTCATCTAAATCACTAATGTCCAGTTCTATTATCTCTCCCCTGTTCTCTTCTCTTTTTTCCTCTCCAAACTTCTTTACCCCTTTCTTACCTTCAATCTCTACGGAATCCCCTCCGGCCTTTATTTTTGACACAACTGCCCTCCACCTATGGCCGCAGTTGGGGCAGACGTATGAGCCCATAACTGTTATCGTTATCCTCCCATAAGCGTCTGGAAGAGGGGACACCAAGTTCCAAGTTTTCGTTGGCTTGTCCACTACCGTTCCACAGTTTGGACAAACGTTGGAGTCCTTCTGCTTCCTGGGCATATGAGAAACTTTGCGTCAAAGTTTATAAAACAACATTATTATAACAGACGTCAGAAGGAAAAGCAGGCCGTCGGAAATATGTGAAGTCCTCCCCCTGTACACTAGGTAATATCCTAGCGCGTTTACGGCTATCAGCGGGAGGAAAAGAAATAGAGAAGGGAGGTAGAAGTACGAGGCAAGGAAAGGGGCAGTC
Organism: Sulfolobales archaeon; assembly: GCA_037444045.1. Lineage (GTDB taxonomy): Archaea > Thermoproteota > Thermoprotei_A > Sulfolobales > Sulfolobaceae > Aramenus. The sequence goes on along the minus strand of JBBINF010000059.1, from coordinate 2,553 downwards.
ACCCAAACAACGTAAAATGCCCTCTCGTTGCTCAGCTTTCCTTTCAGAACCCTAAAGTACAAGGGCGATAAAATGCCGTAAATCAGCATTATGAGGAATGCGTAGTACATTAAAACCCTCAACTCTATAGGTAAAGAAGTGACTTAAAAGTATGAATAGCGGATTTGAAATAAAAAAGGTTGAGGCAATAGAAATACTTGACTCTAGGGGCAACTTCACCGTGAGGACTTTCGTGACGACTGAGGGGGGCGTAAGGGACTTCGGGGACGCGCCAGCTGGCGCCTCGAGGGGTACAAGGGAAGCAGTAGAGTTAAGGGATCAAGATGGCGGTGTCTCGAAGGCTGTCGAGTCAGTCAACTATTACATTAACTACGCGCTTCACGGCATGGACGTGAGGGACCAAAAGGGCGTAGACGAGACTATGATAAGGCTTGACGGCACTGAGAACAAGGCCAGGCTAGGAGGAAACGCCATCGTATCTACCTCTATAGCTGTAGCCAAGACTGCAGCCAGAGCACTAGGCGTGGAGGTCTTCGAGTACATTGGAGGGTTTAGGTATCACACAATACCTGTTCCCCTCCTCAACATACTTAACGGCGGGAAACACGCCGGGAACTCGTTGAAGATCCAAGAATTTATTATAGTCCCAGTGGGATTCGACTCGCTAAAGGACGCGCTCAAGGCATCTACGGTGGTGTACAAGACCTTAAGGAACCTAGTGGCTGAGAGGTACGGAAAGATCTACACGGCGTTAGGGGATGAAGGTGGTATTTCTCCTCCACTCTCAAAGACAGTTGACGCCCTTGACCTCGTATATACCGCGGTGAAGAACTCCGGGTACGAAGACAAGATCTACCTAGGCATGGACGCAGCGGCTTCAGACTTTTACAACGAGAAAGAGAACGTATACGAAATAGACGGGCTGAAGAAAACCCCTGAAGAGATGATAGACTTTTACAAGGAGTTGGTTGACACCTATCCAATACTCTACTTGGAAGACCCGTTCAACGAGAACGACTTTGATAGATTCTCAGCCCTACAAAGTAAGGTGAAAAAGCTGGTAGTGACTGGGGACGACCTCTATACGACCAACCCGAGGTACTTGAGAAAAGGTATCGAATCTAGGTCGACCAGCGGGGTGATAGTAAAGCTAAATCAAGTTGGGACCGTGACAGAGGCACTGGAGTTCTTCGACCTCGCAAGGGAAAACTCCATAAAGACCGTAGTCAGCCACAGGAGCGGGGAGACCGAGGACAGCTTCATAGCTGACCTAGCAGTAGGGCTTAACAGCGACTTTATAAAGACTGGGGCGCCGGCCAGAGGGGAGAGAACGAGTAAGTACAATAGGCTTCTAGAAATAGAGAAAGAATATGGCTTTAGGTATAAAAAGATTTAGGGCAACAGTATACCTAACGCTATTAGCACTAACGCTATGCCCAGAAGGAACAGCAAGAACTGCTTAGTCGTCATTCTAGGTATCAGAGAAAACACCTTAAAGAGGCCATATACGATACCTCCTAGCAACATCATCACAATTATCCCTAGCCCAACCAACACAAGTATCTCTGATAGAGAGCCTGAGTTTACGTGGTTACCTATGATCTGAGAAGTTATGTTATAGAGAGTCCCAAGAGACATTTTCCCTGTCTAATATATCTAAATCAATTTTATTTATACACTGAGACCCAATAATACAAACAAGGCAACGTGTACCGATGATGAAGGTTAAAAGCTCTTAAGGGTGAAGAGAAAAGCCTGCTGAGGAGCCCTAACCCTTTTAAGTAAATACTGAGACAAAGGGTATTTTTGAGGAGTATTACCCATGGTAGTGTCAGCAGACGTATTAACGAAATTTATAGGGCAAAAAGTGAAGGACCCTTATAACAGAGACTTTGGCTACTTAGTATTTGTATATACAGAGATTGACGGGACTGTCACGGGAGTAGAAATAGCCCAAGGTAACACGTTCACAACCATTGACCCCTCTAGGGTAAAGGCAGATGGAGACTCCATAGTTATCCTCCCAGAGTGGAAGGCCGCTGCAATAAGGGCACTTACCCTAATGGAGAAAATAAGGAAGAGACAGAGGGCTCTTGATGAGCTCTACTCCAAGCAGGAAGTACCTAAGTCCACGTACGACGAGATGAAGAGGAAACTGGACAGCGAGATGCTTAAAGTAAAGGACGACTACATCAAAGTAAAAAACTCCTTGAAGGCGAGACTAAACGAGGTTGAAGACCAATTAGCCCAGATAGAGAAGGCTATTATGTCCGTCAAGATGAGCTACATCTCTGCAGAGCTCTCCGAGGCGTCCTATAAGAACTCAATGGAGATATTGAGGCTTGCAAAGGACAGTTACATGTTGGAGAAGGACGACATAAGGAAAACGTTGGAAAAACTAGACCTATTAGATAAGGAAGGGATTGACTTAAAAGCTCCCGGCCAAGCAATCGGTTCCTCAGACCAAGGGAACAAGCCCTCTCAGAGTAGCTCGGAATTACCCAGGTATCGCCGGTATCGGCTATGCCGACCCTAAACTCGTGGAAATCCCTT